>JALHPN010000229.1 GCA_022842465.1 Polyangiaceae bacterium | reverse complement strand
TCGCGAGGGCGGCGCAGACTCCGGGGGCGCGGGCGACCGGACGGCGGCGCTCTCGGTGCGCGCGCGCGTCGCCGCCGCGGCCGCCATGAACTCGCGCACGGAGTCGCGCCGCGCGATCTCTCGCTTCGCGATCTCGTCGACCTCGTCGGTCGCGCTCGCGGCGCGCTCACGGACGGTGTGTCGGAGCGCGGACGCGACCTCCTCTCCGAACGCGACCGTCGCGTGCTCGTCGCTCGACGTGCGTGTCTTCGGTGACGGCGGCGCCGATGGCGGCGGGCAGAGGACGTTCTGCTTCTCGTCGGACGCCGCGTCCGGTCCGTCGTCGGCGCGAGGGCGCGTGCCGCTCTGGCCGATCCCCATCTGCGTCGTGCGCCGCTTCGGCCCGTCGTGCTGCATCCGGCATCCCCCGCGCGAGCCTCCAGTCTACGTCATAAGGCCGCGCTGTCTGCGAGCGGAAACCGCGCGCCGCCGTGGACGGCGGGGCGAGCCCACACGCGCGCCGGCGCGCGCGGTAGAGTCCTCCAGCCTGCAGCCCGACGTCGCCTCCCCTCGTCCTTCTTCGTCCTCCTCGGAGGCGATCGCGATCGCACGCCTCGCGACGCCGATCTCGCTCGCCCAGTTCGGGCTGATGGCGCTCGGTCTCGTCGACGTCGCCGTGCTCGGCCGTGCCTCGGCCTCCGAGCTCGGAGGCGCCTCGATCGGCCGTTCGATCGGGTTCGCCGCCGTGGCCCTCTCGATCGGGGCGAGCTCCGCGCTGGAGCCGCTCGCGGCGCAGGCCATCGGCGCGGGCGAGCCCGCCCGTGCCTGGCGCTCGCTCGTCGCGACGCTCGCGGCGCTCGTCCTCGTCTGGATCCCGACCTCGCTCGCGGCGTTCGTCGCGACGCTCCTCCTCGCGCCCCTCGGCATCGACGACGACCTGACCCGGGCTGCCCGCGACTTCCTCGTCGGCAACCTCCCGGGCATGCTCGCCTTTCCGGTCTTCCTCGCCGCGAAGACCTATCTCCAGGCCCACGGACGCACCGCGCCGGCGCTGGTCGGCGCCGTGATCGCCAACCTCGCGAACTTCCTCGTCTGCAACGTCCTCGTCCGCGGCGACGAGGCGTTCGCGACGGCGGGGATCACGACCCACGGCTTCCCGAAGCTCGGCGCCCTCGGGGCCGGGCTCGCGAGCTCGCTCTCGAGCATGCTGCTCGCCGCGGTCGTCCTCGTCGCGGCGCGACGGAGCCGAGGAGCTTCGCCCCTACCCGTCGCTCGCGACGAGGACGCGTCCCTCGCGGCGAACGTGAGGCGTGTCCTGCGCCTGGGGATCCCGGTCGGGTTCCAGATGCTCGCGGAGATCGGCGTCTTCTCCGTGGTCGCCGTGGTCGCCGGCAAGCTCGGGACGGTGCCCGTGGCCGCGCACCAGGTCGCCATCAGCCTCGCGAGCTTCACCTTCATGGGCGTGCTCGGGATCAGCAGCGCGACCGCGGTCCGGGTCGGTCACGCCGTGGGCGCCGGGAGCCCCCCAAGGCGGGCGGGCCTCGTCGGCATCGTGCTCGGCGCGGGCTTCATGCTCGTGTCGGGTCTCGTCTTCGTCCTCTTCGCCCGGGAGCTCGTCGGGCTCTTCACGAGCGACGACGACGTCCGCGAGCTCGGCGCTTCGCTCCTCGTGGTGGCGGCTGCGTTCCAGCTCTTCGACGGCGTCCAGGGCGTGGCCGCCGGCGCGCTCCGCGGGGCGGGCGACGTGCGGTTCGCGTTCGTCGCCAACGTCGCCGCGCACTGGGGGGTCGGCTTCCCCGTCGCGCTCGTCCTCGCCTTCCCGATGGGGCTCGGCGCGCGCGGGCTCTGGTGGGGCCTCGCGCTCGGTCTGGCGCTCGTGGCGGGGGCGCTCACGGCGCGGTTCGTCCACGTCACGCGACGGGCGATTCGTCCGGCCTGAACGTCAGGGCGTCTCGGCGACGCCCGCCCACGTCGCCTTCGGGATCCCCGGGACGTCGTAGGGCCCGAGCCACGCGCTCGGGACCATGCGGAGCACCTTCACGGCACCCGTCGCCTTCTCGATGACGACGGCGGTCGCCTCGCTCCCGCACCGGCCCTTCGTGAGCACGGGAGCGGTGACGAGGACGGGGTTCTTCCCCGGGAGCATCTCCGAGGGCGGCGAGAAGCCGACGCCGGGCGTGTAGATCGAGACGTAGGGCGTGTCGTTCGACCCGAGATACGCGAGGAGCGCGCGCCCGCCCGGGAGGCCGACGAGACGGTGCTCGATCGCGAGCGCCGCGTTGTCGACCACGATCGGCGCCTTCCACTTGGTCGTCCCGCCCGTGATGTCCCGCGCGACGCCGCGGAGCACGAGGTCGTCGCCCGCGTAGACCACGAGCGCGTCCTCGGTCGCGCTCCCTTCGATCGCGGTGAGCGACACGGGGCCGGCGAAGACGCCGGACTGCACGAGCGTGCGCGGCACGAGCCAGTTGCCCGCCGCCGAGAGCGAGCGCGAGACGAGCGCGCCTGCCTGCGTCGTCCACGCGACGAGCACGCTCCCGTCGGACGGCGCGGCGGAGGCGGGGTCGCCCTTCCCGTCCGCGCCCGCATCGGGCGACGGCGTGCCGGCGTAGCCGAGGGCGTCGTTCCAGCCCGTCGCGCCGTAGACTCCGAACCGGAGGTTCGACATGGCGTCGACGTAGACGAGGCGTGCGCCGCCTTCGTACGGCGCCGAGGTCGTGCCGCGCTTCGTCTTCGCGCTGCCGACGATCTCGGGCGCGGACCACGTTCCTGCGAGCATCTTCGACCAGACGATCTGATCGTTTCGCGACGCCCACGTCGCGACGAGCGAAGGCCCCACGTTCGTCAGCGTCGGCGTCTCGAGGACCGAGCGCGTCGCGCCCTTCGACACCGCGAAGACGCCGTTGCCCTTGTAGGCGGCGACGTACGCGTCCTCGCCCGCGCCGGCGACGACGCCGAGCCGATCGGTGCAGGCGACGTCGATCACCGGGGCGCCCGGGTCGATCGGTCCCGCGTCGATGGGCTCGAGGCCGCCGTCCCACTCCTCGAACGGCGGAGGCAGCTCACCCGAGGACTCGCCGGTGCAGACGCACGGCTTGAAGGAGAGCCCGTCGCTCTCGCAGAGCTTCGTGCCTTCCGACCGGTCCTCGCAGCGGCAGTAGACGTAGTTGTTCGGCGTGCAGAGGCGGTCTTCCTTCGTCGCCGCCGTGCCGCCTCCGCAGGCGACCGCGAGGAACAAGGCGACCGCGGAGGTCGCGATGACCCCGAATCCGACGAGACCACGTCCAGACGTACGGCGAGACACGTGTAAGCTCCTGCGAACCAGCGCGCGATCTATACGACGCGATCCACGGATGCGCTCGTCCCGGCGTGATTTTGATGGATCTCCGATGGCTTGCGCTTTGCGGACGGCACGCCGCCGGGGCGATGGACGACCCGAGGCAAAGACGCCTGTCCCGACCGGGAGAGGGGCCGCGGCTTTCTCTCGCCGCAGGGGTCCGGTGCCGGCGGGACCGCGGCTTGCGAGGGTTCCCGACGGGAGATCCCGTCATGGAAGTCCTCACGCAGAACCTCGTCTTCCACGCGCTCGTGCTCCTCTTCGTCTGGGTACCGTTCGCCCTGGTCGCGTTCTGGATGGACGTCGTCGCGCCGGAGCGCGACCACGCGCGTCAAGACGCCGGAGCGCGACGACCCACCCGCCCGCTCCGTCCTTCGCTCGTGCCGTGAGGACACCTCGCTAGTAGGGCGCGCGCTTCAAGGGCTCGTAGCCCCTCGCCTCGAGCGCGGTCGCGCTCGCATCGGCCGCGACCGTGAACACCGCGCGGTAGCCGCACGATGCGTCATCCCTCGTAGGCGCGTACGCGATCCCGGCGCCCGTCACGTCGATGGCCTCGTCGCTCGCCCAGTCGGTCGCCCTCTGGGCTCCGAACTGCTGCTCGAACGCAGACGTCACGGGGATCTCGCGATCGTCACAGACCGCCTTCGCATAGCCACGCTGCTCCAGCGGGGTGAAGCCGAGCCCACGGAGCTTCTCGCCCGCCTCGATCGTCGTCGCTTCGACGACCAGGGTGTCGCCACGCGGGCAGCTCATCGACAGGCACCGCCCGACCGGCCCCGTCGGCGTCAGGAAGACGATCGTGCCGAGCGTCGCGCCGCGCTCTCCGAGGCAGCTCCGGACGAGCGCGCCCTCGCCGGCTTCGGGAGGCGTCTCCCTGTCCGTGCCGCCCAGACTGCCGCCCGTGCGGCGGCACTCGTCCCAGGGGTTGTCCGCCTGCTTCGGGGCGAGCGAAAACCACGTCGTCGTCGCGGTCTGCGCCGAGGCGCCGGCGGAGACGTCGCCTTCCTCCTCCGGGGAGCCGCACGCGACGGCGCAGGCGCCGAGGACGAAGGCGAACGCCGCGAGGGTCGTGCGGGCGCGAGGGGTCGACGATCCGAGAGGCCAGAGGGGAGACACAGTGGACATGGCGAGCATCCACGCACGCCGTGTGCCGTGCCGAACACGTCGACAGCCCCTCGAGATCCTGGCCTCTCTGCGCGCGTACCCGGCGCGCGCGCGCCGAACGCGTGGGGCGGCCGCCCGCGATCGCCGAGATCCCGCCCCGTCATCGGACGTCGTGCGCTGCCACCAGGGACGACCAGTCCTGGAAGCGCGCGACGAAGACATGTGCGGTCGCCCCGCCGGGGTGCGTCAGCGCGATCGTCCCCAGGTTGCTCGAGGCCTGGAGCCAGCCGACGACGTAGAGCTGACGATCGCTCGTCGCGAGCGCCGCTTCGAGGTGCATCGCGCCTGGGAACACCAGGCGCTGGACGGGGCCGCCGATCGTGTCGCCGTGGAGGAAGAGGAGCCCCTCGGTATCCGTGTAGTAGCTCCCGTCCGGCATCGTCCATCCCTCGGGGGTCGCAAGGAACGCCGTGGTGGCGCCGCGTGCGGGGCTGAGCGGGAGCAAACGCCCGGCGACGGTCTCGAAGAGCACCTTCGGCCCCCCCGACGAGGGCAGCTCGTCGACGACGACGACGCCGCCAGGGACCCCCACGCGGTAGACCTTGCCGTCGTCGTTGCGGGTTAGCGCGACCAGCGACTCCATGCGTCCCGCCGAGCGGAGAGCTCTCCCCGTCGCGAGGTCGATCTCGTCGCCGCTCGCGGTCCATACCGTCCTCGTCGCGCTTCGCGCCCACATGGGAAGGCTCGATGGGATGTCGACGTCGAGCATCGTCGGCGCCACGGGTTCGTCCAGACGTAGGACGCCGCCGGAGGCGCTCACCCGGACGGCGCTTCCCGGCGTCCCGGCCCCGGAGAACACCAGGGCGTCCTCGCCGTCCGCGATGACCTCGCAGGCGCGGCCGGCCTCGCCGGCTCGTGCCGAGCGGAGCACGCGGCCGTCGCGATCGAACCGGGTGACGGAGAGCGCCTGCGCCGGGCCCGCACCTGCCTTCGTCCCCGTCGCGTCGGCGCCACAAGCCGTGATCTCGCCGGAGGGATGGACGTCGAACGACGTGTTGCCGAGGACTCCCGGGCCTGCGAACGACGCGGAAGCACGGCTCGCGTCGCCGTCGCGTGTCACGTACCGGAGGTGGAACCGCGCCGCGTCGGGGGACGGGACGCCAGGAGGCTCGCGGAAGAGGAGCACTACGCCTCCGCGCGGATCGGCGCGCACCGCGAAGAGGACCTCGTCCTTCTCCATGCCGTATCCGTCGTCCGACGTGACGTCGCGCTCGGGCAGGACGACGGCCGCGTACGAGGGGGACGCGGGGCGAAGACCTCCGCCGTCGGCATCGGCACGCTCCGGCGGTGCCGTCGGGTCGACCCGCTGCGCGTCGGCCTCTCGTCGCGCAGCGCCGCAGGCGGCCAAGGCGCCGGTGAGCGCGAAGAGGGAAACCTGAGACCGAATCACGCGCTGCTGCATCCCGACGCTCCTTGCTCGACCGCGGCCACGCCGCGTGGTCGGAGTCGACGTGCGCGCAGAAGCCATGCCGTGGTCGTGGGCCAGGCCGCGCGGCGGTCTTCGCTCGCGGTTACGGACACCTGGGAGGCGGGACAGCCGAGGCGAGATCCGGCAGATCACGGTCGTCTGCCCAGGACGTTGCACTCGGCGAGCATCGCATCGAGAGCGCTCGCGGAGCGGGGCACCGCGCGCGAGCTCGGTGCAAGCGTCCTGTCCGTCGGATCGGATGACTAGGATCGCGCGGATCTCGCCGCGTCGACGCCGGCAGCAAGCGCGCGGAATGCCGAGGGTGGACGCCCCGCCGAACCGCAGGCGAGGGCCGGCACACTCCCTGCGGAAAGGTCTGCATGATGCCACCCTCCATGCCGACCTCGCCCCGTCACATCGCTTCGCCCGCGGCCCTGATCTCGTCGAAGAAGGCCTGCGCGTCCGTCGCGCTCGTCGCGCTCTCCGCGTGCGCGTCTCCCGCCGCCGACGAGGCCACGGCCGCCGCGACGGAGTCCGACCTGACCGCCGCCTGTGACCTCGGCACGACGTGCGCAGGAACCCTCCCGCTGCTCGCCGCGCGTTCGTTCGGCTATGCGCGTCCGCCCGCGGATCTCGTGGCCGACCTCGAGCTCGGAGACAGGCGACCCGGTCTCGATCGGACGCCACGACGCTTCGCGCAGGCGACCTCGGCCGTGCTGACCTACAGCGAGGGTCCCGTTCTCCTCTCGTCGGACGCCGACGCGTTCGCGCCCATCTGGGCGGACGACGTCCTCCTCTTCGAGATGCTCGACGCGACCGGAGCGAACGTCCTCGCGCAGGCGACGTTCGGCGGCATCGCGCTCCGGCGGCGCGGCGTCGCCATCCAGCAGCTCACGCCGCAGGAGCGCCCCGGCGTCGGCTCGCTCGTCGATCTGGCATCCGTCCTCCCGCGCCGCCTCCCGTTCCGCCTGCGCGTCACCGCCCTCGACGTCGCCGGGCGCGCGGAGACGACGGCGGTCTACCTCCGTCCCGAGTCGCTCGTCGGTCCCGGCGTACCCGCGATCGACTTCACGTGGTCGTGGAACGGCCGGCCTCGGACGAGCGCGAGCCATCACTGCATCCAGATCCAGGAGCCGGCCTACGCGACGACCTGGGGAACGACCGGCGAGCCGGCCGATGCGCGGACGCGGCGCATCCGGGATGCGTGGAGCGACAACCATCTCTGCACGAACCGCGACTTCGGGCTCCGCTGGTCGTTCGCGGGCCCGATCGCCGGCATGGTCTGCACGAACATCGACGAGCCGGCCGCGCCCGCCGAGCACACCTGGGCGGACAACTATCTATGCGCGCCGCGCGACTACCGGCTCGTGTGGAGCTCCGCGGGGGCGCACCCCGGTCACGCGTGCACGCGCATCTTCGAGCCCGACGACCCGTTCACCTGGAACGACAACTACCTGTGCCAGGACCGCCGCTAGGCACGCGCGGTCGCTCACGCCCTCAGTGATCGCACTCGCCGCCGATCATGTTCAGCGAGCCGAAGGTCGGGACGATGTCGCTCAGCATCGCGCCGTTGATGAGCTTCGACAGACCGCCCGTGATCGCGAAGCACGGCGGACGGATGCGGACGCGCCAGGGCGTCCCGGTGCCGTCGGAGATCAGATAGAAGCCGAGCTCTCCGTTGCCGCCCTCGGTGTACGAGTAGACCTCGCCCCGCGGGACCTTCGCGCCCTCCATCACGAGCTTGAAGTGCTGGATGGTGGCTTCGATCGTCGTGTAGACCTCGCCCTTCGGCGGCAGCATCACCCGCGGATCGGCGACGTTCACGGGGCCGTCGTCGGGCATCCGCTCGAGCACCTGCATGAGGATCCGCACGCTCTGGCGGATCTCTTGGAGGCGGATGAGGAAACGATCGAGGCTGTCGCCGTTCTTGCCGAGCGGCATGTCGAACTCGACCTCGTCGTACTTGAGGTACGGGTGCGACTTCCGAACGTCGTAGGGGACGCCGCTCGCGCGGAGGCAGGGGCCCGACCACGAGAGCGCGATCGCGTCCGCGCCCGAGATGTTGCCGACTCCCTCGAGGCGGTCGAGGAAGATGCGGTTCTTGAGGAGCATCCCCTCGCCCTCCTCGATGAGCTTCATCATCGCGGGCAAGGTCTCGCGGACCATCTGCTTGAACGCCGGCGTCGGCGGGCTCGCCATCCCCCCGATGCGGCCGAAGGAGTGCGTGAGGCGCGCGCCGGTCTCCTCCTCGAGGATGTCCCAGACCATCTCGCGGGCCTTGATGTACCAGAGGAACGGCGTGAACGCGCCGAGCTCCATCGCCATCGCGCCCGTGCACGTCAGGTGATCCGAGATGCGCGCGAGCTCGCCGAGCGCCATGCGGTACCACTGGCACCGCTCGGGCACCTCGATCTCGCAGAGCTTCTCCACCGCGAGCGCGTAGCCCACGTTGTTCAGCATGGGCGAGACGTAGTTCAGGCGGTCGGCGTACGGGAAGACCTGCGCCCAGGTCCCGCGCTCGCACATCTTCTCGAAGCCGCGATGCAGATACCCGATCTGCACGTCGCTCTTCACGATCGTCTCCCCGGAGAGCTCGAGGACGATGCGCACGGTGCCGTGCATGGCCGGGTGCGACGGGCCGAGGTTGAGGTGCATCGGCTCCGACGGGAGCTCGAGCTCGCCTTCTTCGAGATCGAGATCGATGGGCTCCATGACTCAGCTCTCTCCTCGATCTGCACCCCACGCGGTGCGTCCGAACGGCATGCCTTCGTCGGCGCGGAACGGCGCCTGCTTGTCGAGCGTGAGACCCGCCTCCTCCTCCGTGCGATACGGCACGAGGGGCTGGGTCCGGTCCGCGGGGTAGTCCTTGCGGAGGGGGTGGCCGGTGAACTCCGGGTACATGAGGATGCGCCGCAGGTCCGGGTGGCCGAGGAACGTGATGCCCACGAGGTCATAGGCCTCGCGCTCGAACCAGTTGACGCCCGGCCACACGTCGGTGACGGAGTCGATCTGGGCGCCGTCGCCCTCCTCGTCTCCCACGCGCGCCTTGAGGCGGACGCGATGACGACGCGAGGTCGAGTAGAGATGGAGGACGACCTCGAACCGCCCCTCGCGGGGCCGGGCGCCGGGCTTGTCGGCGAAGCCGGCGTAGTCGACGCCGCAGAGGTCGATCATCATGTCGAAGGCCATCTGCGGATCGCTCTTGAGGAACGCGCAGGCCGCCTTCCACACCTTCGGGTCGAGCACCGCGGTGTCGTCGCCGAGCTGCGAGTGCGTCTCGAGCACCGCGGCGCCGAACTGGCTCTTCAGGACCTCGAGGACTCGCTCGCTCATCAGACGCCCTCCTTGCGGCGGATCTGGACGAGCGCCGGATCTTCGCGCGGCTTCACGATGCCGGGCTTCCGGTCACCGCGGGTGATCTTGTCCTGGAGGAGCATGAGCCCGTCGAGGACGGCCTCCGGACGCGGCGGACAGCCGGGGACGTACACGTCCGTCGGGATGATTTTGTCGATGCCGGGCACGGTCGTGTAGTTGTCGTAGAAGCCGCCGCAGCTCGCGCACGTGCCGAACGCGAGCACCCACTTGGGCTCCATCATCTGCTCGTAGATGCGGCGGAGCACCGGCGCCTGACGCTGGCTGATCGTGCCGACGACCCAGAGGAGGTCGCTCTGGCGCGGCGAGAAGCGCGGGGCCTCCGCCCCGAAGCGGGCGGACCCGTCGAAGCGCGGGCTCGTGAGCGCCATGAACTCCATCCCGCAGCACGCCGTCACGAACGGGTACTTGAAGAGGGACCACTTGCGCGCCCAGTTGAGGAGCGCGTCGAGGCGCGTCGTGGCGAACCCGGACTCGCCCGGCTCGAGCGCGACCTGACGGGTCTCGTTCAGCTCTCCCATTCGAGGGCTCCCTTCTTCACGACGTAGACGAGCGCGACGACCACCACGGCGAGGAACGTGAACATCGACGCGAGGCCGATCCACCCGAGCGATTTGAACTGGATCGCCCACGGGTAGATGAAGACGGCCTCGATGTCGAAGACGACGAAGAGGATCGCGGTGAGGTAGAACTTCACCGACAGCTTCAGGTGCCGACCGCCCGAGCTCTCGGACCCGCACTCGAAGGGCTTCATCTTCTCGGGCGTCTTGTTCAACTTGCCGCCCAGGAAGGTGGCGCCGGTGAAGAAGAGCGCGGCGAGCGTGAGCGCCACGAAGATCATCAAGAACATCGGGGCGTAGGTCGGGATCATCGGATGGTCGGCCTCGTCGAGCTCCCGTCGGACGGCGCAGCCTACAAAGGCAGCACATTGTCGAGCGGTTAGGTCCTGTATCTAGTGCCAGGCCCCCGTGGAAGTCAACGACCGCCCGAGTCCGCCCGCCCCGGCTAGACTGCCGGGAGCCCATGGCCCTCCGGAAGATCGCGACCCTCGGCCACCCCGTCCTCCGTCAGATCGCCCGTGCCCTCACGCGGGAGGAGCTCGCGACGCCCGCGATGCAGGCGTTCGTCGACGACCTCGTCGAGACGATGCGGGACGCGAACGGCGCCGGCCTGGCGGCGAACCAGGTGCACGAGCCCGTGCGCGTCTGCGCGATCGAGATCAAGAACAACCCGCGCTACCCCTACAAGCCGAACTACCCGCTCACCGTCCTCGTGAACCCCGTCGTCACGCCGACGAGCGACGAGAGCATCCTCGTCTACGAGGGCTGCCTGAGCGTGCCGAACCTCCGCGCCGAGGTCCGTCGGTTCGCCTCGGTCCGCGTCACCGGCTGGGACCGCCACGGCAACGACGTGACGCTCGAGGTGAAGGGAATCACCGCCGGGACGTTCCAGCACGAGCTCGACCACCTCGACGGGAAGGTCTTCGTCGATCGCGTGGAGGACGCGCGCACCTTCACGACCTGGGCCGACTTCGAGCGATTCCACATGGCGGCCTTCGTCGAGCGCGCTCGGGCGATCGTCGCGAAGTACGGGAGCTGAGCGCTACTTCACCGCGCCCGTGACCATCTTGGCCTTCCACGCCGTCAGCGCGGGGCCGAGCTTGGTCTCGACCTCGCGGAGGTCCTCGGCGAGCTCCTTCTCCGGCGCGCCGGAGGCGAGCGCGTCCTTCAGGCACGCGTAGGCGGCGACGTGACGCCCGCGCTTGTTGAACGCGCGGGCGAGCGGGGGGAGCACTTCCTGGGGGAGGCCTCCGAACGCGAGCGCGCGACGGAGCGGTCCGATCGCCTCGCCCGGGCGATCGTTCACGAGGAGCGCCTCGCCGAGCCGTCGGAACAGCTCCGCGGCGGCGATCCCCTCCTGGGCATACTGGATTCCGATGCGGAAGACCTCCTCCGCCTGCTCGATCTCGCCGAGGTGCACGCAGGCCGATCCGAGGAGGCCGAGCCCCTTCGCGATGAGGGCGCGCGCCTCGGGGGCGAGCATCTGCCCCTCGGGCGTGCGGAGGAAGATCGCGAGCGGCGCCGGCCACGTGCCGAGGAGGGCGATGACCTTCGGCCACTCCTTCTTCAGCGCGCATGCCTCCGCCTCGGCCACCTTCGAGAGGTCGATCGCCGAGCGCGAGCCGCTCGCGACGCGCTCGAGCTCCTGCTGGACGTGCGAGCGCACGCGGACCCGGAACGCGTCGAGCTCGTACTTCTCCTCCACGCCGTCATGGAGCACGGAGAGCTCCGGCTCGGCGTCCTCCAGCGAGAGCGACACGAGCGAGTACCCGTAGAGCGGCGCGAGGAGCAGGTAGCGGACGCCGATGTAGAGCTGGATCGCCTCGATGTCCGTCTCGCGCTCGGGCGCAGGCGCGTGCTTCTCCTCCTCGACGAGGAGCGCGCCGACGAGGCGACGCCGGAAATCCGCGAGCGTCAGGCGCTGGGGCTCGAGATCCCCGTCCGTCTCGGCCGAGCCGACGACGAAGTCGACCAGCGTCTGATCGGGGCTCCGCCGGTCGATGGTGAGCGCCGTGATCCGCGCGCCGACGATGATCGAGAACGCGAAGAAGCGCTCGCCGACGATCTCGCAGAGCGCCTGGAAGCTGCCGATGCCCTCGCCGATGCGCTCGAACCAGCCGTCCGTACGGAGCGCGTCGAGCGAGAACTGTCTCTTCGGAGAGGCCATCGTGGGGCGTGCGGCGCACGAGCGCGCCGCGTCCTCCGAGGATCACACGGAAGCCGCCGGAAAGTCACGTGCTTCGTGGGGAAGTCTTCCGGCGGAGCTCCACGGACGAGCCGGAACGCACGCCGGATCGCGGCCAGTGGCGGCAGACGGGCTTCACCCCACACCCCTCGCAGCGCGCCGGGTCCCGCGCCGACGGACACCGCTGGAGCATGCCCATGTGGCAGAGGGAGAAGTCGTAGCGGGTCGGATCCGACGCGTCGAACGCCGCGAGGGCCGTCGTGATCTCGACCGCCGTACGGAAGGAGACGTCCTTCCGCCGCGTCAGGCCGACGTTCCGCGCGAGCTTGTGGATGTGCACGTCGACCGGCATGAGCAGCCGCGCGGCAGGCACGTCCTCCGCCCAGAGGCCGAGGTCGATCCCGTCGGCAGGCCGCACCATCCAGCGGAGGAACAGGTGGAGCCGCTTTGCCCCGCTCCCTGCCCGCGCGTCGGCGAGGAGGTGCCGCGGACCGCGCCGACCGCTCGCGTCCTCCTCCCCTGCCCGCGGGAGCCCACCTTCGCCGCGGATCGCGTCGCAGAAGACGCCGAGCGCCTCGCGGAGCGCGAGGTGGGGCTCGAGCCCGCGGGCATCGGCGTTCGCGAGCTCCCGGGCGAACGCCTTCCCCAGCGTGCCCGCGCGGCGCTGCACGCGACGCGCGCCGACGAGGAGCCGCGCGAGGTCCTCGCCCTGGTAGACGCGATGGCGAAAGGTCTCGAGCCGGGCGAAGAGCGTCTCGGGATCGTCGGCAGCCCGCGACGGCGACGGCCCGATCCGCTCGAGGAGCTCGGCGAGCTTCGCCCGGATCGCCTTCACGTTCCCGAAGGCCACGGACGCCGCGAGCAGGGCGACGAGCTCGCGATCGAGCGTGGTGCGGTAGCGGTGGACGAAGCCGACCGGATCGCTCTCGCGTCGCGCGCGGAGGTCCGCCCGCGCGCGGATGTCGTCCAGGAGGACGTGGAGCTCGGTGCGCGAGCGAGGAGCCACCGGGCGCCTCAGAGCGGCGTCTCGCCGTCGTCCGTCGTCTCCGGCTCGCGGGCCGGCTCCTTCGCGCGGCGCTTCTCGGCCTTCGCGAGCGAAGCCTTGATCGTGACGAGGCGGGCGCGGGCCATGTCGAGCCAGCGGTCCTTCTCGCGGAGCTTGTCCTTCTCGCCGCGTCCGACGCCCGCGTCCGCTTTCTCGGCGGCCTTCACGTAGGCCTCGAAGTGGTGCTCGGCCTGCTTCCAGAGCAGCGCGGCCTTCGTCGCGCTCGGCTCGACGCGCGCGGCCGCGGTCGCCCCGAGCCCGTCGTACCACTCGCGCTCGTACGCGGGCACGAAGAACACGTTCGACGAGTGGAGGATGTTGCGCTGCCCCGACGAGCTCTCGAGCTCCATCGCGAAGCGCGCCTCCTTCTCGGCCGAGACGCGGTCGCCCGAGCGATCGAGCGCCACGGCGAGGCCCCACACGGCGAGGGGCGCCGTGTCCCGCGAGAGATGCGTGCGGCTCGCGAGGCGGAGGGCCTCGCGGTACCCGTCGACGGCCTCCTTCAAGTCGCCGAGGTGCATCGAAGTCTCGGCGAGGTTCAAGGTCGGCGTCGCGCGCTGCGGCTCCTCGGTCACGTGCCGGAGGACCTCGAGGTAAGAGCGACGCTCGCACACGTGGTCGCCGACGTGACCGCACGCGAACGCGAGCCGGAGCCACGCCTCCTCCGCCGCCGGATGATCTGGCGCCGCCGCGAGCGCTGCGGCGAGCACCTTCGCCGCGCGCTCGTGGTCCTGGAGCACGAAGTAGACGAGCCCGAGGTCGAACCGGAGGCGCACGTCCGGGCTGGTCGCCGCGTTCGCCCGCTCGAGCTTCGCCTTCGCGGCGAGCGCCTGCGACTCCCCGACGTCGAAGCTGTTCCGCTGCGCGAGCCGGCGCTGGACCTCGACGTGGAGCGCGTAAGCGCCGGCCGCGGCGGGGTCCTTCACGGCCTCCCACCGGCTCGGGGGGCCGTCGGCGAGCGCGGCGGTCGTCGCCACGAGGGTCGCGAGCGCGATGCCGACCGCCGCTCTCATCGCGGCCTCCGCGCCGGCTGCGCCGCGGGCTTCCCTCCCGACGCCTCGTGGGCGCGCGCGTGCTCTGCCCACGGTCCCTTCCCGCCCGGGCCGTCGAGGAACTTCCGCCACGACTCGCGCGCCGCGCCGGCATCCCCCGACGTCTCGAGCGCCATCGCGGCGAGCGCGGGCGCGTCGAAGGCCGCGCCCGCATCGGCGAGCGCGGCGGTCACGCGCGGATCCGCGAGCAGCGGCCTCACGTCGGAGCGCACGCGCTCCGCGATCACGGCCTTCGCCTCTTCGCGCTGGCCCGCGCGGTCGAG
>JALHPN010000228.1 GCA_022842465.1 Polyangiaceae bacterium | reverse complement strand
GCCGCGACGGACGGGGGCGCGGCGGACGGCGGAGGCCCGACGACGGGCGCCGGACCGTCCGGGCCGACGCCGTGGGACGCGAGCCCGTGCCCGGGGGGCGCGATCCAGTCGTCCGATCTACTCTCGCGCTTCGCGCCGGCCGCGACGACGACGACGTTCGGGACGGTCTGGGTCGACGCTCGCCAGCGTCAGTGCCAGGACCAGACGGGCTGCCAGGGCTGGACCGCGTCTTCGGTCGTCGACCTCTACAGGATCGCGTGGAGCGGGAACGGGTTCACCTTCCCCGCGGCGTCCACGGTCGCCGTCCCTTCGTCCGGCACGATCACGTGCACCGTTCCGGGACCGAGCTGCAAGCTGACGGTCGGCGCGATGACCTCGAACGTCTATCCGCCGGAGCAGGGGCGCCCTCTCGGCATCACGCCGCGGGTCGCCGGGAGCCAGGTCCAGGTCGGCAACTGGAGCCCGAGCCCGCAGGGCAACTACATCCAGTACACGAGCAGCGTGGTCGCGCCGTCGTGCCTCTGGGGGAGCATGTCTGGCCGCGTCTACGGCGCGAGTGGCACCTACGTCGAGACGCAGATGATCGTCTGGGGCGCGTTCTAGCGGGGCTCGCGCGTCCGTCAGCCCGGGGCGACGGCGAGGACGGCCTCGACGAGGTCTTCGCTCCCGACGGGCTTCGCGAGGTGGACGTCGAAACCGGCGGCCAGCGCCCGCGCCGCGTCGCTCGGCGACGCGCTCGCCGAGAGCGCGATGGCGCGGAGCGTCACGCCGGACGACCGCGCGCGCTCACGCAGTAGCTTCACGAGCTCGTCGCCGCCGATGCCGGGCATCTGGAGGTCGCTCACGACGACGTGTGGCATCTCCATGCGCTCGACCAAGGCGAGGGCTGCCTCGGCGCACGCGGCCGCGCGCACGTCTGCCCCAGCGCGCTCCAGGAAGAAGGTCACGAGCTCCAAGGTCTCCGGCTCGTCCTCCACCACGAGGAGGCGGAGACCGCGGAGTCGATGCGACGCGTCGAGGTGCGACTCGGTCATCCGTCGGGCTTCCGATGCAACAGGTGCTCCACCTGCGCTCGCGTCCTCAAGCGTACGCCAGATCGAGCGCGAAGGTGACGCCGTCCTTCGTCGGCTCGAGCTCCACGTTCCCGCCGAGCTCGAGGGCGACGCGGCGCACGATCGCGAGGCCGAGGCCCGTGCCGCGGGCCTGGGTCGTGAAGAAGGGCTCGAAGATGCGCGCGGCGATCACCGGCTCGATCGTCGTCCCCTCGTTGTAGACGCGGATCCGCGCATGATCCGCGCGCTCGCACGCGTCGACGCGAACGGTGCGCCCGTGCGGCACGTGCTGGAACGCGTTCTGGAGGAGGTTGATGAGCGCGCGCCGGAGGAGCGTCGCGGACGCGCGAACGGGTCGCGTGAGCCCGTCGAGCTCGAGGACGACGACGGGGGCGCGCTCGACGAAGGCGGTGTCGTGGCGCGCGGCTTCGAGCGCCGCACGCACCAGCGGCGCCACCTCGACGGCCTCGAGCGACGCCGTCTTCGGTCCGGCGAAGTCGAGGAGATCCTGCACGAGCTGCTTCAGTCGCTCGGCCTCTTCCACGAGCATCTCCATGAGCCGCGCGCGCTCCGCCCCGTCGTTCGTGCGACCTAGGAGCCCGAGCGCGTTGAAGATGACCCCGATGGGACTGCGCACCTCGTGCGCGAGGACCGCGGCCATCTCGCCGACCGCCGCGAGCCGCTCCGACCGAACGAGCTCGGTCGAGAGCCCGAGCAGACGGAGCGACGCGCCGAGCTGCGCGGCGAAGAGCTGCACGGCGACGAAGTCGTGGTCGGTGAGATCCTTGCCGGTCACGGCGAGCACGTGCGAGATGCGGTCACCGGAACGGATCGGGCACCACGCGCTCCTCGCGATGCGCGCCTCGAGCATGCTCCGCGAGAGCTCCTTCGCGCCCGCCGTCGGGCCCTCGAGGAGGAGCGGGACGTTGTCGAGGAAGATCGGATCTCCCGTGCGGACGACCTCCGCCAAGATCGGCGTGCGCTCCAGCGGGAGCTCTGTCCCGACGAGCGTGCGGCCGTACGCGCCGACCGCGTTGCCGGGGGGCGACAGCACCCGCAAGGTGGTCGAGGCGCCCTCGGTGAGCTCCGTGAACGCCACCGTCCAACCGAGCGCGTCGAAGACGGGCGCGCTCGCGTCGAGGAGCGCGTCGGGGCCTTCGAGCAGCGGCGGCTCCGACGAGAGGAGGGCGAGGTTTCCCATCAGCCGCTCGGCGCGCGTCACGTCGGTCACGTCGCGCGCGCTGAGCACGCGCTCGCCCGTCGGGAGCGCGGACAGGCGGAGCTCCGCCATCAGCTCGAGGCCGTCCTGGCGGCGGAAGCCGAAGCGGAGGGAGGCGGGGAGAGGCCACCCGGCGTCGCGGTGCAGGAGGAGCCGCGAGAAGCGCTCTGCCTCGCCGTCGACGAGCACCTTCGCGAGCGGGACGCCGACGAGCGAGGGGCTCCCGAGCCACGCCTCTGCCGTCTCGTTCGCGAAGGCGATCACGTCTTCGCGGACCACGAGGACGGCGTCGGGGAGGCCCGCGAGGAGGGCGCCGACGTCCACCTGCGACGAGCGCTCAGCCATCGGCGACCTTTCGGACGTGAGCACGGCGACGCGCTCGGGCGAGGTGGACCCACGCGGGCCCGCGGAGGTTCTGCGCGCTCACGATGCGGCGCACCTTCGAGCCGAAGCGCACGCCGAGCTCGGGGACCACCCAGCCCGGATGCCGAGGGGCCTCGCGCGCGAGAAGCTCGAGGAGGGCCTCGCGATGCGCCGCGCCGCGGCCGTCGAGCTCCTCGCGGTCCTCCATGAAGACGACGAAGACGGCGACGTCGGGGTCGAGGTCCTCGACGAAGGCGAGCGTCTCCTCCGCCTCGGCCACGGTCTCTCCCTCCGCGCCGAGGACGAACGTGTGCGCGTCGGACACGCCGTGGCGCACGAACGACGCGCGCACGCGTCGGACGTCCTCCAGCGCGAAGGGCTTGTTCAGCCGCGCGAGGACGCGAGGGCTCCCGGAGTCCGTCCCGATCTCCGCGCCGATGCACCCGGCCCGCGCCATCGCCTCGACGAGCGCGTCGTCGAGCGTCGCGGGCGTCACGTAACAGACCCACGGGAGCGGCGAGCCGCGTCGCTCGAGCGCGGAGCAGATCGCCAGCGCGTGCGTGCGGGGCACGTTGAAGACGCTGTCGACGAGGAAGACGGCAGACACGCCGGGCACGCGCGCGCGCGCGGCGATCTCGTCGGCAACGACCTCGGGATCGCGCATCCGGATCCTTCGCCCTTCGAGATCCGGGTAGTCGCAGTACGTGCACGAGAAGGCGCACCCGCGCTTCGTCTGGATGCCGTCGGTGCCCTCGCCTCCCGCGCCCGCGTCGAAGTACCGCGGGTCGACGAGGTCTCGCGCCGGCGGCGGCAAGTCGTCGAGCACCGCGGGCGGCGACGGCGGAATCGAGGAGACGGGCGCCCGATCGCTCCGTGCGGCGAGCTGGACGAGGCGCCGCTCGACGATCGACGATCGAACGACGCGCTCCGGCGTGTCTCCGCGCGCGAGGGCGTCGACCAGCGCTCGGAACGGCCGCTCGCCCTCGCCGACGACGACGTGCCGCGCGTTCATCCGCTCGGCGAGCTCGCGCGGACGCAGCGTCAGCGCCGATCCGCCGACGACGAGCGGCGCGCGGGTGGCCTCGCCGATCGCGCGCCCGATGTCGGCGTAGTACGCGAGGAGCGGTTCGCTCGAGCCGTACGCGTTGTCGTGGAGGTTCCGGAGCCCGACGCCGACGACCTCCGGTCGGAACGCGTCGATGGCCTCGCGGAGAGCGGCGAGCGGGTCATCCTCGAAGCAGAGGTCGGCGACGCGGACCTCGTGCGCGTCGCGGATCGCGCCCGCGACCGAGAGCACTCCGAGCGGCACCACGGGCGCCGGGTACTTCTCACGATTCGCGCTGACGAGGAGCACCCGCATGGGGGCTCCGATCTTAGCGCGAGCAGGTCGTGAAGGTGTCCTTCGCGTCCGTCCAGCGAACGGACCAGAGCCAGAGCGGCATGGTGCCGGTCGTCGCCTGCTTCGCGAGGTCCAGGATCGCGACGAGCGGGATGCGGAGCGGCGGAGGGGGGAGCGGTGCGCTCGTGCCCTCTCCGCCGGACGCCGTCCACGCGGCGAGGGCGGCCTCGTGCAACGCCTGCGCGCGCTCGGCGTCGGACTCGAGGAAGCGGCGCGCCTGCTCCGCGTCCGTCCACGCGAGCCTGTCCCGGACGAGATCGCTGACGCGCTCGACGACGTGGAGATCGCCGGGCAGCGGACCGCCGCGCGAGAAGTCCGCGAAGGCGTGCACGTGATCGCCCGTCATCTCGTCGATCTCCGGGAGGCCGAGGGCGTCGCACAGGCGCGTCAGCGACGGCGCGGTGAAGCGCACGGAAGGCAGCTGTTCGAGGCGCGCGAAGTCGACGGACGGCGGCGGATCGGAAGGCGGCCGCGCGGTCTCCGGCGCGCTCGACCGCCAGGTCCCCGACGCGAGCGGCGGCGACCAGTTGGGGAGCGCGGCGCGGAGGTCCTCCTCACGGGCGGCGAGCAGCGTGGAGAGCGGATGGCTCCGGACGAGGGGCGTGGTCTTCGTCTCGACGGCAGGCACGGGGGCCTGCTAGCACCCGTCTGCCGTCGCGACAGGATGATCTCGCCCGCGTCGAACGCGGGCGCCCCGCGTCATCGCGAGGTTGGCGTAGCGCGCCGGAGCACGACGCAGGCCGTGATCCCGCCGATGCCGAGCATCAGCTTCACGCCATGGACGCCCTCCAGCGGCGCGTCCGAGCTCGTCACGATTGCGTCGCGGTGGTGGGCTCGGGGGTGCACGGTCTCGTGCGAGAGGCCGGTCGGGAGCGCCGTTCCGCGCGCGAGGCCGAGGGCGAGGGCCGTCAGCTCCCAGCCGCCGGCGTTCGCCATCCCGTGTCCGAGCTGGCCCTTGCGCGCGGTGATCTTCGTCGTGGGGCCGACGAACTCGTCGACGAGCGTGAGCTCGTTCAGATCCCCCGACGTGCCCGTCGCATGGAGATCGATCAGCGCGACGTCCTTGCCGGTGATGCCCGCCTGCGCATACGCGCGCGTGATCGCCCGCTTCGGGCCCGACTTGGACGGCGTGATGATGTGCTCGGCGTCCGACGAGAGCGCCACGGCCTCGAGGTAGCCGCCGATCGGCTGGAGGCCCCGCGCCTCGCAGTGCTCCGCGTCCCCCACGATCCACACGCAGGCGCCGCCCGAGAGGTGCGTCCCCCGCATCGACGTGAAGGGCTGGTTCACCTCGCCGGTGCCGGGCATCACGCGCGCCTGGTGGAACGCGGCGGCGAGCGCGGCGTCGGGGCGCGGATCCGTCGTGCCGACGATCGCGAGCTTGGCGTCGCCGGCGAGGATGGCGTTCCGCGCGCAGTCGAGCGCGACGCCGAAGGTCGAGCACGCCCCCACGGGCGCCCACGCGGCGCCGTGGATGCCGAGCAGCATCGTGATCTGCGCGGACGGCGCGTTCTGGATGTTCCAGATGAGATCGGGGCTCACGCTCGTCCACGGCGGCGGCGGGCAGCCGACCTCGTCGAGGAGCGCGCGATGCGCGCGCGTGCGCTTTCGGATCGCCGCGAGGTGCGCCTTCTCCTGGTCGTCGTCGTCCGCGTCGAGCTTCTCGATCGCCGCGAAGCGGACGAGGAACGCCGCGAGCTCGTCGGAGCGCTGGGCCCAGTACGCGTCCCACACCGCGAGCGCGTCGTGGCGCTCGACCGAGTCGACGGCGAGGGTCCCGGGGTCGACCGGCGGCGGCTCGCCCGGCGGCATCGCGCCTTCGACCTGGAACCTGCGGAGCGCGGCGTTGTGGGTGGGCTCGGCCCAGTGGTGGTTCCAGGCGCGCGACGCCCGCTCGTGCGCGGCCGCGGCCTTGTAGCTCTCGCGGAGATCTCCGACGCCCGAGCCGACGTAGACGTGACACGCGTCGTCGGCCTCGCGGACGAGGGCCTCGAGCTCGGGCTGCGTCGTGAGCGCCTGGATGGTCGCGCCCACGGCGAACTGGACGTTGTCCCCCATCTTCTGACGGAGTCGGGCCACCCACGCGTCCCCGTGACGCTCGGCGAGCCAGGGCACGTACGCCTCGAACGCGAAGTCGGGGTCTCCCACGGCGAAGAGGCCCTGATCGAGCCCCGGCCGCTTCGTCGTCGTCACCGCCGAGCGGCCCGAGCGGAGCAGCGCCTCGAGGGCGGCGATGTCCTTGGCGCCGGGGGCGACCACGCCCCAGCCGTAGATGCCGATGCGCCTGCGGGATGCGGGAATGCTCATCGTCGGGTGCCGGAGCCCACGAAAGGGCCCGATACGGCCTGTGCACTACCCTTCCGCCGGGAAGGTGACAAGCCCGGGCGCCCCCCGGGCGGGCGGGAAGGCCGACGTGCGGAGGCGGGGAGACCTGTGCTAGTGAGAGGCTCGGTTCACGCGCCTGTAGCTCAGCTGGATAGAGCAGCGGCCTTCGAAGCCGCGGGTCGGGGGTTCGAATCCCTCCGGGCGCGCCCATGTAGAATACACGCATTCTCTCCGGGAGCCCCCGCGGCCAGAATTGTTGCGGGATTCAGGGGTTGAGGCTCCGGAGCCGTCGGTCGCTGGTTCGTGCATGCGCTCGGGAGAGCCGTTTTCGGGGCCAAGAAGCGCGCTCTGCGGGGCAGACCAACGGAGACGACGTGACCCGCGGCTCCGGTCGACGTGACCGACGGCTCCGGAGAGCAACCGCCGCTTTGGTGGCCGGCGCATGTCACGGAATACGTCGGCGGTCAGTTCGTCTATCGTCCCCGGCGCATGCGGCGGTTTATCCCTCTCGTCTTCCTTGTCGTCGCAGGGTGCGCCGCGCGTGCGACGACGACGCAGGCGCCATCCGCCCCGAGCGTCGTCCCAGCTCCGGTTGTGGATCGTGCCGCCGTGACGGAACCTCCGGCTTGGCGCGCGTGTGAGGACGGCATCGGCACCGGGTGCGCAAGGCTCGCGTGGGGGAGCGCTGGGAACGCTGGCGAATCGCGCGCCCTTAGCGAGCGCGCGTGCCTCGCCGAGCGCCAGCCCTCTGCACACGCGTGTCTCGACGCCATCGGCGTGAGCGGCACGCTTGACCCGGAGCCCCTTCCGCCAGCGCGTCGTCCTTACGCACGTCGTGGTTGCGCGTTGGGTCTGCTCCGCGCGTGCAGCATCCTTGCCCATTCGCTCACGCACGGCGAGGAGTCGGACCCCGAGATCGGCGCCGCCCTCCAACAAGCGGCGTGCGCCGCAAACTTCCTGCCTGCCTGCTTGCGGCTCGGGGAGCTGCAGGAGACGGGACGCGGCATGCCGCGCGACCTCGACGCAGCAGCGCTCACTCACGAACGTCTGTGCCGCGAAGGTGGAGCGCTGGGCACGCCGGGGTGCGTGCCGTATGCACGCGTGCTCCTCGTGGCCGCGCGAAGCCCGGACGAGGTGATCGCGGCGCGCAAGAAGGTCGAGCCGATGTGCGCGCAGGACCTTTCGGGTGCCTGCGCTCTGCTCGGCCGGTCGCTCCTGGAGCAAATCCCGAGGGACACGCGACTCGGTGGCACGGTGCTGGTGGAGGCGTGCACCAAGACTCGGCTCGACGCCGCCGACTGCGCGCGCGGCGTGTCGGCGCTCCTAGACGTGGGTCGCCCCTACGTCGGCAAGACGACCGCTGCCATCGAGTCCTTGTGCGCCCGCGGCGATGCCCGATGTGCCACGCTGCGCGCGCGGGCTCGTGCGCTGGCCGGCCAATAAGCCCATCGAGTGTGGCAGCGCGGGCTCGCGAGCCGACGCTGACGTCACCCCACTTGGTGCTGCCTACGAATGGACCCCACAAGAGGGCACTCGCGGACTCTGCATGGAGAACGCGCTGAACCCTGCGTTTCTCCAGCCGTTCTCCGACTGGCTCCTAAGACCAGAGCGGTCTCCATCGAGACAAAGAGCAGTTCGTAACGACCCTCGGCGCCACTCGATAGCGGTTAAGAAGTTTGGTGACCGGCGCGCGCGGGCCCGCCCGCCCCGCCCCGACGCGTCTCGTCGCACCGAGAGCGATCCGTCGGGGACGTGAGGTCGACGGCGCGACTGCGGGGCGTCCACGCAGCTCTTGAGGTGCGCGCGAGTATGGCGGAGAGGCGGCTCGCGACACGGCTCCCCCAATGCCACGCTGGCGCTCCGCCGGGGTCGCGAACTGCCGACGCGCTCGCCACGGCAACACTCCAAGTCGTCCGAGCCAAGGCGCACGCAGCGCACGGCTCATGTCTTGCTCGGTGGGGCCACGACGATGTCGTCGCACCAGGCTCTCTCCGTTGCCATGTCGACGCGCGCGCGGAAGCTCGTGCTCGGACACATCGTCGCCCAGCACGGCGTCATCATCGGCCAGCTCGTCCTGCGTGACTTCACCATGATCAAGATCATGCTGACGGCGATCGCCGTCGGGGGGCTGGCTTCTGGACGCTCGTCGCGCTCGGCGTGACCGACGTCTCGGTGAAGCCGGCGCAGATGGGCGGCATCCTCGCGGGCGCGTTGCTCCTCGGCAGCGGCCTCGCTGTCCTCGGCTATTGCCCCGGCACGAGCGTGGCGGCTGTCGGGGAAGGCCGGCGAGACGCGCTCGCGGGCGTGCTCGGCATGGTCGGCGGAGCGCTCACGTTCGTGGTCGGCTTTGCGTCCTTCGCGCGCCTGCAGCGGACACTCGTCGATTGGGGACAGATCACCCTTCCTGATGCGACGAACATGGCGCCCGCGATCCATCTGACCATCCACGCGATCCTCGCCGTCGGCCTCTACGCGCTCGCACGTCACGTCAATAGGCGAAAGGGACACGCTTCATGAGCTTCGAACGCGCCTTTGCACACGACAGCATCGAGATGGATCAGCTGCCTGATCGCCTCGGGGATGACGAGCACGCGCTCGTCCTCGACGTTCGATCGCGCGCCGAGTACGCGCTCGGGCACGTGCCGGGGGCCTTGAACGCGCCGAGCGCCGAGGTGGCGCGCTCACCGAAGGCCATCGCCGAAGCGCTGCCGCCGCACGACGTCGTCTACGTCCACTGCACGAAGGGCGTTCGCTCCGAGCGTGCCGTGAAAGCGCTTCGAGCCGCAGGGCTCGGTGACGCCGTCCTCGTACGCGACTCGGGGTTCCCCGACTGGAAGTCGAAGGGCCTCGAGATCGAGCGCGGCCCCGGACATGTCCTTCACGGCGAGGATCGACGCCCGCTGCTCAGGGCTGTCGCCGTCGGCATCGGCGCCGGTGTGATCGCGACGCTCGCGTCGGGCATCGCCAACTGCGGACTCTCGCTCCTCGTGAGCGATCGCCAGAAGCGTCGCGAGCGTCGGGTGCGTCGGGGCTCACCACACGAGATCGGCGGTCCCACCCTCTTTGCCCGCATCACGGGCGAAAGCCGTCGTGGCCGTTCGGAAACCTTGCGACGAAGGCCGGGTTCAGCGGGATCTACGGCGTGATGTGGGGGCTCGCTCATACCGCGCTCCGTCGCGCCTTCCCACGCGCGGCGACCGGCCCGCTGCTCCCTCTCACGGCGGCTGCGTTCTTCGTAGCTTGCGATGGAGCCATCGCGCCTCTGCTCCGACTGACCCCGAGCCTCCCCGGCGTGCCGTGGCAGTTCAATGCAAAGGAGCTCCTCAATCACGTCGTCTGGAACGCGACTGCCGAGGCCATCCATCGGGCCGACGAGCGCTCCTTCGCGGCAGAGGCCAGGTCATGAGCAGGAACGAATCAAGGCGCGCCCTCCGTGCTCTGCCTGCCTGGGTGAACGGCGGGCTCGTCCTCGGCGCACTTGCAGCGGCCCTCATCCTCGAGCGGCATCGCCCGCTTCGAAGAGAGACCCAACCGAAGCTCCGCCGCGACGCCCGAAACCTCGCCATCGCCGGCGTCGCGGGGGCCGGCCTCACGGTCTTGCAGGCGCCGGTCATCGGACCGCTCACGCGTCTCGTCACGAAGCGGCGTTGGGGGCTCCTCAACCTCGTGAAGATGTCGGAGCCGGCGAAGACCTTTCTCTCGGTCGTCTTGATGGACTACACGCTCTACGTCTGGCACTGGCTCACGCACGAGAGCACCTTCTTGTGGCGCTTCCATGAGGCGCATCATGTCGACCTCGATCTCACCGCCACCACGGCGACGCGTTTTCACTTCGTCGAGCTGATGCTCTCCGTGCCGTGGCGCGCAGCGCAGGTGCTGCTCATCGGCGTATCACCGCGCGCGTTCTCGATCTGGCAAACGGCGACGACGGTCCAGATCCTCTTTCACCACTCGAACGTGCGGCTGCCTGGGGCGCTCGAGCGCATTCTGTCGCGCATCATCGTGACTCCGCGCATGCACGGTATCCATCACTCGATCGTCAAGGACGAGACGGACTCGAACTGGGCGACGATCTTCTCGTTCTGCGACGTGCTCCACGGCACGCTTCGCCTCAACGTCCCGCAGGAAGCGATCACCATCGGCGTCCCCGCCTATCGCAGCGAGGAGGAGCTCACGTTCGGTAAGAGCCTCGCCTTGCCGTTCAGGAAGAACCTCCACACCTGGACGCGGCCGGCGCAGCCGGCCCCGGAGCGAGGGCCGCTCGCGCTGCCGAAGACGACCCTCGCGGCGTGACGCGTCGAGGTGACCGCGCCGGCGTCGTCGGGCTAGGCGCTCGCCAGCTCGTGGCGCAGCAGCGGCTCGGCTCCAGCGTGCGCCGCTTCGGCGTGACCCATTCGGCGACGCCGGGGTGACGCGGCGATCTCTGGCGCCGAGGCTTCGGGGTCGGAGGTGAGCTGGACCCGCAAGTCAATCGTTGGACGACGATGTCGAGATGGTCCAGGATGCCATCGACGAGTGGTCGTCACGACGACGTCGTAGCGGCAGAGTCGCATCTCTCCGATGCAACTCGGTTGTACGACTGTCGACCGTTTAGCCATGATCGGGCCGCTCGCTCGACGAGCGGCCGGAATCGCGATGAATCTCTCGGAACACATCTTGCGGACCATCGCCGCCGGCACCCTGGCGCTCATCGTCTTTCCGGGCTGCGAGCGTCGAGATCGTCAGCCCTCGTCCTCGTCCTCGTCCTCGTCGACCACCGATGAATCAGCGGCGGCCGGGCAGATCCTGACGCCGGACGACTTGGAGCTCGTGTTGCCGCAGGGCTGGGTCGAGCACTCCAACGCGGGAGGACCGAAGGAGTACCGGCCGAGGAGCGACGGCTCGACCGGGATCCTTCAAGTCTCGAAGCTCCGCCGCCAGGACTACGAGCTCGTCGCAATGCAGGGGGACCTGGGCACGTTCGCCGCGGAGCTCGGCAAGGGTCTCGGCACCAGGGGGCAGAACTGGGGCAGCTCGGCGGGCAACAAGCAGGGGAACTGCGCTCTTGGACGATTCGGCTTCTCGATGTTCACGGGCGGCGAGTACCCCGCGATGCTCTTGTGGGTCACCGTATCGAACGACTCGGGCTTGATGTGGACATGGCTCGGACCGAGCCCCGCGGCCCCGGAGGTCGATCAGGCCGTCAAGATCGTCCTCGAGGCGCGGCAACGATCACGGGGGGCGTCTCGCCCCTAGCCCAGTGTGGAAATGCTCGTTCGCCTCGAAATCAGGCCGTCACGCATGCCTATGGTGGAGCCGCACGTTCCCAGCTGGAGGGCTCCGACCGAGCATGACTCAAGAGAACAGCGGCAGGTCGGTCTCGTCCTGACGAATCGTCTGGGGATCGCGCAGCACGAAAACCTCGAAGTCCGCTTCCGTCGGGAACGTTAGCCAGCGCTCGGGGCGGCCCGTCCGCTCGAAGAGCTCATCGTACCACTCGGCGAGCGGCTGCAAGGTGCCGGTCAAATCGAAGCCCGGATCGGGGCGCGCTACCGGATCGCGCTCGTCGAGCCCGGCCACGCGCGCGAACTCGGTGACGATGTCTGTCGTCGTCTCCTGGCCCTGATGCCAGTCGAGGACGATGACGCGCTCTCGACGGGCGCGGTCAGTGGCGCCGTGCTCGTAGTAGGCCTCGAGCAGCGCCGCAGCGGAGGACTTGTTCAGCGTGCGACTTCCGCGCGCCTTTCCCAGCACGTCGCGGGCGGCGCGTTCGGCGTCCTCGGCCGTCCACTCGACGAGGAGACCGTTCTCGTGTGCGTGGGCGACGAAGCGCGCCAAGCTCACCTCCCGATCGTCGCGCAATGCGAACTCGACGAGCGTAACCTTCGGGCGCCCCGTGCGCCCGACCCCCACCGTGACCTCGCACGGCGCGCCGACGACGATGTCACGCTTGTTGCTCGCCGCGACGTCGAACGGCATCTCCGTCCCGTCGTCGAAGCGAAGCGTGCCGAATCCGGCCTCGGGCCGGAACTCCTTCACCGTCGCGCGCGCCACTGGTCCGTCGTACCGCAAGGCGCCGATGTGGTCGAGCTGCGGACGCCTTCCGCACCGGTCGGCGTCGTTGCCCCTGCTCGATTCACCCTTCTACGCTCTCCTCGACGCGTGGAGCAGGGAGGTTCGGCGTGACGTACGCGGTCGGAGCGGTCACGGTCGTCCACGAGGGACGCGGCGGGTACGTCGAGGTCGACGGGCGTCGCTACGTCATCGAGCACGTCGTGGACGGCCGCTTCTGCATCCACTTTCCGTCTGGCCATCGCACGCGAAAGCGCGCCTCGGACCTCGAAGCGCTCGAGGCTCTCTGCAGGAGTGAGCCCGAGACGTGGTCGATCGAGCGTCACGACCGCGCTCGAGTCGCGAGGCCGCGCGCCGGCAGCCATGGCTGAGGCTCGGCCACGGGCGGAGGGCACGGGGGCTGCACGACACGGCGCGGAGGTTGACCATGGCCCACGAACACTACGCAGACTGCATCGAGGCTTGTCACGCTTGCGCTGACGAATGCGAGCATTGCGCCGACGCGTGCCTCGGCGAGCAGGACGTGAAGAAGATGGCGGAATGCATTCGGCTCGACCGCGACTGCGCGGACATGTGCCGCCTGGCCGCTGCGCTGATGAGCCGTGACAGCGCGTTCGCGGTCCCGTTCTGCCAGCTGTGCGCGACGATTTTCGACGCGTGCGCGGCCGAATGCGAGAAGCACGACATGGATCACTGCCGAGCGTGCGCGGAGGCGTGTCGGCGGTGCGCGGACGAGTGCAGGCGCATGGCGCAAGGCGGGCGCAGCGCCGCCGTCTCTGCCGGAGCTCACGCCTGAGTGGGCTCCCGCGAGCACTTAAACGCGTTCGCGAGCCGTTTAAGCTGCGCCGCGCGCTCCGGCCGCTAGAACGCCGTCGATGTCATCTCTTCGCGCGTTCGTGCCCCTCGCTTCCGTTCTTCTCCTCGCCGCCACGACCTCGACCGCTCACGCGGACCCCGCGTCCCGTCCGTACGCGACGCTCGAAGACGACGGCACCCTCGCCGACGACTTCACGAAGACGTCGACGATCTCGGCGGTCGCCAACACCGTCATCGCCTCGTACGAGGCGGCCGGGCAGAAGCGCCCGGACGTCCTCAGCGTCTGGACGACGTTTCCGATGACGGGCAACGACCTCGCGACCTACTACCTGCCGCTGAACGGCGACGTCCGCGGGATCGGCTTCGACGGCCTCTTCCATGGCGACGGGACGTACTTCGATCTGGACGCCTCTCCCGTACGGGCGGTGCTCCTCCACAACAACGTCCGGGCCTTGGCCGAGCGCGCCGCGAAGAACGGCTCCGGCGAGGAGGGGCTGGCCGAGTACCTCTTCCTGCTCGAGATCTCGCACCTCTGGGGGCCAGCCGCGCGCGTCCCCGGCGATACGCCGAACGCGCTCCTCGGGTTCGACTTCCACTGGTCGTTCTGGATGGACGCCGGGGGCTCTCCCGCCGGCGGCAACGTCTGGCGAGACAACGACGACGGCACGTTCACCACCGCGCCGCAGCGTCCGGGCACACTCACGTTCTCGATGCTCGATCTCTACTTGATGGGGATGGCCACGCCCGACGAGGTCCCCCCGTTCGGGCTCTTGACGAACGTGAGCGCCGTCAGCAAGTCGACGGACCCGATGACGAAGCGGCCCCTCGACAAGGCGAGCTTTCCTTGGTTCGGCGACGCGCCGGTGACCGTCCGGGCGACGCGGGTGCCCTACACGATCCAGGACGTCATCGCCGCCAACGGCGTGCGCACGCCCAAGGCCGCGGACGCGCCGAAGTCCTTCACCTTGGGGATCGCGCTCGTGGTCGCCAAGGGCACGACGCCGAGCGAGCGGGCCGCGTACGAGACGCTGATGGACGGTCTCGCGCCGAAGCTGGCACCGGCGTTCGAGCGCGCGACGCGCGGCCGCGGGAAGCTCGAGGTTCTCTCGTCGGTCGCCGTCGTCGCCGAGCCGGAGTCGGGCGACCCGACTCCGGAGGACCCGCCCGCCGCGCCGGCGCCCCCCCCGACGACCGCGGCGTCGACGGGCGGGTGCTCGACGATTTCCCGCGCGGCGGCGGCGTCG
>JALHPN010000227.1 GCA_022842465.1 Polyangiaceae bacterium | reverse complement strand
GCTCTTCCGATCTGACGCCGGCAGGGACGGCCAAGCCCGGCGCGAAGCCGGCGGCCCCCGCCGGTGCGCCGAAGAAGGCGGGCGGCGCCTCGTGCGGCGCCGGCACGTGCTCCGGCAAGAAGTGATCTCTCCCCGTCACTGACGGCACCCGAGCCGGAGTGGTCCTCACGGATCGCTCCGGCTCTCGTGCGAAGAGCGAACGATGACGACCGAATGCCGTGTGAACGGGGTGGGCCTCGGGCTTCGCTGGGATTTCATCGACGAGATCCTGGCGGCGAAGCCGCGCCTCGACTTCGTGGAGGTCTCGCCCGAGAACTACATGGGACGCGGCGGCTACTACGACGAGGCGCTCGACCGCGCGATGGCGCTCTGGCCGGTCGTGACGCACGGCCTCACGATGAGCCTCGGCGGGACGGACCCGCTCCGGCCCGACTACCTCCGCGGGCTCCGCGCGTTCCTCGAGCGCACGAAGAGCCCGTGGCACTCGGACCACCTCTGCTTCAGCACGTACGGCGGGACGGTGCTCCACGATCTCCTCCCCGTCGCCTTCAAGGCGAGCGAGGTGACGCGCATCGCGGACCGCATCAAGGCGGCACAGGACGCGATAGGCCGGCCGCTGGCGATCGAGAACATCAGCTTCTACCTCCACCCCGGCAAGCGCGAGATGCCGGAGCCCGAGTTCCTCTCCCGCGTGTGCGACGCGGCCGACTGCGGGCTGATGCTCGACGTCAACAACGCGTACGTGAACGCGACGAACTTCGGGTTCGACGTCGACGCATGGATGCGAACGGCGCCGCTCGACCGCGTCGTCCAGATCCACGTCGCCGGGCACGACTGGTTCACCGACGGCGGCTGGGAGCTCACGGGGCCCCCGGAGACGGGCGTCGATCGTGGCGAGCGCCTGATCGTCGACACCCACGGCGCCGACGTCTGCGACGACGTGCTCGCCCTCCTCGAGCGCGTCCTCCGGAGGACGGGTCCGGTCCCGGTCCTCCTCGAGCGCGATCAGACCATCCCGCCGCTCGACGTCCTCCTGGCGGAGGTCCGCCGGCTCGAGGCGCTCTGGAAGCGCGCGACGGGCGAGGTGGCCGCGTGAGCACGGCGCGGATGCAGGCGCTCTTCGCGAAGGCGTGTCTCGGCACCCCCGAGGAGACGCGCGCGCTCGAGGTCGATCCGGCGCGCTTCCTCGCGGAGCACGGGCTCGACGCGGAGGACGCGGAGGCGATGCGCGGCGACGCCCGCCGGCTCGCGCTCTACCGGCGCCTCGTCCGTCACAACGTCGTGAACGTCGTCCACGCGATGCTGGAGCGCACGCGGGCGCGCTTCGACGTCGTCCGGCCCGGCCTCTTCGACGCGACGGTCGATGCGTTCCTGGCGGAGGTCGGCCCGCGCACCCCGCATCTCCGCGACGTGCCGGCCGAGGTGCTCGCCTTCGCCGCGCCGCGGTGGAAGGCGGAGGCGTCCGTCCCCGTCTGGCTCCTGGAGCACGCCGAGCTCGAGCTCGTCGAGTTCACGATCGGGATCGCGCCGCGCGCAGGAGACGTGGGCGAGCTCGTCGACGTCTCGCCGGACCGGCCGCTCGCGTTCGTGGAGCCGACGGCGATCGTTCGGACGACGCACGCCGTCCACGAGCTCGCGGCCGGGGACCCTCGGGCGGAGCCCGCGGCGCGGGACGTGGCGCTCCTCGTCTACCGCGACGCCGCGCACCAGACGCGGTTCCTCGAGCTGTCGCCGCTCGCGAGCGCGATCCTCGAGCGCCTCCTCTCCGGGAGCCCGCTCGCCGGCGCGATGGTGCTCGCGTGCGAGGCGACCGGGGCGACGCTCGACGACGGCGTGCTGGCCGGCGCCGCTCGCCTCCTCGCCGATCTCGCCGAGCGCGGCGTGCTGCTCGGCGCACGGCCTCTGGCCACCACCTGAGCGTCAGCGCGACGCGGGCGGGGGAGGCGGCGCGGACGGCGTGTAGGGCACGTGGAGCTTGACGCGCTGAGCTTCCTTCTTCCGGAAGCGGAGGTTCATCATCTCGACGAAGACCGAGAAGGCCATCGCGAAGTAGACGTAGCCCTTCGAGATGTGTTGGTCGAGCCCCTCGACGACGAGCGTGAAGCCGATGAGGAGGAGGAACGACAGGGCGAGGATCTTCACCGACGGGTGACGCTCGACGAACTCGCTGATGGAGCCCGCGGCGGCGATCATGATGGCGGTCGAGACGAGGACCGCCGCGACCATGATGGGGAGCTCGTCGACCATTCCGATCGCCGTGATGACCGAATCGAGGGAGAAGACGATGTCGAGCAAGAGGATCTGGGCGATGACGCCGGAGAACGTCGCGCGGGAGGCCTTCCCCTCGCCGTCCTCGGCGCCTTCGAGCTTCTGGTGGATCTCGTGCGTGCTTTTCCCGAGCAGGAAGAGGCCGCCGAGGACGAGGATGAGATCGCGGCCCGTGACCTCGTGACCGAACACCGTGAAGAGCACGAACGTGAGCTTCGCGAGGAAGGAGAGGGAGGCGAGGAGGACGAACCGCGTGAGGACGGCGAGTGCGAGACCGGTCGTGCGCGCGCGCTTCTGCTCGCCGGGGGGAAGGCGCCCGGCGAGGATCGAGATGAAGACGACGTTGTCGATGCCCAGGACCACCTCGAGGGCCAGGAGCGTCGCGAACGCAACGTAGGTCGCCGGGTCGGAGAGGAGCGACATGGGCCGGCACTCTACGCCGTGCTAGACGATCGGGGGAGCGTGAAACCGAGGCGCTCGGTCACACGTAGAGCCCGGAGGCCTTTCCGCATGCGATCTCTGTCCTTCGCCGTCGCCCTGTCGATCCTGCTGGCGCTCGTCCCGGCCTGCGGCGACGAGGATCCAGGCTCGAGCTCGAGCTCGTCGAGCGGCGGGAACGCGACGGCCTGCGAGCGGGACACGCGGAAGGACGTCTACGCCGCAGGTCTCGCGAAGACGGGCGCTTCGGTGACGGTGAAGATCCTGGATGCGCAGCCGGCGCCGCTCGTGAAGGGGACGAACGCGCTCGTGCTCCAGGTCCTCGACGGTGCAGGGAAGCCCGTCGACGGCGCGACGATCACGATCGTCCCCTTCATGCCTGACCACGGTCACGGGAGCGCCGTCGCGCCGATCGTCGCGCCCAAGGGCGCGGAGGGGAAGTACGACGTGTCGAAGGTCTACCTGTCGATGGCGGGCCTCTGGGAGCTCCGCGTGAATGTCCAGATCCCGGGCGCCTCGCCGGCGGACGTCACGTTCGCGTTCTGTCTGGACGGCTGAGAAGACTCGTCGCGCTCAGGGCACGCAGCGGAAGCCCTGGTCGCGGCCCCACTCCTTGACCGTGCTCGCGAGGTCGAACGTCGGGATCCGGTCGAGGATCTCGGGCGCGAGGTCGCCGCTCGCGACGAGATCGTCGAGGAGCGCGAAGTCCATCGGCCGCATGCGCACCCGCATGGTGATGCGATCGGGGACGGGGAGCGGCAGCGCGTACCGGCGCGTCACCTGGTGGTAGAACGCGGGGTCGAGTGGATCGTTCGTGACGGCGGCGGGGAGCAGCGACGACTCCACGCGCGCGGCCTGCCAGAACATGTGTGTCTCCTTGCCCGCTGTGTCGAAGTTCGTGTCGCGGAGGAGCCAGAGATTCGGGTCGGCGATCGATTCGACCGCCTTCTTGTCGGGGACGACGCCGCTCTGGAAGACGACCTGCCCCTCGCGGAAGCCGACCAGCTCCACCCAGGCGCGCCGGTCCTGCGCGGCGCCGCTCGGGAAGGAGTGCCCGGCGAACGCGTTGTCGAGCGTGACCTCCGCCGTCGGCCCCGTCGGGGTCTGGAGCACGCACAGCTTGGCGAGGAGCGACGTGTCGAGCAACTCCTGCACGCGGCGCCGCTGCTCGGCTTGCTCGGGCCAGGGCGTGAGGGCGATGTCGACCGCCGGCATCGCGTGGTCGTGCACCGTCCGGACCGGGACCCCTTCGGCCTGCGCCGCGACGTCCGTGCGCCCTCCCATGTGGCACTTGCCGCAGGAGAGCTCCGACGAAGGCGCGGTGGCCGTGCTCCCCTTCGCGGGCTTGGCGTAGAGCGACGCCTTCCACTCGGCGAACGTGCGCTCGATGTGGGCGCCGTGCGGGGTGACGACGTCGTGGCAGGCGCCGCAGAGCTGGGAGGACTGCGCGTCCTCGCGGTCGTGGAGCGGGGAGCGCGCGGCGCGATGGGGAGAGGAGCGCGCGGGATCGGCGTAGCTGCCGCGCATCGTCCCGTCGCCCGCGAGCTCGATCGGGTTGTTGTGGCTGCCCTTCACCGAGGACGCCTCGTGGCAGAAGATGCAGGTGACGCCGCGGAGCTCGGACGGGAGCTCGGACAGGTTCGTGCCGTCCTTCGTCGCGCCGGTGCGGACCGCCATCGGCGCGTGACAGCCGACGCAGAAGGTGGCGTTCGCGCCGTTCGTCTCGCGTTGCATGCGCCGGTTCATGGCGAGGAAGACCGGATCGTCGCCCGCGTACGCGTGCATGCTGCCCGACCACTCGCGGACGTGCTGCGCGTGGCAAGGGGCGCACGTCTCGGGGTTCATCAGCGCTTGCCCGACGAGCGTCGGCGCGGGGGGGCTCTCCGGCTCCGAGCTGCACGAGGCGAGCGCGGCGCCCGCGGCGAGGGCCGTCCCCAAGAGCGCGACCGTGACACCACGCCGGCCCGTCAACGCTTTGCTCCGTTCGCGATCCACGTCCTGATGGCGCACTGTGCTCCGGGATCGAGCGCTCGGCCAGGGGGCATGCGCTCGAAGGGGTCCGTCGCCAGCACGCGCACCATGAGCTCGCTGCACGATGGATCGCCCGCGCGGACGCTTCCGGTGGAGACGAGGAGGTCGTAGCTCTCGTCGGCGTCCACGAAGGCGAGCCCGCCCTGGCGTCCCTCGGCGGCGTGACAGCTTCCGCCCGACAGCGCGCACGAGGGCGCGAGCGTGCGCGTGAAGAGCTGCTCGTACGTGGGCTCGTAGAGCGGCGCGCACGTCTCCGGCGGTGGGGTGGTGCAGCGTGGCGCCGCGTCTCCGGCCGGGCAGCCGGAGAGGGCGAGGAGGGCGATCGCCGTCACGGCGATCGAAGTGGCGATCCTGACGACCCTCATGCGCGTTGTTGGTTCTAGGGCGGCAGGGGCGTGACGGGAAGCGGGCTCTCGCTCGCGCTCGGACGTCCTCCATACGCAGTGACACGATTTTTGGAAATCATGCTACGAAGGCGGCCGTCCATGGCCGCGTCTCGCGCCGCGCGATCGATGTCCCTCGCCTTGAGCCTCGGGCTCGCGACCGCGAGCTACGCGCCTCTCGCGCGCGCGCACGAGGTGGATCCGCCGCGTCCGAAGACGCAGCCCGCGCCTGCGTGGCCGGGTGCCCACCCCGCCGATCACGACGTCGTCGTCCCCGTCGTCCTCACGATCGACGCGACGGGGGCGGTCCTCGCCGTCGACGTCGAGGCGACGGTCGCGGAGGCGTTCGACGAGGCGGCCGTCGCGACGGCGAGGACGTGGACGTACGAGCCCGCGAAGCGGGACGGAAAGCCCGTGTCGTCGCGGGTGCGCGCGATCGTCCGCTTCCCGGGCGTCCGCGCCCTGGACGCCCCGCCGGCGCCGCCCCCGGCGGACGCCCCGCCGACGCCGCCTCCACCCGCGCGCACCGACACCGTCCGCGTGAGCGGCACCGCCCCGCCGCGGAGCGCCTCCGAGGTCGTGAAGGGGCGCGACGTCGTCTCCGCCGCGCCGCATCGAACCGCGTCGGACGCGCTCGCGGTGGTCCCGGGCGTGTTCGTCACGCAGCACTCGGGCGAGGGGAAGGCCCACCAGATCTTCCTCCGCGGCTTCGACGCCGTCCACGGCCAGGACCTCGAGCTGTGGGTGGGCGGGATCCCGGTCAACGAGGTCTCGAACGTCCACGGTCAGGGATACGCCGATCTCCACTACGTGATGCCGGAGGTGCTCCGGGACATCACGGCGCAGCCCGGCACCTTCGACCCGCGGCAGGGCGACTTCGCGGTCGCGGGCACCGTCCGCATGCGGCTCGGCTACCCCGAGCCCGGCGTCACGGCGAAGGGGATGCTCGGCTCGTTCGGATCGCGCCGCCTCTTCCTCGCCTTCCATCCGAAGGAGACGAGCGAGGAGACGTTCGCCGCGTTCGAGACGTACCAGACCGACGGCTTCGGTCCGAACCGCGCCGCGAGGCGCGCCTCCGCGATCGCGCAGGGTACCCACGACTTCTCGGACGGCACGAGCATCCGCGTCCTCGGCGGGGCCTACGCGGGCCGCTTCGACTCGGCCGGCGTCGTCCTCGCGCGCGACGTCGAGTCGGGGAGGATCGACCGCTTCGCGACCTACGATCCGAAGCAGGGAGGCGACTCCACGAAGACGCAGCTCCTCGTCGAGCTGCATCGTGACGACGACACCCAGAGGTGGAGCGTCGCGCCGTTCGTGGTCTTCCGCTCGCTGTCGCTCCGGCAGAACTTCACCGGCTACCTCGCGGACGCGCAGCGCGGCGGGAGAGACCGGCTCGGGAGCGACAACTCGCAGCAGATCGACGAGCGCGTCACCGTCGGGATGACGGCGTCGTACCGGAAGGCCCTCCGGCTCCTCTCTCCACGTGACGCCGTCGAGGTCGGCGTGTACGGCCGCCACGACGTCATCACGCAGTCCCAGCGCCGCCTGTCGGAGGTCGACGATCGCCCGACGGAGACGCTCGTCGACGCGGACGTGCGCGGGACGAACGCCGCGGGCTACCTCGACCTCGCCGTCCATCCGCTCTCGCGCGTCGCCGTGCGCGGCGGCATCCGCGCCGACGCGCTCGCGTTCGCGGCCGCGGACCGCGTCGACGCGCGCGGGGACGCCGTGCCCGGGCAGAAGCGCTCGGCGCAGGGGATCCATCTCGGCAAGAAGGCGACCGTCGACGTCGCCGCGGCGCCCGGTCTCCACCTCCTCGCGAGCTACGGCGAGGGGTTCCGCTCGCCCCAGGCGCGGAGCCTCGGCGGCGGCGAGCGCACCGTCTTCACCGAGGTGGAGAGCTACGAGGTCGGGGCGCGCGCGGCGATGGGGCGAACGCTCTCGGGCTCGCTCGCACTGTTTCACACCCGACTCTCGGACGACCTCGTCTTCGATCCGGGGACGGCGCGGAACGAGCGCGTCCCGGGCACCGCGCGGACGGGCGCGGCAGCCGACGTGCTCGTCCGCGCGGGGGACCACTTTCTCCTCTCGAGCAGCGCGACGTACACGCGCGCGACGTTCACGGCCACTGGTGGCCTCTACGGAGAGGGGGATCTGCTCCCCTACGTCCCGCAGGTCGTCCTCCGCACGGACGCGGGTTACAAGCGCAAGGTCCTGCGCCTGTTCGATCGGGATCTCGAGGCGCGGATCGGCTGTGGGCTCGAAGGGCTCGCCGGCCGCCCGCTGCCGTACGGCGACACGGGCAAGAACGTCGCCCTCGTCGACGCGGGCATCGGCGCGCGCCTCCGCGAGGTGGAGCTCTCGCTCGACGTCTTCAACGTCCTCGACGCGCGCTGGTACGACGGTCAGTTCGTCTACGCCTCGAACTTCGCGCGCCAGGAGTCGCCCTCGCTCGTGCCCGGGCGGCTGGTCACGATCGGTCCGCCGCGCACCGTGTTCCTCACGCTCGCGCTCTACCTGTGAGATTGGAAATGTGTAGAAAGCATGTGAACGGTCTCTTTCGTGTCGTCTCCTCGGCGGTCGTCTTCGCGGCGGCCTCCTCGGTCGTCGTCGCGCCGACGGGATGCGAGGCGGATGCGTCCGGGACGACGGGCAAGCGCGTCCGCTTCGACGTCGTCGCCGTCGGGTCCCCCGGCGCGCGGGCGCCGTTCACGAACGCGCTCGGGTGGAACGTCACGCTGTCGAAGGCGCTCCTCGCGACGGGGGGGATGACGTTCTACGACGGCGCGACGATCTTCTCGCGCCGTGCGCCGCTCCTCGTCCTCGGGCGGACGGCGTACGCCCATCCCGGGCACTACGTCGCGGGTGAAGCGAAGGGGGCGATGCTCGTCGCGAGCTCGCTCGATCTGCGCGCAGACTCTTCCGTGGTCCTCGGCGCTGGGGAGGGCATCTCCGGCGTCGTCCGCTCCGCGACCTTCGCCTTCGGAGCGCAGCCGGGCGGGGCCTTCGCGGGCGAGCTCGCAGGGAGCGCCGTCGTCCTCGAGGGGACTGCGACCAAGGGCGCCGAGCCGCGCCCCTTCCGCGTGACGTTCGCGGCGAACGAGCTGTCCGGCGCGAAGGGGAAGCCCGAGGTGGAGGGCTGCGCCTTCGCCGAGACCGACGTCCAGAGCGATGGGCGCGTCACCCTCACCGTCCGCGTGGAGGCCTGGCTCGACCAGGTCGACTTCGCAGAGCCCGACGCGGTCGTGAAGAACGCCCTCGCCCGAGGGCTCAAGAGCGGAGCTCCTTACACGTTTGCCTTCGAACCGGAGACTCGAAACCCATGATGAAGCGTATCGGTCTGGCCCTCACCGCCATGCTCGGCGCCGTCGCCGCATGCTCCTCGTCCGACGACGGAACGGGGGCCGTCTCGTTCTCGACCTACGGCGAGGACTACATCGAGAAGGAGATCCCGGCCGCGGACGTCGCCGACGGCTGGACGGTCCGCTTCACCACGTTCCTCGTGGTGCTGGGGGACGTGAGCGTCGCCGAGTCGGCCACGGCCGCGCCGGCCGCCCGGATGCCGAAGCCGAAGATCTTCGACGTGCATCGTCCAGGCCCGAAGCTCGTCTTCGCCGCCAGCGGCGTCCCGGCCCGGGCCTATCCCCACGTGAGCTTCGTCATCGGTCCCCAGGCCGCCGCCGCGGACCTCGGCGACGGCGTCACGGAGGCGGAGCGGAAGCGGCTCGTCGACGGCGGCTACGGCATGCTCGTTTCGGGGACCGCGTCGAAGGGCGACGTGACGAAGCGGTTCACCTGGGGATTCCGCGGGACCACGCTCTACGATCGCTGCGAGGGGGACCTCGCCGGCAAGACCACGCCCGGCGTCCTCGTCCAGAACGGCGGAACCGACCAGGCCGAGCTCACCATCCATGGCGACCACCTCTTCTACGACGACCTCCAGGCGCCGGAGGCGAAGCTCCGCTTCGACAACCTCGCAGGGGCGGACGCGAACGCAGACGGTGAGATCACCCTCGAGGAGCTCGGCGCCGTCCGCCTCGCGACCCTCTCGCCCGAGAGCGGCCCCTACGGCACCGGGAGCGCGGCCGGCGTGAACGATCTGCGCGCCTACGTCGAGGCGCTCTCGCGCACCGTCGGCCACTTCCGGGGGGAGGGTGAGTGCTTCGCGGCGCCTCGCTGACGACGAGGCCAAGGCGCGAGCTGGTATAACCGCCGTCGATGGCGGAGCACGACGAGCCGCGGGCATCGGAGACGATCCCCGCGGACAGCCCCTCCGCCAGCGCGCTCGTCGAGGAGGCCGTCGATCGGCTCGGCGCAGAGCAGCGCGCGTCCCTCAGGCGGACGATCGCGGCGGATCCGAAGCTGTCGGTCCGGCCCGCGGCGTCGGGGCTCGATACCGCCGATCGGGAGCGCCTCGCCACGCTCGCCGCGGACGCCGCGGAGCGCGACGTCGTCGCGAGCATCGATCTCGGGGACACGATCGGCGAAGGCGGCATGGGCCTCGTGCGACTCGGGACGCAGCGCTCCCTCGGGCGCGAGGTCGCCGTGAAGACGCTGCGGCCCGAGGCGCGCACGCCCGAGGGCGTCGCGCGCATGATCCGCGAGGCGTGGGTCACCGGATCGCTCGAGCACCCGAACGTCGTCCCCGTCTACGACCTCGGGCTCGACGCGGACGGAGCACCGGTCATCGTCCTGAAGCGGATCCGCGGCGAGGCGTGGTCGACGGTCACGAGCGAGCGCGACCTCGAGGGCAACCTCCGCGTCTTCCTCCAGGTCTGCAACGCCGTCGCGCTCGCCCACACGCGCGGCGTGCTCCACCTCGATCTGAAGCCTGAGAACGTGATGATCGGGAGCTTCGGCGAGGTGTACCTCGTCGACTGGGGGATCGCCGCGAGCTCCCGCGACGACGTCCCGCTCCCGTCCGCTGCCGCGCGCCGTGATCCCGTCGGGACCCCCGCCTACATGGCGCCCGAGATGCTCGACCCGACGAGGCCGCTCACGGAGCGGACCGACGTCTACCTCCTCGGGGCGATCCTCTTCGAGCTCCTCGCGGGTCGCGCTCCTCACGACGTCGGCAGCTTTCACCAGGTGCTCCTCTCGATCCTCCGATCCGAACCGGCCTTCCCGGCGAGCGCGCCGCCGGAGCTCGTCGCGGTCACCGCGAGGGCGATGCGGAAGGCCCCCGCCGAGCGCTTCGCCTCCGTCGAGGAGCTCCGCGCGGAGGTCGAGTGGTTCCTCCGCCACCGAGGGTCCATCGTCCTCTCCGACGAGGCCTTGCGGCGACTCGTGGAGCTCACGGATCTCGCCGGCACCACGCGCGGGCTCGCGCCGCCGACCGCGCGCGAGAAGGTGTATCGCCTGTTCGGGGAAGCGCGGTTCGGCTTCCGGCAGGCGCTCCTCGCCTCCGGCGACAACGTCGCGGCGAAGGAGGGCCTCGCCCGGACCGTCGCCCTCGTCGCCGAATGGGAGCTCAGGCACGGCACCGCACGCGGCGCCGCGGCGGCCCTCGCGGAGCTCGGGGAGCCACCAGCCGCGCTCGCCGAGCGCGTCGCGGCCGCCGTGCGCGCGGAGGAGGAGCGTGGCGCTCGCCTCGAGGCTCTCGAGCGGGAGATCGACCCCGCGACGGGGAGGCGCACGCGGGCGATCGCGGGCGTCCTCATGGGGATCGTGTGGGCCTTTTTCCCCGTCGGTCTCTACCTGCTCGACCAGCCCCGCGCCGGCGTCTGGGCGCAGCGACCCTGGGCGCTCACGATCCTCCTCTCGGTCCTGACGATCGCGGTGACGTGGTGGACGCGTCCCGTCCTGACGGCCACGCTCGTGAACCGCCGCGCGCTCCTCGCGCTCCGCGTGTCTCTCGTCGGTCAGCTCGCGCTCGAGGTCGCGACCGGCGCCCTCGGGCTGCCGGCGCGCACGTCGATGGTGCTCCACTTCGTGGTGTGGTTCACGACGTCGTCGGCGTACGCCGCGCTCGTCGACCCGAGGACGTGGCCCGGTGCGCTCTGCTTCCTCCTCGGCCTGCTCGGCGGCGCGATGTGGCCCGAGCACATCTGGTCGATCAGCGCCGTGGGCGTCCTCGGGTTGATCATCAGCGGCGCTCGAGGGCTCCGCGGGCGCGCAGGCTCGCCGGCGGAGGCGCCCCCGTCTTCGCGAAGCCCCACTTGATCTGCTCGTAGGACGCGGACAGGAGGCCGCCTGGCTTCTTCAGCGCGAGGGACTCGGTCGCCTCCGTGACGAGGCCGTCGTTGGGCACGCACGCGCGGTAGCGCGCGACCCAGACCGCGGTGCGCATGGAATCGAGGCCCGTGCAGACGCCCACCTTCTGCATCTCGGAGGACGAGAGGAGCTCGACCTTCCTCGACTGTCCGTTGCTCGCCTCGAGCTCGGCGGGGAGCCGAGGCATCGGGAGCGCGCCGCTCTCGTACGAGAGGACGTGGACGTCCTCGTCGATGCAGATCTGGGCGGCCGTCACCTGGACCTGGACGTGCTCGTCGAGCGGCCAGGGGCGGCAGTTCGCGGCCTTCGCCTGGACGAGGTCCGGGTCCCGAGGCTTCGCGCGACCGCCGAGGGGGCCGCCGCGGAGGGGATGGATCGCCATCACGGGCTCGGCGCCGCGATGCCAGAGCGAGCCCTCGCCGAAGCCGCCGACGACGACGTGGCCGCAGCCCGAGCCGAAGGCGAGCAGGAAGAGCGCGAAAGGGACGAGGAGCGCAGAGAGGCGGGACGTCATGAAGCGGCGCGTCTGCAGCTCGTGTTCCAGCGTCGCTCGAGCGAGGATCCCGAGGACGCGCGCGACGCGAGGGATCGGTTCGATCACACGCCGCGGGCAGGTCGGGATCGGCGCGATCACGATCGCGCGTTTCGTCCGTGGTTCCGGGCGTGATACGACCGGACGAGCCGGATGGCGAAGGAACCGCGCGTCGAGACCGAGACCGTCACGCGGCGCGCGAGCGTCGCGCCCAGCACGGCGCTCGCGCGCTACACCCTCGTCGTCGTGGAGGGGCCCGATCGCGGCGAGACCTTCGACCTCGATCCGGCGCGCGGCGTCGTCCACGTCGGCCAGAGCGAGGCGTGCGCCGTCCGCCTGAGCGATCCCATGGTCTCGCGCCGGCACGCCACGCTCGTGATCGAGCCCGGCGGCCTACGCGTGAAGGACGATGCGTCGCGGAACGGGACGTTCGTGGGGCGCCTCCGGGTGGTGGAGGCGCTGCTCGCCGGCGGGGAGGTGCTCCGCGTCGGTGACACCGAGCTGCGCGTCGACGCCGGGGAGTCGGCCGCGGTGCCGCTCCCGACCGCGACGCGCTTCGGACGCGTCCTCGGCGCGAGCGCGGCGATGCGACGGATCTACCCGCTCCTCGAGCGGATCGCGCTCACGGACGTCCCCGTCGTGATCGAGGGCGAGACGGGCACGGGGAAGGAGGTCGTCGCCGAGTCGATCCACGAGTGCGGGGCTCGCGCGTCCGGTCCCTACGTGGTCTTCGACTGCACCGCCGTCAGCCCGAGCCTGCTCGAGTCGCACCTCTTCGGCCACGAGCGGGGCGCCTTCACCGGCGCGGTCGCCGCACGCGCCGGCGTCTTCGAGCAGGCGGACGGCGGGACGCTCCTCGTCGACGAGATCGGTGACCTCGACGTCGGGCTCCAGGCGAAGCTCCTTCGCGCCGTGCAGCGCGGCGAAGTGCAGCGGATCGGGAGCTCGACGTGGAAGAAGGTCGACGTCCGCGTCGTCGCGGCGACGAGGCGAGACCTCGAGCAGGAGATCGCCGCGGGGCGCTTCCGCGACGATCTCTACTACCGGCTCTGCGTCGCGCGCGTGGAGCTGCCGCCGCTCCGTCTCCGGGGAGGGGACGTCACGCTCCTCGCGACCCATTTCTGGGCCCAGCTCGGCGGGCGAGGGGAGATCCCCTTGGATTTCCTCGCGCGGCTCGAGGGCTACGCGTGGCCCGGCAACGTGCGCGAGCTCCACAACGTCGTCTCGCGTCGCGTCGCGCTCGGCGATCTCGGCGGGGAGGTCGGGACGAGCGCGCCGGCGTCGGCCGATCCGTTCGCGGAGATCATCGCGCAGAAGCTCCCGTTCCCGGAGGCGCGAGATCGTGTCGTCCAGGCGTTCACGGAGCGGTACGTGGCGTGGGTGCTCGCGGAGCACGGTGGCAACGTGACGAAGGCCGCGGCCGCCTCGGGGATCGCGCGGCGGTACTTCTACATCCTGAGATCACGCTCGGGGGGCTGACCGTCGATGGGCGTCCGGCGCGGTCGTTACGAGCTCTACGACGTGATCGGCGAGGGAGGGATGGCGAGCGTCCATCTCGGGATCCTCGGCGCGCCCGGCGGGTTCCGGCGCGTCGTGGCGATTAAGCGCCTCCACCCCGAGCTCGCTCGGCAGAAGGACTTCACGCGGCTCCTCGTCGACGAGGCGAAGCTCGCGTCCCGGATCGTCCACGCGAACGTCGTACCCGTGCTCGATGTGGTCGAGGAGGGAGGCGAGACGTGGCTCGTGATGGAGCACGTCGCGGGGGAGACGCTCGCGCGCCTCCACGAGCGCTCGGCCGTGCCCGTCGCGATCGCGTCGGCGATCGTCTCGGGGCTCCTCCGCGGGTTGCACGCTGCCCACGAAGCGAAGGACGCGACCGGCGCGCCGCTCGGGCTCGTCCACCGCGACGTGAGCCCTCAGAACGTCCTCGTCGGCGCAGACGGGATCACGCGCGTGCTCGACTTCGGGATCGCGAAGGCGGCCGGACGCATGCAGCTCACGCGGCCCGGATACGTGCGAGGCAAGCTCGCGTACATGGCGCCCGAGCAGGTGCGCGGCGAGCCCCTGTCGAGGGCCTCGGACGTGTTCGCCGCGGGCGTCGTCCTGTGGGAGCTCGTGACGGGCAAGCGCCTCTTCGAAGGCGACAGCCCTGCGGCCGTGGAGGCGATGGTGCTCGGCGGGACGGTGACGCCGCCCAGTCAGGTCGTGGAGGGGCTCCCGGCGAAGCTCGATCGGGTGGTGCTCCGGGCGGTCGCCCGCGATGCGTCTCTCAGGTTCGCGTCGGCCGAGGAGATGGCGGAGGCGCTCGAGGCCGCGGCTCCGCCGGCGCCGGCGGCCGCGGTCGCGGCGTGGGTGGAGGGGCTCCTGGGCGAGGCGCTCCGCGAGCGGGCCGCGCTCGTCGCGCGGGTGGAGAAGGCGCGCGAGGAGGAGAGCGCGGCGCGGATCGTCGTGGAAGAAGAGGGAGAGGTCCGCGTGCCGCGCGCGAAGCGAAGGTGGCCGGCGCTGGTCGTCGCGGGGGGCGCCGCGGCCGTCCTGGTCCTCGCGGCGATGCGTGGGGCGCCGGGGCCAGGCGCCGCCGTGCGGCCCGTCGACGACGCGGGCTCCGTGATCCTCGCGCCCTCGGCGTCCCCGGAGTCTCCCTCGGAGCGGGATGCGGGGCGGGCGGAGGCGCCGCCTGCGAGCGCGCCGAGCGCGAAGGGCGCGAAGCCCACGGTCAAGCCCCGCGTTC
>JALHPN010000226.1 GCA_022842465.1 Polyangiaceae bacterium | reverse complement strand
GGCGCTGGGCGCGCGCACGGCCGCGCTCGGTGACGGCGGGCCCGCGTCCGGCGACGTCTCGCCGCGCCGACAAGCCGCGAGCGTGATCGCGGCGATCGCGAGACGCCGCGCGCGCATCAGATCCCCGCCGCGATGCCCGCCGGGTCTCGCTCGACGAAGCCGTCGATGACCTCGAGCGCGAGCTCGTAGCGCTCGAGCGGCGGCATCACGTAGGCGCCCGCGACACGACCGCGGACCGCCTCCAGCATCTCGCGCGCGATCGCGACGCCCTCCTTGCGGGCCTCGGCGCCGGTGCCCGCCTTCCGCATCCGCTCCCGCACGGCCTCGGGGACCTGCATGCCGGGCACCTCGTTGTGGAGGAACTCGGCGTTGCGATAGCTCGCGAGCGGGAGGAGGCCCACGAGCACGGGGAGGCCGAGCGGCGCGATGTCCTCGAGGAACTTGTCGAGCACGGTCACGTCGTAGACGGGCTGGGTCATCACGATCTCGGCGCCCGCGGCCTTCTTCTGCCTCAGACGAGCGAGCTCGCGCTCGTAGTTCAGGGCCGCGGGCTCCGCGCCCGTCGACAGCACGAAGCGCGTCGGCGCGCCGAGCGGCTTGCCGCCGGGATCGACGCCGTGGTTCAGGCGCGCGGCGAGCTTCAGGATGCCGATCGAGTCGAGGTCGTACACGGCCGATGCGTCGGGGAAATCGCCCATCTTCGGCGGGTCCCCGGTGATGATGACGAGGTTTCTGACTCCGAGCTCGTGGGCCGCGAGGAGGTGCGCCAGGGTGCCGAGGAGGTTCCGATCGCGCCCGCAGACGTGGAGGATCGTCTCGATGCCGACGCGCTCCTGCACGCGCATCGCCATCGCGAGGTTGCCCATCCGGGCCTGCGCGCGCGCGCCGTCGGCGATGTTGATCACGTCGACGCCGCCGTCGCGGAGCATCCGCGCGGCGTCGATGGCCTTCTTCAGGTCGAGGCCGACGGGCGGGTTCACCTCGACGGAGACGACGAATTTTCCGCGCGCGATCTTCGCGGCGAGGCTCGAGCGCTCCGCGAACGCGACCCCGGGGCTCGTCGTCTCGGTCGGCTCCGGATCCGCCGTCCAGGCCTGGAAGGTCTCGTTCGACCGGACGACGTCCGAGTCGCCGGGCCTCGAGAGCGCGGCCGCGTCCGAGGAGCCGACCATCCGCGCCGCCGCCGCGATGCGCTTCACGTGCTCGGGGGTCGTGCCGCAGCAGCCGCCGATCATCTTCACGCCCATCTTGAACATGCGGCGCGCGTAGACGCCGAAATACTCGGCGGTCGACACGTACACGAGGCGGTCGTCGACGCGGCGGGGGAGACCTGCGTTCGGGAGCGCCCAGACGGGGAGCCCGAGCGCGAGCATCGGCTCGACGGCCTCGAGGACGTTCATCGGCCCGTCGCAGCAGTTCACGCCGACGACGCTCGCGCCCCACTCGCGCATGAGCCGCGCGATCTCGGCCGCCGTCGTCCCATCGGACATCCGGTTGTGCTCGTCGACCGACGCGCTCGCGATGACGGGCACCTTCGCGCCCGAGGCCGCGACGGCGCTCTCGATGGCGATCCGGAGCTCGTTCGTCTGCCGGAGCGTCTCGACGAGGAGCGCGTCGACCCCCGCGGAGACGAGCGACACGGCCTGCTCGCCGAGCGCCTTGCGCACCTTCGCGAGATCCTCCGGGAGCGCGTCGCCGAGGAAGTACCCGGACGGCCCGATCGCCCCGACGACGAAGCCCTTGCCGCCCGCCGAGGTCGCGTCCCGCGCGAGCTTCACGGCCGCCTCGTTGATCTCGCGCACCTTGCCCTGGAGGCCGTGCTTCTCGAGGCGCATCGCGTTCGCGCCGAAGGTGTTGGTCTCGAGGACCTGTGCGCCGGCGCGCAGGTAGTCCTCGTGGACCTTCTTCACGAGCTCGGGCTTCGAGAGGTTCAGCTCCTCGAAGCAGGCGCTGAAGAGGACGCCGCGCTCGTAGAGCTGGGTGCCCATCGCGCCGTCCACGACGAGGGGACCGCTCGCCAGCGCTTCGAGGAACGTCGGGCCGGGGAGCGGGGGCATCTTCGCGTTCGCTTAGCGCGGGACGGGCCGGCACCGCAAGGACCACGCTCGCGCGCCGGGCCTTGCTACGCTCGCTCGCGATGACGATCGGCGACCTCAGGGACGCGCTCGGCGGCGTGCGCGCGAGCGACGACGCGGCCGATCGGGTGGCGTACGCGCGCGACCTCTGGCCGAGGCACCACCTCGCCGTCCGCGCCGGAAACGTCGAGGGCCACCGGCCCGCCGGCATCGTCTGGCCGGAGTCGACGGAGGACGTCGCCCGGATCGTGCGGTGGGCCCACGACACGCGGACGCCCGTCGTCCCCTTCGGCGCCGGCAGCGGGGTCTGCGCGGGCGTCCTCCCGGACGATCGTACGATCGTGATCGACCTGAAGCGCATGGCGCGCGTGCGGAGCCTCGACGTGGAGGGCCGCGTGATGGAGGTCGAGGCAGGCCACATGGGCCTCCCGCTCGAGGAGGATCTCGCGAGGCGCGGCCTCACCCTCGGTCACTTCCCGTCCTCCATCCTCTGCAGCACCGTCGGCGGCTGGGTCGCCGCGCGGAGCGCCGGCCAGTGCTCCGGGCTCTACGGCAAGATCGAGGACATGGTCCTCGCCCTCGAGTGCGTGACGGGCACGGGCGCAGTCGTGACGCTCCGACATCGCACGAGCGGCCCGAGCCTCGTCCCGCTCGTCGTCGGGAGCGAGGGCACGCTCGCGGTGGTGACGAGCGCGACGCTCCGCCTCCATCCCGCGCCGCGCGTCCGCGCCTTCCGCGCCTTCTCCTTCCCGACGACGAAGCAGGGCTGGGAGGCGATGCGCGAGATCTTCCAGTCGGGGCTCCGGCCCGCGGTGCTCCGCCTCTACGACCCGTTCGACGCGATGCTCGCCCGCCGCGGGAGCGCGAAGAAGGACGGGAACGTCTCCCGGGGGGCGCCCGGCCTCGGCGCCGCGGCGCTCCGCTCGCTCCTCCGGAGCCCCGCCGCCATCAACGAGCTGCTCGAGGGCAAGATCGGCGGCGCGCTCTTCGGCGGCGCGCTCCTCGTCGCGATCTTCGAGAGCGGCACGGACGACGACGCGCCCGAGCGGGACCTCGATCACGCCCGCGCGATCGCGGCGCGGATGCAGGGCGAGGATCTCGGCGAAGGCCCCGCCCGGAAGTGGATCGCGCATCGCTACTCCGTCAGCTACCGGCAGGCGCCCGTGTTCGCGTCGGGCCTCTTCTCCGACACGATGGAGGTCGCCGCCCCCTGGTCGAAGCTCGAGGCGCTCTACGAAGGCGTGCGGCGCGCGCTCGGCGAGCACGTCTTCGTGATGGCGCACCTGAGCCACGCCTACCCCGACGGCTGCTGCATCTACTTCTCGTTCGCCGGGACAGCCGCGCGCGCCGAGGGGGAGGCCGCGGGCTGGGACGCACGCTGCGAGGCCACGTACGATCGCGCGTGGCGCGCCGCGCTCGACGCTGCGCTCGCGGCGGGCGGCACGCTCGCCCACCACCACGGCGCCGGGCGATCGAAGGCGCCTCGGCTCGGCGTCGAGCACGGCACGGCCGGCACGCAGGCTACCCTCGCCGTGATGCGCGCCTTCGATCCGGCCGGCATCCTCAACCCCGGCGCGCTCCGCCCCGACGTCCCGTCGCCGTACGTCGACGACGCGTTCCCCACCGAGGTGAAGGCGTGACGCGCATCGTGCTCCACGAGGTCGATCTCCTCGTCGAGGTCGAGGGCTCCGTGACGCTCGCCGAGGTCGAGGCCGAGCTCGCGCGGCGCGGCCTCACGCTCGACGTGGACCTGGAAGGCGCTCGCGGAGCGCTCGGCGTCCGCGCGTGGCTCGGCCGCGGCGCGCCCGGCGCCCGCGGAGCGTTCGTCGATCCGGCCGATCACCTCCTCGCCGGCCTCGAAGGGGCGCTCCCCGACGGGTCACGCCTCGTCGTCCGGCCCGAGCCGCGGCGCGCGGTAGGCCCCGATCTCGTCGCGCTCGTCACCGGGGCCGGCGAGCGTTTCGTCGAGGTCGAGCGCGCGTGGCTCCGCGTCTTCCGCGCCAGCGCTCCCCGCCCGTCCTTGCCCCTCCCCTCCTTCGATCTCGATCCCCCGCTCGAGCCGGCCGAGGCCGCGCTGGTGGAGGCCATCGCGCGCGAGCTCGGCGCGCGCTGACGCGGTCGACCTTCAGTGTGCGGCGGCCGCGCGCGACTTCGGACGCGCGTTCCACACGCGGGTCGCGAGCGCGAAGCCGAGGAGCGCCGCGGGGAGGATCACCATCGGCCACGTCCACCAGTTCGCGGCGTCCGCGTTGAGCGGCTTCTTCGGCAGGACCCGCCCGAGGACGAGGGCCTCCAGCGCCGTGCCGAGGTAGACCATCCCGTCGATGACGCCGACGACGACGCCGACGTTCCGCTTCCCGCCGAAGTCCATGCTCGCCGTCCCCGAGAGCATCCCGTGGACGCCGATGATCGCGAGCGTCATCGCGACGACGACCCACCCGATCGCGTACGTCTCCATCGTGACGAACATGAGGAGCGACCCGACGATCATCACGACATAGAGGACGGCTGCCACGGGGCCGCGACGCGAGCCGAAGACACGATCGGAGATGAGGCCTGCGATGACCCCTCCCGAAATGCCGGCCATGCAGTTCAGCATGCCCCAGTGGTCGTGGACGAACTCGGCGGGCAGGACCGGCGGCACCCTCCCCTCCTTCACCGCCGCGGCCGCCGCCCGGACGACCGACGAGGACGCGGCGCGCCCGGTCTCCTCCGCGAAGGTCTTGTAGTACTGGAGGATCGCGTTCCGGAGGAACCCGCTGCAGAACTCGATGAGGGCGATGACGACGATCGCCTGGCTCCGCAGCATCATCCGGACGACCTGCCCGAGCGACATGCGCTCGCCGTCGTCGCCGCTCGACGCGTCGCCGAGATCGAAGTCGGGATGCCCCGCCTCGCCCGGCGTGTCCTTCACGAACACGACGTCGAGGACGGCGAAGACGCCGAGGATGGCGGCCGGCACGAAGAACGCGAACGCCGGCGACGTCGCCTTCAGGATGAAGGTGCACCAGTCGTAGGCGAAGTAGAGGCCGAGGGAGATGAGGATCCCGAAGATTCCGCCGAACGTGCCGCGCTCGCGGAGGTGGAACCACGCGGAGTTCACCTTCACGATCGACACGGCGCCGAACGACTGGAAGTACATGTTCACGGCGTAGAGGAAGCTCAGCGTCGGCACGAGCCCCGCCTGCTCGGCCTCCGGCACCGTCATGCCGCCGTGCAGGGCAGAACGCACGACGAGGCCCATCGCGAGGTTCGCGCCGAGCGCCCCGAACGCCGCGAGGAGGATCGTCTTCTTCCCGCCGAGCCGGTCCGTGAGCGGCCCGTTGATCAGGAACGAGAACCCGTAGGTGAGCGTCCCCCAGAAGTAGATGTTCGAGAACTGCGCCTTGTCGAAGACGTACCCGATGCAGGCGTTCAAGTTGTAGCGCCCCATGTAGAGGAACGCGTACGTGAGCCCGACGGGAAACCAGTTCTGGAAGCGCCGTCGCAAGAACGCCGGCGAGTGTCCGACGTCGATCCGCGGCAGTCGCCTGACGATGACGACGATCAGCGTGAGGAGAACGACGATCGGCAGCAGCTCACGAAGCCAGGCGGGCATGGGCGGGCGCGCACGATGGCACGCCCGGCCGCCTCCCGGGAAGCGGGATCAGGTCACTTGTCGAGCTCTGCGATCGCCGCCTCGAGCGCGTCTCTCGGGATTTCGCGCATGAGCAGCGGCGGCATCTTGAGGGGGTCGCTCGAGGGGAGGCGCATGCGCGCCTTGGCGAGCTCCTTCATCGCCTTCGGCATCGTCCCGTTCACGAGCTGGCTCATGTCGAACCGCGCGCGGCTGAGGGACGTGTCGAGATCGGGCTGGTGGCACTGCGCGCAGGCCTGGAGGAGCACCTCCCTGCCGGTGGCGTTCTTCTTCGGGTAGAAGGAGAGGTCAGGCATCGCCTCGTCGAGGAAGACGCGGCGAACGTCGGGCAGCTCCTTCCGTTCGAGCTCCCCGCGCTTCAACTTCAGGTACTGCGACTGGACGTAGAGGAGCTTCTGCGGATCCGTCACCTTGACGTCGTGGTACGGCGGCGGGAGCTCCTGACCGGCGACCGCGAGGTCGTAGAGCCTCTGCCACGTCGGGCTCCGGCCGGCGGGCACGTTCACGGCGGGCTGCTGCGGGGCCGAGCTCTTCACCTCGCGCTCGATGGTGGTGGAGGAGAAGAGCTTGTCGTCGCTCGGGACCTCGCCGATCCCCTGGATGAGATCCTCGAGGGCGCGCGGATCGCTCTTCTGGAGGATGGCCGCGGGGATGCCGCCGTAGTCCTCGCCCTCGTGGACCGTGACGAAATCCTTGATGAGCTCGATGCCGCCCGGCTTGTCGTTCCGGAACCAGTGGGTCCACGGGTCGCGGAGCTCGCGCATGAGGAGCGCCTTCTCGAACTTCTTGTTCGGCTGGTGGCAGTGGAGGCAGTCGAGCATCGTGTTCTTGAGGTCGTCGTCGTCGTAGAGGGTGACGTTCCGCCAGTTCGACTCGATGTCCGGGAGGAAGAGGTCGCCGTTCGTGCAGCTGTGCTTCTCCGTGCTGCCCCCGCCCTCGCAGTCCTTCTCGAAGCGGAGGAGGTAGAAGGTGAGGTGCTTCGTGTTCGGGTCCTCCGAGGCGAGCTCGACGAAGTTCTCGCCGCGCGTGAAGCCGACCACGGTGTAGCCGTTGACGCGGGTGGGGGTCCCCGGCGGCGCCGTGAAGACGAAGGCGCGCGGGTTGATGGCCGAGACGTTCCGCGCGATGAGGGAGCTCGAGTGACCGAGGAGCGCGAAGCCCGGGTTGCCGTTGATGGCGTTGCCGCCGCGCTCCGTACGATCCCGGAACTGGAGCTTCAGCGCCGTGAGGACGTCGTTGATGCCCTTGATGCCGCCGATCTTGCCTCCGCAGAGGCCGTCGGTGACCCGGTTCCGCTCCCCGCGGGCGCAGACCGCGTTCGTCTGCTCGTCTCCCGTCTTCAAGCCGGCGAAGAGGTCGGCCTGCGCCTCCTTCACCGTGCTCGTCGGATCGTTGTTGATGCTGTCGGTGGTGCCGGGAGGGTTGTCCTTCGCCTCGCCGCTGCTGCTACCGCCGCCGGCGCCTCCGAGGCCGAAGCCGTCGGAGCAGGCAGAGGCGACGATGGCCGAGACGACCGCGAACCCGAGCAGGAAGGTGTTCCGCATCATGTCGAAGAGGACGGGAGCAACAGTGATGCCGAGGCCCCGCACGGATGATCCAGCCTCGAATCTCCGGCGATCGCGGGGTTTGCGGAGGTAGGCACGAGGATGATCGAAGTCATCGCCGGATCTGCGATCCAGGGCGAGTCACTCGCGGGTTACGACGCGTACATTGTAGGTATTTTTGATTGCACTCTACACGTGACGACCACGCGCGCCGCGGATTCGTCGTGCGCATCTCGTGTCGCGATGCCGTGGGACCGGATCCGCGCGGAGGCCCTCTCGGGCTGGCAAGGCGCGTGCATCGACGTCGTTCGGCCCTAGCCCCCCCGGAGTTCGCAATGATGAGAGCGCGCGTCGCAATCTTGAGTCTCGTCGCTGGCCCGATCGCCATGACGACCCTGGTCGCGTGCGGAGAATCCGCTCCGACGCTGGATGGAAGCTCCGACGAGTCGGTCGAGGCGGTGCAGGCCGCCGCCGTGACGATCGAGCTCCAGGATGCAGCGGGAGCGAAGCTCGGGTCGTGCTCCGGCACGCTCGTCTCCCCTTCGCTCGTCCTCACCGCAGGCCACTGCGTGACGACGGCCAAGAAGTTCAAGATCGAGGCGCCGTCGGTCAAGAAGACGTCGACCGCTCAGGTGGCGGTCACGCACTTCCGCAACTACGACGGCAGCTCGTTCTCCCACCCGCGACGCGCGGACGTCGCGCTCCTCGCGCTCGAGAAGCAGATCCGGCTCGACGCGTACCCGAAGATGTCGACGAAGACGTCGAAGTCGGGCGCGAAGGCCGTCCGCATCGGCCGCTCGTCGGAGAACGGCGGGCTCACGTCGACCGAGGTCTCTCTCGAGAGCGGCAGGACGAAGGGCTTCCCGCTCATGTACGCGGCGGGCAAGCTCGACGGCTCGGAGTTCCTCGACACCGGCGGCGCCGTCCTCGACAAGGACGGGAAGATCGTCGGCGTCGTGTCCGTCCGCGGCAAGAAGAGCAACACGCTCTTCGTCTCGCGCACGGACCTCTTCGGCAAGTGGATCACGAGCTCGATCGAGTGCTCCTCCACCCTCACCACCAAGGGATGGGGCGGCAACCCCTGGGGGGGCGGCGGCGGCGGCCATGCGCAGCAGACGCCGGGTTGGTGGGGCGGTCACTCCTTCCCCGGGTACGGCGGACAGGGCGGCGAGATCGAGGGCGGCAACGTGGCCGACATCCCGCTCGTCCCCGGCGAGCAGGGCGGCGTGACGGGCCCGTCGGGCTCGAACACGCCCGGCCCGGGCGACAACCTCGGCGGCGATCAGAACAGCTGCCCGACCCAGTTCGCCTGCGAGGGCGACGACTGCAGCGTGATCGAGGGCGGCAACACCGTCGGCGGTCCGACCTCCACTCCTGTCGGCGTGGACCCGAACGGCGACATCGACGGTGACGGCATCCCGAACGGCGTCGACGACGACATGGACGGTGACGGCATCCCGAACGCGGTCGACCCGCTGCCGACGATCAAGGGCACCCCCGGTGACGCGGACGGTGACGGCGTCCCCGACGCGCAGGATCCGTTCCCGACGATCCCGGGAAAGCCGGGCGACATGGACGCGGACGGCATCCCCGACGCGCAGGACGACAGCGACGGCGACGGCATCCCCGACGCGGTCGACCCGGCGCCGGGCGCGAAGGGCACCCCCGGCGACGCCGACGGCGACGGCATCGCCGACGGCGTGGACCCGCTCCCCAAGCTCCCCGGCAAGCCGGGCGACCGCGACGGCGACGGCCTCGCCGACGGCGTGGACCCGAACCCCGACGTCCCGAACCAGCCCGTCTCCACGACGCCGGGCACCGAGGACAAGTGCCCCGGCGAAGAGGTCTGCCCGACCTCCGGCGACGGCAACGGCTGCTTCGGACCGAACTGCGGCGGCTGCGACCCCAGCCTCGGCTCGTGCGTGGACAACGTCGTCGACTACGGCGCGTCCGGCGCGGGCGGCAACAACGGCCCTGCGGGCCCTCTCCGCTGAGCGACGCCTGATCCCGAGGGGCCGCACTTCGAACGCGAAGTGCGGCCTCGTCGTTTCCATCGTCCTCGCCCTAGCGTCTTGCGCCGGGGACAGCGGCGCGCGACGATGTCGACAGGCCACGGCGCGCGCATGCTTCACTCCGAGCTCCTCGCCCAGATCCCGCTGTTCGACACCCTCGAGGCCGAGGACCTGGACGCGCTCGGTCGGCGGATGACGGAGCGCGCGTACAAGGCCGGCGAGGTCGTCTTCGACAAGGGGGCGAAGGGCTCGAGCATGTACGTCGTGCTCTCCGGCGCGGTTCAGATCTTCCTGCCGGGCACCGGCCCCGACGAGCCTCGGGTCGTCCTGAAGGACGCCCGGACGGGCGAGTACTTCGGCGAGCTGTCCCTCTTCGACGACAAGCCTCGCTCCGCCAGCGTGGAGGCCGTGGTCGAGACGACGCTCCTCGAGCTGACGCGCGAGGAGTTCAGCGACCACCTCTCGAAGTCGAGGAACGCCGCGATGGCGATCCTCGCCGAGATGGCGGAGCGCCTCCGCGAGACGAACGCGCTCCTCTCCCAGCGCGCGGCGCGCGACGTCGTGAAGGAGCTCGACGAGAACCTGACCTGGGGGCAGAAGCTCGCCGACCGCGTCGCGGAGCTGAACGGCAGCTGGGCCTTCATCCTCTTCCTCCTCGCCCTCACCCTCGGCTGGGCGGGCGCGAACAAGTTCCTCCCGAGCCCCTTCGACGAGTACCCGTTCCAGTTCTACAACTTGTTCCTCGCCATCCTCGTCGCGCTCCAGGGTCCGCTGATCGTCATGAGCCAGAACCGCGAGTCCGTGAAGGACCGCGCCCAGGCCGAGACGGACTTCCGCGTGAACCTGAAGAACGAGGTCGGCATCGAGACCCTCCTCCGGGAGGTCGGCGCGCTGCGCGCGGAGACGAACAAGCGCTTCGAGGTGATCGAGCGCATGATGCGGACCGATCGTGTCCGCGCCGAGGTTCCTGCGAAGAAACCCGGCGGCCCGCTCGGGCCGTCGTGACGGGCTTGGGAGCGCCCGCGTGCGTGGGATAGGATCCCAGGCGATGCCCGGAACGCGCGTGCGAAAGCGTAGTGTCGCCCTCGTCGCGGTCGCCAGCGCGGGAGCCCTCCTCGCGATCCTGGAGGGCTGCGGGCTCGACGTCCTCGGGACGTTCGTCGCGGGCGGCGCCGACGCGGGCGAGGACGGCACCGTCTCCCTCCCCGACGGCGCCGTCCCGATCGTCGACGCGGGACTCGACGTCGTCGCCGAGGACTCGGCCGTCACGCGCTGCGCGAGCGTATGCGAGGCAGGCGTCTGCAACGCGGCCGGCGCCTGCGTGATCTCGTGCGACGGAAAAGACAGCTGCCCGGACGTGACGTGCCCCGCGGGCGTCGCCTGCGTCGTCGACTGTCAGAAGAACGACTCGTGCCCTGGCGCGATCGACTGCACGCAGGCCACCTCCTGCTCGATCACGTGCAACGGCGATCGCGCGTGCAAGAACGTCGCGTGCGGCGGCGGCTCCTGCGACGTCGTCTGCGCGAAGAACGACAGCTGCGAGACGGTCACGTGCGACGCCGGCTCGTGCACGCTCACGTGCGACGGGGATCGTTCGTGCGGCGCGCTCGACTGCCGGGGCGGCTCGTGCGCCGTCGCCTGCACCGGCCCCGAGTCGTGCGGGGCCGACGCGCCGCTCCGCTGCTCGGGCGGCAGCTGCGACGTGCTCTGCCAGGATTCGGACAGCTGCAAGGACGTCCCGACCTGCGACGCGGGCGCCTGCGCGTTCCGCTGCGTGAACAACACCGCATGCGATCAGGGCCTCTTGACGACGGCCGGCACCGCCTCGATCCGTTGCGACAACGACGCGTGCTCCGGCAAGGTCCGCTGCCTCGGCGGCACGTCCTGCACCGTGCGCTGCACCGGGAGCGGCTGCGACGACGGCGTCTGCTGCGACGCCGGGACCTGCGACGGAGGGACGACGCCCGTGAACGCGTGCCCCTGAGCGGAATTCCTACGGCCTGGGCGTCGAAAATGGCCCTCGGTTTGCAGCCGAGCCATTTCGCCGCTAGACCGAGGCCCATGCGTCTCGGGTCCCTTCGTTCCTCCGCCCATCTCCTCGCCCTCGCGCTCCCCCTCGCGGGCGCCGGCATCGCCTGCTCTTCCTCCTCGGACACCCCGAGCTCCCCGACCGGCGGCACGCCCGGCGCGGAGACCCCGGCCGGGGAGACCGCCCCGGCGAACCCGGCGGAGGCGGTGTTCGGCACGGGAGACGGGACGGCCGCCTCGGTCGACTTCGTCACGGTCTACGAGGCCGGCGCGAGCGCGGCGCTGGTCGACCTCGCGTTCAACCCGAAGGTCGCCGGGCAGGCGTGGGTCGTCGGCTACGACAGCATGGTCCACATCGGCGAAGGCCTCGACGGCGACGCGCCGAAGTGGACGAAGAAGAAGGACCCGGCGGCGCTCCACTTCATGCACAAGCCGCCCGCCATCGCGATGGGCGACAACGGCTTCTGGGGCACCTGCGGGAACAACGACAACTCGCAGGCGAACCGCGTCCCCAACTACTTCATGGGCCCGGCGCTCTTCACGACGGACCTCTCCATCTTCGCGATCCGGACGGCGGGAGGCCTCGGCTCGCACTACGACATGCTGCACGGCTCGCCCTTCTGCCGCGGGATCGCGCACGTCGCCGCGAACGAGTACTGGGTCTTCAACGGCCACGACGGCGCGCTCGACCGGTACGACTTCAACGCCGACCACGGGCCCGGGGCCGACGATCACTCGGACGGCGAGATCTACCGCTACGCCGACGGCCAGGTGAAGATGGCCGCCGACGACACGTCGAGCCACATCTTCTACGATCCGACGGATCAGTTTCTCTACGTCGCCGACACCGGCAACGCGCGCATCGTGAAGCTCGACACCACGAAGGGGAAGATGTCCGGCGACCTGCCGCGCGTGAACGAGCCGCTCGAGAAGGGCGGAATGATGCCGGGCACGTCGGTCGAAGAGGTCGTCCCTCCGGGCGTCGTCGAGAAGCCCTCCGGGCTCGAGATCCGAGACGAGCAGATCTTCGTGACCGACGCGGCGACGAGCCAGTTCATCGTGTTCGACAAGACCGGCAAGGAAGTGCGGCGCCTCTCGACCGATCTCCCGGCCGGCTCGCTCGGCGGCTTCGTCTTCGGTCCCGACGGGAAGATCTGGTTCACCGACCGCCTCGCCGGCAAGGTCGTTCGCATCGAACCGAAGTGATCCCCGCGCTCGCCTCCCGGCGACGCGTTGCGGCATCATAGGGGCTCCCGATGAGCAACCCCGCGGATCTCCAGGTCGTCTACGAGCACCCGGAGTGGCAGAAGCCGCTCTTCGCCGCGCTCGAGAGGCGCCGGATCCCGTTCACGACGCTCGACCTGAAGAAGGCCGCGTTCGTGGCCGGCGATCCGCCGCCCGCTCACGTCGTCTTCAACCAGGCGAGCCCGAGCGCGTACGTTCGCGGGAACGTCCGCGCCGTGCCCCTCGCGCTCGCGTACCTCCAGTCCCTCGAGGGGTCGGGCACGAGGGTGCTGAACGGCGCGCGGGCGTTCGCGCTGGAGCTGTCGAAGACCACGCAGGCGGCGATGATCGCCCGGCTCGGGCTCCGGACGCCGCGCTCGATCGCGTGGAACGATCTGGACGCGCTGAGAGTGCGGCTCGGGGAGGAGCAGGACTGGTCGTGGCCGGCGCTGCTGAAGCCGGAGCAGGGCGGAAGCGGCGCCCGGATCCGCAAGGTAGGGTCGTACGACGAGCTCCGCGCGCACGTGGAGGCGAACCCGCAGGTCTGGCAGCCGGACGGGCTCCTCCTCCTCCAGGAGCACGTCGAGCACGATCACGACAAGGGGATCGTCCGCATGGAGTACCTCGGCGGCGAGCTCCTCTACGCGATGCGCGTCGTCTCGCACGGACGCTACAACCTGTGCCCCTCCGAGGTCTGCAACCCGTCCGATCCGGAAGGTGAGGCGGTCTGCGAGATCCCTGCGACGGCCGACAAGCCCGTCGAGTTCTACCCCTACCCCGAGGTGCCGAAGGAGGCCGTCCTCGGCGGCGAGCGCATCGTGGCCGCGGCCGGCATCGACGTCGGGGGGATCGAGTGGCTCGAGTCGACGAAGGGAGAGCGCGTCTTCTACGACGTGAACGCCAACTCGAACCTGCGGCCGGCCATCGCGCAGCACTTCGGTTTCGACCCCTTCGATCGCGTCGCGACGTGGCTCGAAGGCCACGTGCGGCTCGCGCGTGACGGCCGGCGCGAGTAGGCGATGCTCCGTCCCGGGCGGCTCTTCGTCTCGTCCTCGTGCGTCGTCGCCGCGGTCCTCGCGGCGTGCGGGGACGAGGGTGCGGGCGGACCGGCAGCGAGCGGTCCCGACGCCGCCGTCGACCTCGGCGGTCCGTACGGCGGAGACGCCGGCGCGCCCGCAGCGGAGAAGGTGCGCGTGGACGGAGGCTTCCTCTCCCCGGAGGGCGGCGTCTTCCGCGCGGATCGCTTCGCGACGGAGGTCGTGACGTTCGCGCCGGGGCCATGCGCCGGCTTCGGCGCCGCGCGGATGCCGGGCGTCGTCGAGGGTCCCCCCGAGGGCGCCGGGACGCTCCAGGGCAGCTTCGACGTCGTCTCCCTCGGGACGGGCGGGGAGATCGTTCTCGGCTTCGGGGAGAACGCGATCGTCGACGGTCCCGGCCCGGATTTCATCGTCTTCGAGAACGCCTTCTACGCGAACGGTGATCCGAGCCAGATCGCCTCCGATCTCGGAGAGGTGAGCGTGAGCGAGGACGGCGAGTCGTGGACGGCGTTCCCCTGCTCGCCCCAGACGCCCGGCCCCCCGTTCGGCACATGCGCGGGGTGGCGGCCCGTCCTCGCGTCGTCGGCGAACGGCATCTCGCCGTTCGATCCGGCCGCAGCAGGCGGTGACGTCTACGACCTCGCGGCGATCGGGGTCGCGCGAGCGCGGTTCGTCCGTATCCGCGATCTGTTCCAGACGGCGTGCCCCGAGAGCGGCCCGCGACCGACGAACTACGGGTTCGATCTCGACGCGGTCGCGATCCTGAACGCGAAGATCCCTTGAAATTTCCGTCCGATCGAGAGCACGACCGCGCGCGTAGGACCGCGGTCGTCCGCGCGGAGCGAGCGCCACGAATCCCTTCCCGTCCCGCTCGTTTTCAGGGCTATGCTCGCGCTCCGCTGAAGGGGGCGTGCGTCGCCTTCGATGACAGGGGCCCCCGCCCGACCACAAGGAGCTTTGCCGTGAATCGAACTGCGTTCTCTGCTTTCGCCGCCGTCGCCGTCGTGTCCGCCTTCGGTGTGTCGGCGTGCTCCAAGGATCCCCCCCCGGCGCAGAACCCGCAGCAGCTCAACTCGGGCGGCCAGCCCGGTTGGGGGCAGCAGCCCGGCGCGCAGCCCGGCGCCTACCCCCAGCAGCAGCCCGGCGCCTACCCCCAGCAGCAGCCCGGCGCCTACCCCCAGCAGCAGCCCGGCGCCTACCCCCAGCAGCAGCCCGGCGCCTATCCCCAGCAGCAGCCCGGCGCGCAGCCCGGCGCGCAGCCCGGCGCGCAGCCCGGCGCGA
>JALHPN010000225.1 GCA_022842465.1 Polyangiaceae bacterium | reverse complement strand
AGCGGACGGGCGTCGGTCGCGAGGGCCCGTCGGCCGCGGCGCGCACGAGCCCCGTCGCAGGCGACGTCGGCGCCGCGGTGGTCGCGGTCGTCGTCGCTTCCGTCGTGAGCGTCGGCGCAGGTGGCGCAGGCTGCGCCGCAGACGTCGTGCTCACGAAGACCTTCGCCTCCGGCGCGGGCTCGGGGGACGACCGCGACCGCCAGAGCGCGGCCGCGTTCACCAAGAGCGCGAGGGCCGAGACCGAGATCCATGTGACGAGCGCCACGCGACGCGCCTTGGACGGAGCCGGAACCACCGCCGTCGCGGGCGCGATGCCGCCGCCCGTCGTGACGACGCGGTACATGGAGGCCTGGGAGCCCGGCGTCGCACCTTCGCTGAGGTCGATGATCGTCTCGGCCCCGGCGCGGAGGTGCGCGCCGCTCCGCTCGTGCACCGACGGCTCGCTCGTGCGTCCGAGCGACAACGCCGCGAGATGCGTCTTCACCTGCTGCTGGACGGTGCGCTTCCGGTCCTCGAACAACGTCGAGACGAGCTTCCCGACTTCTTCGGTCCGCACGCCTCCGGCCGACGTGAGCCAGTGCTCGAGCGCGTCGCGCATCGCGTCCGCCGACGCCCAGCGCTGGTCGAGATCGCGCTCGAGCGCCTTCACGAGGATCTCGTCGAGCCCGGCCGGCACGTCGGGCTGAACCTCCGCTGCGCGCGGGATCGGCTTGTTCATCAAGTTGTAGAGAGTCTTCGCAGGCGTTTCGGCGGCCATGAGGTGGCGCCCCGTCAGCGCCTCCCAGAGGACGATGCCCGCGGCGAACACGTCCGCGCGTCCATCGACGCTCTCGCCGACGACCTGCTCGGGCGCCATGTACGCCACCTTGCCCTTGAAGACGCCGTGCGCGGTCTGCTGCGTCCCGACGGCTTTCGCGATCCCGAAGTCGACGATCTTCGTGACGCCGGCGTAGGTGATCATGATGTTCTGCGGGCTGACGTCGCGATGGACGATGCCGAGCGGCGTGCCGTCGAAATCGGCGAGCTCGTGGGCGTAGTGGAGCCCCGCGAGCGTGTCGGCGGCGATGCGCGCGGCGAGCCTCGCCTCGATGCGTTTGCCGTCGGCGCGGAGCTTCGTCAGGACGCGAGAGAAGGGCTGACCCTCCACGTACTCCATCGCGAGGAACCAGCTGCCCGCCTCCGAGCCGGCCTCGAACGTCTGGATGACGTTCGCGTGGTTCAGCCGGGCGGCGAGGCGCGCCTCGTTCAGGAACATCTCGCGCGCGCCGGCGTCGCTCGCCTGCTCGTCGCGTAGGCGCTTGACGACGACGAGGCGGTTCACGTTCATCGCGCCCTCGGCGACCGCGAGGAACACGTCGGCCATGCCGCCGGTGCCGAGCTTCGCCATGATGCGGTACTTGCCGAGCCGCACGCAGCGCTCGGTGATCGGGCGCCCGGTGGCGTCTTCGGTCGGGGTCGACTGGGTCGTCGGCATGATCATTTCCTCGGCGAGGTGCGGATCCCGTACTTCTGGGCGAGCTGGTGGAGGTACATGCGGTCCATGCGCGCGGCGCGGGCCGCCTTGCTCACGTTCCCCTGGCACTCGGTGAGGAGCGGCTCGAGGTACGCCCGCTCGAACGCGGCGACGGCCTGCTCCTTCGCGACGCGGAACGGCAGCGAGCGATCGACGCCGCTCGGCGGGACCGATCCAACGTCGGACGTCGCGGCACGCAATGAGGGCCCGCGTCGCGGGAGCTGGACATCCTCGAGCACGATGCGCCGCTCGACGAAGTTCCGGAGCTCGCGCACGTTGCCCGGCCAGTCGAAGGCGAGCATCTCGGCGACGATCGACGGCGGGAAGAGCGCGTCCCAGAGCGCCTCGCCGCCGGTCCGCATCTCTGCGAGGAAGTTCCGCGCGAGCGCCGGGACGTCCTCGACGCGGTCCCGGAGGGACGGCACGCGAACCGACACCTTGGCCAGACGGTAGTAGAGGTCCTCGCGGAAGCGCCCCCGGTTCACCTCGCGCTCGAGGTCGCGATGGGTGGCGGCGATCACGCGCACGTCGATGTGCACCGCCCTGGACGTGCCGACGCGCCTCACCTCGCGGGCTTCGAGGGCGCGCAGCAGCTTGGGCTGGAGCGCCAGCGGCAGCTCGCCGATCTCGTCGAGGAAGAGCGTGCCGCCGTCGGCGGCCTCGAAGGCACCTTCGCGATCGCGCTCGGCGCCGGTGAACGCGCCGCGCACGTGGCCGAAGAGCTCGCTCTCGACGAGGCTCGGGGAGATCGCCCCACAGTCGACGACGACGAGCGGACCTTCGGCGCGAGGGCTCCTCTGGACGAGCTCCGTCGCGACCAGCTCCTTGCCGGTCCCGCTCTCGCCCTGGACGAGCACGTCGATGTCGCTCGCAGCGATGCGCGCGAGCATCTCGAAGAGGCGCTGCATCGCCGGCGTCCTGCCGACGAGCGCCCCGAAGGACGCGCGCGCGGGGACGCTGACCGTCTCGCCGCGCCCCGTCGGCATGACGCGGAGGACGGAGTCGCCGATCGCGACGATCACGTCGCGCTCGAGCTCGGCAGCGGTCACCTTCACCCCGTCGACGCGCGTCCCGTTCGTGGATCCGGAGTCGGTGATCCGCCACCCGCTGCGCTCGCGCACGATGCGGCAGTGGAAGCGCGAGATCGTCGGGTCCGCGACGACGACGTCGTTCGAGGCGTGTGAGCCGAGGCGACACAGGTCGCCGTCGTAGACGTGCGCTTCCGAGACCGGCCTGCCGGCGACGCGCTCCACGGTGACGTGGAGTCGGCCCGTCTCCAAGGCGACGTTCTCCACCGGCGCGAGCAGCGGGTTCGACACCTTCGGCCGCGTGATCTCGCGGATGAAGAACACATCGTGTTCGTCGTTCGAGGTCATGTCCGACACGGAGACCGTCGGAATGCAACTTCGATGCTCACGCCGAAGCCGCGGCCGTTGCGCGCCGACGGTCGTGATGCCGACCGTCTCCCGCACGTCGTCGCGTGGCCGCGCTGTCGACGACCCGCACGAGGCCGATCAGGCTCTTTCACCACGCGGGCAGTCATCGGCATCGCGATGAAGAAGGTCACGCGCACATGCTGCGGCCGGTCCAGTGACCATGCAGAGAACACCCCGCAAGCTTTCGCGGAGGCCTACCTGCAACACCGCGCCGTGATGGTGCCGCGTCGCGACGCGAGGTCGTGCCGTTGCGATGGCTCACCCGCGTGGCGCGAGCGGTGCACGCGTGCCGCGAGGCATCGCGCGGCTGCCGGACGTTCCGGCAGCGCTCCGGCCGCCAACGGAGGCAGGCATGAAGTCGTATGCGTTCACCGGGCTCGTTCTCGTGGTCAGCGGTCTCACCGCGTGCGCTTCGGCGGAGGACGAAGGAGAAGCTTCGCTCGGAGAGACGATGCAGGCGATCACCAGCGACGAGCTGCTCGATCCGGCGCGCAACTCCGAAGGCAAGGCGCAGACGTCCACGCCGTCCGGCACCATCGATACGTCGAACGCCTTCTTCCAGTCCCTGGGGACGAACGGTCGAACCTGCAACTCCTGCCACTTCGCCGATCAGGGTTGGTCGATTACGCCCCGGGGTCTCCGCCGACTCTTCCGGGACACGGGCGGAAATGACCCCCTCTTCAACCCCATCGACGGCGCCGACTCGCCGACCGCGCCCTACGGCACCGTCGCGGAGCGCCGCGCCGCCTCGAGGAACCTCCTCGAGCGCGGCCTCGTCCGCGTCGCGCTGCCCGCATCCCGACCGACGCCGACGTGGGACCTCGACATCGAGATCCTCGCCGACCCGACCAACGCGAACGCGCTGAAGCCGACCAACAACACAGTGTCCTTCTTCCGCCGTCCGCTCCCGACGACGAACCTCCGCTTCCAGGCGGCGATCAACTGGGACGGACGCAACACGCCCGATCCGAACGACATGCGCCCGGGGCTCCTCGCGCAGGCGAACGGCGCGACGCTGAACCACGCGCAGCCGACGGGTCCGATCGACGACGCCACGCGCGCCGAGATCGTCGACCTCGAGACGAGCCTCGCGACGGCGCAGATCCGCCACGAGGAGGTCGGCCGGCTCGACCGGCTCGGTGCGCGCGGCGGACCGGAGCTCCTCGTGTCCCTCCCGTTCTCGATCGGCATGAACAGCGGCGCGTCCTTCGACGCCAAGGTGTTCGACGTCTACGACGCGTGGACAGGCCGGTGGGGTGATCGCGGGCGCGTCGCGAACGGTCAGCGCGTTTTCAACGAGAAGACGTTCGGCGCGAGCGGCGGGACGTGCGGCGGATGTCACAACACGCCCAACGTCGGCTCCTCGTCGCGCTTCGCCTTCTTCGACGTCGGCGTCAGCGCCGCGAGCCGCTGGAACGGAAAGGTGCCCCTCTACCGCGTCCGACAGCGCTCGAACCCCGCGAGCTTCGTCGACACGACGGACCCGGGCCGCGCGATGATCACCGGCAACATCGCCGACGTGAACCGCTTCAAGGCTCCGAGCCTGCGCGGGCTCGCGGCGCGGCCTCCCTACTTCCACGACGGCTCCGCGACGTCCATCGCCGAGGTCGTCGACCACTACGAAGTCGCCTTCGCGATCCCCTTCACGAACGAGGAGAAGCGGGACCTCGTCCTGTTCCTCGAGTCGCTCTGATTCTCGCCGGAGCGGCCCTCGCGCTCCGGACGCTCTCCCTTCTGCCTTCTGCCAAGGACGAACATGCCTCGACATCGAGCTCATCTCAGCATCCTTCTCTCCGTGCTCGCCTCCGCCACCTACGCCGCCGCGTGCAGTGGCTCCGCGGAGTCCGGCCCCGGACGTCCCGACGACATCGCCGGCCAGGACGCCTCCGCCGACGGTTCGGACCCGACGGGCGGCGTGCGCCGGCGGGCGCCTCTTCCGAGCCACGGCGCCACAATCGCGCTCGCGCCCGACGACGCGCGCGCCGTCGTCGCGAACCGGGAAGCGGGGACTGTCTCCGTGTTCGCGATCGACTGGACGGACGGAGCTCCGAAGCTGACGAAGACGGCGGAGCTCCCCGTCGGCCCCGAGGTGTCCCAGGTCGCGATGCACCCGAGCGGTAAGTTCGCACTCGCGCTCTCGCGCATCGACCAGAAGCTCGTCCGCATCGAGGACCTCGACGGGACGCCGCGCGTCGGCGCGGTGCTCGCGACGGGGTCGGAGCCGACGAGCCTCGCGCTGACGCCTTACGGAGACACGGCGTTCGTCGCGAACTGGGTGGACGGGACGGTCACCACCGTGGACACCATCGCGATGACGGCGACGCGGACGATCGACCTCAACGCGGCGCTGGCGCAGTCGGGCCTGCTCGGCGCGAACCTCGGCTCGCGCCCCTCGCTCGCGCACCCGCGCAGCGTGGCCGTCACGAACAACGGCAACGACCTCGACGACGACGAGACGGTGTACGTGACCGACTTCTACGCGCACCAGAAGACGGAGCTCGCCGCTGACGGCGCGAACGCCGACACGGCGAAGGTCGCGGTCGTCTACGAGATCTCCGTGAAGACGGGCGAGGTGAAGCTCGTCGAGCTCCCGCCGATCGCCGATCTCGGGTTCAAGGACCACAAGGGCGGGACGGCGGGGTGTTTCCCGAACCAGCTCCTCTCGATCAACATCCAGGGCTCGTTCGCGTACGTCACGTCCATCTGCGCCTCGCCGAAGGGGCCGCTCGGTCCGTTCACCGGCCCCGCGTTCGCTGCCTGCACGCAGGACTCGCAGTGCCCGGGCGGCGCCGCCGGCTCGTGCGCGGCGAACGGGAAGTGCGCCACGAACTGCACGTCGGACGCGCAGTGCGGCGCCAACGGCGGCACGTGCAACCCGACGACGCTCGTGTGCGCCCCGAACACGGCGAACGTGAAGACGACGCTCGCCCCCGCGGTCAGCATCCTCGACCTCGGCGCCTCGAAGACGATCGCCACCGTGAACCTCGCGAAGGAGTTCGAGACGAATTTTGCCACGCGCGGGATGGCGGACGACGCGACACGACGCGTGCCGCTCACCCCGATGGACATCTCCTTCGTCCCGGGCACCGTCACGGCCTACGTCGCGGCGAAGGGCGCCGACGCCGTTTTCAAGATCGACTTCAACGCGACGTACGAGGCGAGCACGATCGACGCCGTCGCCGATCCGAAGGCACCGTTCGTGAACCTCGCCCCCGCCGGCGTCGACAACTCGCGCATCGGACGGCTCCCCACCGGCGTGGCCGTCGCGTTCAAGACCCACACCGAGGGCGACGTCCGGCGCTTCGCGTTCGTGAACAGCGAGAACACGCGAACCGTGTCGGTGATCGATCTCGCGGCGCAGGACCTCGCCGGCCGCGCCGAGGGCACGCCGATCGTCGAGCGTTCGAGCGCGCTGCCGACGGATCCGGCCGAGCTCACCCGCCTCGAGGGCGAACGCCTCTTCGCGACCGGCCTCGGCCGGTGGTCGATGAAGGGACAGGCGTGGGCGTCGTGCGAGAGCTGCCACGTCGACGGACTCTCCGACAACGTGACGTGGTTCTTCCCCCGCGGCTCACGCCAGCCGAACAGCCTCGACGGCCTCTTCGCGTCGAAGGACCCGGCGGACAGCCGCCTCCACAACTGGACCGCGATCCAGGACGAGGTGAGCGACCACGAGATGGGTGCGATCCGCGGAACCGCCGCGGGCGTAGGCGCCATCGTGAAGAACGGCGCGCTCGCGCCGGACAGCCGGATCGCGATCGACGCGCTCGGCCAGGCGGGCCTCGCGGGGTCGTCGCTCTCCGCTGCCGATCCGTCGAACCCGCTCGGGATGGCGGACGCGTGTGTCCTCGACGACTGGTCGCAGGTGACGGCGTTCTTCAAGTCGATCCGCTCGCCGAAGCGGCCGTCGAACCTCGACGAGGCGAAGGTCGCCGAGGGCCGCGCGCTCTTCGAGCAGGGCAACTGCCAGGGTTGCCACGGCGGCGCGAAGTGGACCTTGTCGACCGTCTTCTACGCGCCGGACGGGACGAACACGGTGAACAACGCGCTCAAGACGACGTCGTGGTCGACGACGGTGACGAGCGCGAGCTTCCCGACGTCGCTCCTGCCGGCGACGACGCCTGCGAACCAGAACATGCGCTACAACGGCGCGAACGGCGGGCTCGATGCCATCGTCTGCGCGCTGCGCCCCGTCGGCACCTTCGGCGTCGCGGAGCCGGGCGTCGGCGTCGCGGAGCTCCGGCAGGACATGGCCGCGCCCGCGCAGGGCAACGAGGCCGACGGCAAGGGGTACAACGTGCCGTCGCTCCTCTCCATGACCGTGGGCGCGCCGTACTTCCACGCCGGGCAGGTGCGGACCCTCGAGGCGCTCCTCGCGTCGCCGTTCGACGCGCACCGCGAGGCGCTCGCGACCGGCTTCCTCGCGCCGGGATCCCCGGACCGCGACGCGAAGGTGGCGGCGCTCGTGCAGTTCCTCCTCTCGATCGACGAGGACCAGGCGCCCGTGGCGCTGCCGGCCCTCGGCCCGACGGGCGGGACGTTCTGCGCGAAGTGACGCCTCGCCTGGACGGCGGCGGAGCGCGGCGCAGCCGCGCTTCCCCGAGGGGTGCGCGGCGGAGTCAGCTCGTCAGGGCACGGGCGTGAACACGAAGTCGCGCGCGCCGGGGGATGGGGTGTTGGCGGGGTTCGTGCCCGCGCGCGCGTGGCAGCCCGCGCAGACGTCCTTCGCGGTGCCGGACGTGCCGAGCCCGTCGGCGACGACCTGGTTGCCGATTCGCTCGTACCAGTACCAGCCCGCTCCCGCGGCGCTGTCAGGCTGCGTCTTGACATAGTAGGCCCAGCCCATCGGCGCCTCTGCATCCGCGGAGGCGTAGAGCTCCTTCACGGCGGCGGCGTTCTCGGGCCATGGCGCTGTGCCGTTCGCGTTCGCGACGATCTCCGGGCTCGCGTAGATGCGGTTCGCCCCGTGCGGCGACGGCGAGCGCGACGCGTGCACCGCCGGCTCGGCCTTCCACGCCTTGTAGGCTCCCGAGGTGATGAGGGCCTCCACGTCGGCCGCCGTGCGCGGGCTCGCGAGGGAACCTGACGAGCCGCCCTCCGCGGCGCCGCCGTCGGACGAGCCCCCGCCCCCACCATCGCCGGTCGAGCCCGACGAGCTGGATGAGCTGGAGCTGGATGAGCTCCCGTCGCCCGGGCCCGCTGGGCTCGTGTCATCCTCGCCGCATGCGGCGAGCGTGAGAATCGCCGAGCACGTCACCGCCGTCAGGGGGCGCCACATCGTCATCATGGGGGTTCTCCGTTCCCTGCGTCGGTGACTACGCCGGTGGCGGAGGTCGGTTTCGCGAAAGGAGCGCCGGGGCGACCGCGCTCACCGTTTCGGCAGCGTCCGGTCGATGACGGCGAGGAGCTGCGCGGCGCTGGGACGCGTCTTGTACTCCTCGTCGACGTGCGCGAAGCGGACGACGCCTCGCGCCGCATGCACGACGGCGAAGGCCCTGTGCGCGACGAGATCGGGGTCGGACAGGAACGCGAAGGACGCGTCGTTCTTCGCCCGCGTCTTCGCCTCCTCCTTCGGCGTGTCGACGCTGATCGCGACGACCTCGACGCCCCGCGCCGCAAGCTCGGCCTTGGCCTTCGCGAGCTCGTGGAGCTGCAGGTTGCAGTAGGGGCAAGAGCCTCCTCGGTAGAAGACGACGAGGAGAGGTGCGCCGCGGGCGATCTCGCCGAGCGTCTTCTTGCCGCCCGCCACATCGTCGAGCGCGAACGCCTGCGGCTTGCCGATCGCGAGCCCGAGCCCCGCGGGCGTGCTCCCGAGGCGATCCTCCGGGGTCACGCCCAACGTCGGCATCCCCTTCGGCGTCGGGCGAGGCTCGCCGGCGGACGAGGCGGACGAGGCCGCCGAGGGACCGGCCACGGAAGATGCACCTCCGCCGCAGCCGGAGAGGGCGAGGACGGACAGGGTCGCGAGGCGAAGGAGGGGGCGGCTCACGCCGAGTCCGATGCCGGACCAGACGGAAGCGCTTCGATGCGGCGGACTTCTTCGTGGCGGGTTTCGGGGGTCGAGCACGAGCCAGACCTTGCCGATCGAGCGAACCGATCTAGAAGGCGTCGATGTCCACGTCCGACATCACGAGGTCGATCCACCGGGCGCTCGCCGGCGGCGCCGCGTTCTTCGCCGTCGTGGGGCCCGCGCTCGGGCTGCTGTCGGGGAGCTGGCACGTCGGCCTGCACGGCGGGTTCTGGATCGCGCTCGCGTTCACGTTCTGGCTGGAGTCGCGTCTGTCCTTGTGACGCGCCGCGCGGCGCGACGCTCGGGGGGAGCTTCTCCGCGCCCGTCACCTTCCACCCGAGGTCGCCGAGGTGATCCGTCTCGCTGAAGCCGTTCCAGATCTTGCCAGCTCGGCTCCGTCGCGACGATCACCGGGCTCGTCGTCGCGGCGATCGCGTTCGACGAGCGGCTGACGATCTGGGCGTGGTGCGCCGCCTTGGTGATCGCCCTCGGCGCCGCGATCGGCCGTCAGCGCCAGGCAGATGGCCGGTAGCCCGCGACCCGCGCGGGGCGGCGGCGCTACGAACGAAACCCGATTTTCGCGTGGGTGCCGTCGCAGAACGGCTTCTTCGCCGAGCCGCCACACCGGCACAGCGCCGCCCTGGTCAGGCGGTCGACGGTGCGTCCGGTGCCGCTGCAGATCTCGAGGTTGCCTTCGACGCGGAGCGGGCCGTCGCGCATGGGTACGATCCGGAGGACGCCGTCTCTCGTCGAGAGGGGCTCGCTCGGCTTGGTCTCCGGCTCGCCGGTCGCAGCGAAGGGGAGTGCCGTGTGTGATCCATCGCAGAAGGGCTTGTTCTTCGAGGCCCCACAGCGGCAGAGGGTGGCGCGGAAGAGGGCTCCCGTGCCCTCGAGCTCCACGTTGGCGTGGACGGCGAGGGGGCCGTTCTCACGGATGCGGACGACGTTCACCTTCGGCGCCGCTTCGCCCGGTCCACCGTCGCGCCGCTCGTACGTGATCGCACCGGAAGGACACGCGTGTGCGACCTCCGCGAGGCGCTCGACCGTCGTCGCCTCTGGATGAAGCCACGGACCCGCGACGTTCGCGAGGAACACCTCGGGAGCCCCGAGGACGCAATGCCGCGCGTGGATGCATCGCTTCGCTTCGAAGCGGAGGATCGCGTGTTCCGAGCGCGCTTCCTCGACCTGCGGCGACGCGTTCGCGGCGGAAGCCTCGTCCCCCGCGGAAGGAGCGGACGGGGCGAGCGGGAGCGTGCGCTTCGCAGGACGCGCGCGGTCCAGCGTCGTCGCGAGCGCCGTGAAGTCGCTCGCGACGCGCTCGAGCGAGGGGTCGACCTCGGCGGCGAGGCGCGCTCCGGCCTCGGCGATCTGGGTCGCGCGCTCGTGGAGGAGCGTCCACGCGGCGCCCTGCTGCGTGAAGCCGACGGTCGCTCTCTGCATCGTGAAGGTCAGGCCTGCCGTCGGCCTGGGGGCGGAGGTCGTGGCCGGGAGACGAGCGAGGAGCTGCATGATGGGCGCGAGACCGTGCATGGCGACGAGGGAGCCGTCGACGAGGGCGCGTCGAGCGTCTCTCGGATCTTCCGCCTCCCCGAACGCGCGTCCGAGGCAGCGGAGGGCGAAGGCGTAGACTGCGTTGCCGAAGTCGAGGACGCGCGCCGTCGCGGCCGCCTCGACGTGCACCTTGCCCGCCGGGACCGGCGGCTTCCGCATGACGGGGTTTCGCGCGGAGGGGTGCGCCGGCTCGAAGTCGGGCCTTGCTGCGAGCGTCGCGCGGAGCTCGTCGCGCACCGCGACGAAGCGGCGGTAGTGCGACTTCTCCGGGTTCTGCGGCGAGCCCTCGCCCTGTTCGACGATCGTGTCCACCGCGCGCTGCGCGCTCGCGAGATCCTCCACGACCACGAGCGCGTCGAGCGGCGCGAGGTCGGGACCGACCTGCGCGGCCGGGTCGCCGACGAAGAGCCGGTCCTCGCCGAGAGTGCGGACGAGGGCCTCGAATCCGTCGCGGATCCCGCGGTAGAGGTGACCGACCGTGGCGTAGTCCTGCGCGCTCGGGACGAGACGCCCGCGGTCGAAGACCCGCTCGTAGGGTGCGGGCGCGCCGAAGCCCTCGCCGTCCGGCACGGTGACGCCCTCGGGACGCTCGAGGTAGACGAAGTGGTCCATCGTCGCGAGCCCGAACGGGGCGAGCTCCACGACGACGCCCGCAGGATGGTATCCGGGCGATACGGGGAAGTTCGGACGCTGGAAGTGCGGGGCCGAGCCGATCGCGGCGAGGAGGTTCGCGACGAGCGCGAGGTGGAGCATCTCGTCGATCGCGACGTCGACGAGCGCCTCCCTCCACCGCTTCACCATCGCGGCATCGGCAGCGTCGAGCCCGTCCTCCTCGCCACGCTTCAGGCTGTAGGCCGCGTAGAGGTAGCAGCACATGAGGCCGTGCTCGATCTCCGCGGCTTCGGTGAGGAGGTACGCGAGCTGCTCCCGATCGTGCGTGACGATCTGGGGCTCTGCATGCTTCGAGGAGGGGGGCGCGCTGGACGAGGCGTGATTCGTCATCGGGCCCGCCAAGCTACCCCGCAGCCGAAGCCAAGAGCGCGAGACCGTGCGCCCTCCTCGGTCCTCGCGTGGCCTGCGGCGCCACCCCGAATCCTCCGCAGCTACCGCACCCAGAGCGGCACTTGGTTCGCGCTGTAGACGACCAGATTGCCATCGTCCTGCACCACGAAGGTCGCCCCGGGGTGCCCCTGGCTTCCGGACGACCAGACGGGGTTCGTGCCTGCGTAGTTCACCAAGTTGCCGTCTGTTTGCATGATCAGCTTGTCGCCACCCCGGCTGATCCACAAGTTGGTTCGCCCGTTGGCCGTGTAGTAGACGGCCCCGGCTGGCGAGAGAGCGATTCCCACGCGTCCGTTGCAGGACACGAGGCCCTGGCCCCCGACGAGCGCTTGACCGGGGAGCAGCTGCCCGCAAGGGCTGGAGGCATCCTTGCCGGCATCGGCGGGCGCGGCGTCGGCGGGCGCGGTGACCCCGCCGTCGAGCGCTGCGGTCGAAGCGTCGCCCGCGAGCGTCACGCTCCCGCCCGGGGACGTCGGCGGCCGCTCCGCCGAGCCCGTCACCTCTTCTCCCTCGGCGTCGGCGCCGATGGCTTCCACGTGCGCGGCGTCGTCGTCGCCACGCGGGACGCAACCTCGCGACTTCATGACCGTACACGGCGCAGCGGACCGCTTCCTGTCACGATGCGAGTTGGCAAAGCGTGCAACGAGGAGCCGCCACCATCCGTGAACGTCGGCGCACCCGTCGAAGGCCAGAAGCAGCCCACGCAGGCTTCTCCCATCCGCTCGCGCGACTCACGCGATCCAAGGGAGCCCAGATCGGGCCGGACCAACCGAGTAGGACTAGTTTCCGAGGTCGAGCGCGGGGAGGTTCTCGCCCATGACCTCGGGGTCGCTCGGCTCGCGGCTTACGAGGTCCCCGAGGCCGAGTTGGCCCGCGTTGTACGAGCCGAAGCACTTCACGCGCCCTCCCTCGACGAGGGCGCACGTGTGCGTGTTCGCCATGCTGTGATGAACGGAGATCGCCTGGACGGGAGCGCCGAGCGCCGGACCCGGGCGCCAGGAGAAGACCCCGGGCTTGGCGGCCTCGTGAGAGCCGAGCCAGAGCTCACCGTTCGGCGCGACCGCGCTCACCAACCCCGCGGCGGGCGACGCGACGTCCACGAACGCCGGCGCCGGGAGCGTCGTCTGGCGCCGGGTCCAGGTGCGAGCCGAGTTCACGAAGAAGTCGTTCGAGTGGACCGCCGCGTCCGTGACGATGCCGTAGTCGTAGCCCCCGACGAACGCCATGCGCACGTGCTCGCCGGCCGCGAGCGCTACGGAGCTCGGCGCAGGTGTCGTCGGCGAGTGGAGCGGGGCGCACGCGAAGTTGTCTCCGTCGAGGAGCACGCAGGCCACCGCGTCGGACGCCGTGAGGGAGAGGACCTGTCGCCCCGGCCAACTCCACGGTGGCGAAGTGACGAACGCGTACGCGTTCGTCGTCGCATCCCATCGAGCCTCCCAGCACTGCACTCGTTCGTCTGCGAGCACCGCGCAGGAACCGCGCACCACCCGCTTCGCCGGCCCGGCGAGAGGGAGGCGCGCCGGCGCGGCGTCGTCGCGCCATACCGCGACCGTCCCGTCTTCCAGGAGGGCCGCCACCTGCGCGCTGCCCCCCGGCGCCGCCATCGAGACCGCCTCGGCGTTCGCCGGGAGCGCCACGGTCGGTGTGGCGTCGCCCATGCTCGCCATGGTCGCTCCGGGATGCTGCTCGGGCGCCGAGAGCGCCTCTCCCTTCCAGGCGAAGCCCCAGCACTTCAGCGTCCCCCCCGCGAGGACGGCGCAGCCGCGGTAGCTCGCGGACGCGACGCTCTTCACCCCGGTCGTCTCGTGGCGCCGTGTGACCGTGCTCGAGACGGCGTAGTCGACCTCCGCCACGGCGTCCGGCGAGCCGACCGCGACGTGATGGTAGCCCGTGTGCTCGACGACCAGGTCCAGCGCTCCGCTCGGCGTGGCGAGCGGAAAGGCTCGGTCGCGGTCGCGCAACCAGGCGACCCCAGGCGTGAAGTCGGGGTAGTCCACGGTCCGGTAGACCGCGAACGTCGTCGGACCAGCGACGTCGATGTGGAACGTCTCGCCGACGTTCGCCCAGAACGAGAAGGTCGCGAACGTCGCACGTCCCGTGAGCGGCGCGGCGCCGGGACGGAGAGGGCCACGCGCCGCATCGCGCAGGCGCGTTCTGGTCATCGCCGTGAGCGCGGGCGCGTCGGTCGCGGTGTCGAGGGCAGGCTCGCAGGCCATCGATCCGAGCAACATCGTGAGGGCACCGAGACGGGAGATCGACCTCATGTGCGTCGAGAACTGACACGCGATCGCCGGTCGTCAATCAGGCTTCGAGTCCGCACGCGCGGAGCTCACTCCGCGACACGTCAGGAGATCTTCTCCGGCGTGTCGACGAGCGCGTCGTAACCGCGGGCGTTCATCTCGAGCAGGCAGAAGCCGTGGCCGAACGGGTCCGCGAGGTTCGCCATGCGGCCGTAGGGTCTCTCCTGGATCGCGCGGTCCAGGGTTGCGCCCGCGGCCACGGCGCGCGCGACCCCGGCGTCGAGGTCGTCGACGACGACGTCGATGTGCACCGGCGTCCAGTGACGCACGAAGGTGCGCGTCGCATCGGCGGACGCAGGTATCGGCGCCGTTCCCGGGCGCGTCCTCAGGAGATCGACGGTGACGCCCGGACCTTGAAGCTCCACCCAGTCCTTGCCGAGCCGCCGCGCCGGCAAGAGGTCGAACGCGTCGCGGTAGAAGGCGAGCGCGCGCTCGAGGTCGGGGACGTCGATGCAGATGCGAAGCTCCTTCATCCGCGCGAGGGTACCAGGTGGCCTCTCACGAGGCGCCGCGTCGGTCTGGCGCAGCCCCTCAGCGGCAGCTCGCGCGGCAGACGGCGATCCCGCATGCAGCGTCGCATTCCGCGACGAGCCCCTGCTGCCCAGCCGCCTGCTGCCCGCATGCCATCGCGGCCGCGTTCATCTCCTCGCCGTGACAGGAGGCGATGCACGCGTCGTGGTCGGCCGGGCGCTTCTTCCGGCAGACCGCGAGCGCCGCGGCGCGCGTCTGGTTCTCGCGCGCGCACCGATCGCGACATGCGTCCGGGGCGCAGGCGGCGCGACAGGCTTCGTCCTTGCAACTCGCCGCGGTGCGCGAGCGCCGCTCGCAGAGGCGGAAGCAGAACGGCCCGTCGTCGGTGACGAGTGGGCTGTGGCAGGCGTCGCTCGCGACGAGGGGGGCGAGGGCGGCCTCGAGCTCCTCCATGTCGCCTTCGCGGTAGCCCGCGTGGACGTGGCGGACGATCCCGCGCGCGTCGATCACGACGGCGAAGGGCGTCGTGGCGAGCGCGTGTCGGTTCGAAAGGGCGTGTCCCTCGTCCCAGACGACGAGGAAGCGCGACACGCGGCTCCTGACGAGACCGCGCAGCTGCTCTTGGTCCTCGTCCAGGCCGACGCCCACCACCGCGAGGTCCGGGTGGACGTTCGCGATCTCCTGCATACGGGCGTAGAGCAGGAGGTCGGGGTGCGACCAGGTCGCGAAGAAGAGGAGGAGCGTGGCCCGCCCCGGCGCGGGGACCGTGACCGCCTCCCCCGTGACCGCGCGCGCCGTGAACGCCGGCGCGCGCGCCCCGACGTCGAGCCTTGCCGAGGACGGGTCTTCGCGGCGCTCGGCCGCGAAGCCGCTTCCCGTGTCGGCCTGGTGCGGCGCACCTCGTGGTGCGCACGCGCCAACGA
>JALHPN010000224.1 GCA_022842465.1 Polyangiaceae bacterium | reverse complement strand
AGCCCGCGCGGGCGCCCTCGGGCGCGTCGGAAGCTCGGACGGAGGCGCCCGCGGCGAACGCGACGACGCGGATCGCGCACGCGGCGCCGCAGCCCTCGTCGGACGAGGTGCCCGCGGCGCCGGAGACGAACAGGGCGGAGGCCGCGACCGCGCCGGAGCGGAGCGTGGACGTGCTCCTCGCGCGCCTCGGGTCGGAGGATCCGTTCGAGGTGCTCGATGCCGCCGACGGGCTCGCCGCTCGCCGCGCGACGAGCGCGATTCCGGCGCTCGCGGCGTTCCCGATCGCACGGAGCCCGGAGGCAGCCCCGAGCGTCATCGACGCGCTCGGCCGACTGGCCGGTGTCGCGCAGGGAGCGGAGCGGTCCCAAGCCGCGTCGAAGCTGCGCGGCTGGCTCGCGGAGGAGAAGCGGCGCGGCGCTCCGGAGAGCGTCGGGAACGTGCTCACGATCTACGAAGCGCTCGGACACACGGGGGACGCCGCCTCGGCGAGGGCGCTCGAGGCCGAGCTGCGCGACCCCGACGTCTCGCGCGCGGCGAAGACGGTCATCGTCGCGTCGCTCGCGAAGCTGCGCGATCCGGCGAGCCGGCCGGTGCTCGAGCAGGCGAAGCACGAGGCGGCCGGGGCCGTGATCGACGACGCCTTCGAGGACGAGGTCCGCCGGGACCTCCTCGCCGAGATCGATCGCGCGCTCGGACCGGGCTAGGCTCGCGCGCGTGAGCGCGCCTTCCTCGTCGTCCGGGAGTCTCCTGGCTTGCGCCGTCGTCGCGCTCGCGCTCGCCGGGTGCCCGGCGCCGCGCACGTTCGAGATCCGCGTCTTCGACGGCTCGAAGGTGGTCGCCACGGGCGCAAGCGTGGCGCTCGGCAGGCGCGTGGAAGGCGCCTCCGCGACGTGGAAGTGCGCCGAGGTCGCGGCGAGCGGGAAGTCGGTCTTCGAGCGGAAGCGCGACGGACTCCTCACGTCGACGCTCTACCTGGACGTCCCCCTGACGTGCGCGATCGAGGTCTCTGCCCCGGGCTTCGAGACGGCGTCGCTCCCCGTCGGCGCCCACTGCGACGAGCTCCGCGGCAAAGAGTGCATGGGCTTCCATGTCTCGGTCGCGCTCACGAAGCGCGACGCGCCCGGCGTCGCAGCCAGCGCTCCGTCCGCGATCCCGCTCGATCTTCCTCGAAGCGCGCCGTCCGGCGACGTGCAGATCGTGCTCAGCGTCGTCCTCCGCGCGAACGGGACCCTGGCAGTCGACGGCAAGGACGTGGAGGCCGACGACGAGGTCGTCGCGCTGGCTCGCGGGGCGCGCGAACGGGGCGGCGCCGACGTCCGCGCGGTCATCAAGGCCGACGCTGCGGTGCCGCACGGCCGCGTCGTCCATGTGCTCGATCTCCTCAAGCAGGCGAACGTCGCGAAGATCGCCTTCGGCGTTTCGCCGACGACGCCGACACCGGCGTCGTCCCGCTGATTGGGCGGGCCGTCGCCGATCCGGATCGCTCCTCGCGTCGCGCGCATCGGCGCGGGAGCTCATGTGGGGAGAGGTGGCTCGACGGTTGCAGCCTCGCGTCCGCATGACGACCTTCCCTCGCGGCTTCGCGGTCCTGTCGACCCTCCTCCTCGCCGGCGTCGCCGCGTGCGCCGCCCCGCGAGACGACGACGCAGCGACCCAGGCAGGCGAGCTCTCGGTCGACGCCGCGCTCGGCGAGGTCGCCGAGGAGGACGAGGAGGCGATCGTGAGGAGGATCGCCGACGAGGCGTCCGCGCAGCTGGCGAATGCGCATCGCGCGGCGGGCGGCGTCGCCAAGCGTGACGCGCACCCGAAGGCGCACGGCTGCGTGACCGCCTCGTTCACCGTTGCCGACGACATTCCGGCCGACATGCGCGTGGGCACCTTCGTGCCTGGCAAGCGCTACGACGCGTGGATCCGCTTCTCGAACGGATCGCAGGCCGACGACCGCTCGAACGACGCTCGGGGGATGGCCATCAAGGTGATGGGCGTCGACGGGCCGCGTCTCCTCGCGAGCGAAGGGCCCGGCGCGCGCACGCACGACTTCGTCCTCTCGAACCACCACACGTTCTTCCTCGACAACCTCGCCGACTACGTCCGCTTCATGGAGACGGTGACGACGAAGGGCAATCCGATCTCGTTCTTCCTCTCGTGGAACCCGCTCGAGCTCCACCTCCGCGCGGCGTGGCTCGCGCGGAAGTTCACGACGCAGCCCATCTCCGATCCGCTCACGTCGCGCTACTGGAGCGTCACGTCGTATGCGCTCGGCCGTCGCCCCGTGAAGTACTCCGCCACGCCCTGCGACGGGGCGGACACCTCGGGTGAGCATCCCGACGCCGCCGACTACCTCGGCCAGGCGATGAAGGCGCACCTCGCCGGACGCGACGCGTGCTTCACGTTCTCGGTCCAGCGGCAGACGACGCCGGCGGCGATGCCGGTCGAGGATCCGACCGTGACGTGGGACGAGGACGCGTCGCCGTTCGTGCCGGTGGGGCGCGTCACGATCCCGCGGCAGACGTTCGACGGCGCCGCGCAGCAGACGTTCTGCGAGAACCTCTCCTTCACGCCGTGGCACGCGACGCAGGCGCATCGCCCGCTCGGCAGCACGAACCGCGCGCGGAAGGTCGTCTACGAGGCGACGTCGAGCCTCCGTCATCGGCTGAACGGAGCTCCGCGCGTGGAGCCGTCGAGCCTCGTCGTGCCCGGCGGGCGCTGAGGGGGGTGATCTGCATCGTGCGGGCCCCCGGCGGCGCGGACCCGCGCGATCCAGTTCGACCCCACGTTCACGGCGAGCGCACGGCTAGATATCGAGAATAACGGCGATGGGCGCAGAGGAGTCAATGTGGTCTGAGGTGTGCAAGCCTCGCGCTCGACATGACTCACCTCCCGCGCTCGGGTCGCTCCCTCGTCGCTGTCTTCCTCCTCGCGTGCGGCGGCGTCACCGCGTGCGCCGTCGACGCGGAGGACGACGCGCCGATCACCGGTGACGGGGACGGGACGGTCGCGAACGAAGAAGAGATCGTCTCCGAGCGGCAGCTCATGGGGAGCGAGCTCCCCGACAAGACCCTCACGCTCACGTTCGACGACGGCCCCGGGCGGCGGACCGCAGAGCTCGCCGACTACCTCGCCGCGCAGGGGATCGAGGGGACCTTCTTCATCAACGGGAACAAGGTGCCGGGGAGGCAGGCCGCGCTCGACACGGTCGCGGGTCGCGGTCACCTCGTCGCGAACCACACGCAGACCCACCGCGCGCTGACGCGGCTCTCCCGCGCCGAGGTGGTCCGCGAGGTCGAGGAGACCGACGCCGTCATCACGAGCGTCCAGCGCGGGCGCATCTCGGCGCTCCGTGCGCCCTTCGGGGCGTGGAACGGCGCCGCGACGAGCGCGCTCAACGGCTCGTCGATGCGGAAGTACGTCGGCAGCGTCTTCTGGGACGTCGGCGGCGCGTTGACGTCGACGGCGGCCGCTGACTGGGACTGCTGGGGCAAGGGCGTGTCCGTCTCGCGCTGCGGAGACCTCTACCTCCAGGAGGCCCGCCGGCGCGGCCGCGGCATCGTCCTCATGCACGACGTGCACGATCGCACCGTCGACCTCGTGAAGTACCTCGTCCCGAAGCTCCAGGCCGACGGCTTCCGCTTCGCGCGCCTCGAGGACGTCCCGTCCGTGAAGCGCGCCACCGCCTCGGCCGGCGGCCCCGCGCCGACGGACGGCTGCTCGAGCGCGACGCTCGGCAGGACGGTGGCGGAGAACGCGTGCGTCCAGTCGCGCCGCGACGAGACGTGGTACCGCTGCGTCGCCGGCGACTGGGTCCTCGCGAGCGCCACCGACGCTCGCTGCACGTCGCGAACGGGGCTCTGACGCCCGCGCGCCCGCTCAGCGGCGCGCGAGCTTCTCGAGCGCGCGGTCCTCGACCGTCCCGCCCTGCACCGCGCAGAGGACGTCCCGGAGCTCCTCGTCCGCGCACGTGTCGATCGCCACACGGACGCGCGGGCTCCCGGGCTCGATCGCCTCGAGCGCGAGCGCGGCGGCGACGCGGACCTCGGGCGGCGCGCTCGCCTTCTCGAGCTCTTCCGCGAGGGCCTCGGGCGTCACGGCGATCGCGCGAAAGCCTCGGGGAGCTCTCGCGAGCGCCGCCAGGTCGGACCGCCACTGCTCCATCGAACGCCCACCGCGCGCGAGGAGCGTGGCGAGGCCGCCGTCTCCGTCCGCCCGAGCACGGCCGGCGGCGATCCGCGCCTCGACCGACGCCACGCTCTCGTCGTCCTGGGCGACCATCGGGAGCGAGATCGCCTCGCCCGAGACGAGACGGAGGACGAGCCCCGAGGCGCGGCCCGATCGGCGGACGTCTTCGATGTCCGCGTAACGCACGAACCTCCGCGACAGCGCGCGCTCCACGCGGAGCCCGTCCGCTCCGAGCACGACGCGCGGAGACGCGACGACCTTGGCGACCACGACGGCGAGCGCGAACGAAGCGAAGAGGAGCCACCCGAGCGAGGGCCGCAGCGCGACGACGGCGTCGGCGAGCGCGATGCTCCCGAGCGACGCCGCCACGAACGTGCAGAAGCCGACCGTGAAGGGGCCGAGCGAGCCTCGCAGTGGCGTCGGCACCGTCCGCACGGTCTCGCTCCAACCGAGGGCGGCGAGCACGGCGTCGGCCTCACCCCCCGCGAGCTCCAGGACGACCTCGGTCCGGTCGTCGAGCGTGACGACGACGGTACCGGCGTCGCGCGCCCACGCGCCGGCGAGGCGCGAGGCCGGGTAGACGCGACCTCCGACGTCGAGGGCTTCGCGCGTCGCCTCCACGGAGACGCCCTCGCGCGAACGCGCGTCCCGCCGATGGAGGAGGAAGGGGACGAGGATCAGGAGCCCGAGGAAGAGGATCTTCGGCTCGTCCAGCGCGATACGGAGTCCCCCGACCGTGAAGAGGGACCCGAGGAGGAGCGAGCTGGCGGCGAGCGTCTGGTAGGCCCCGCCGCGACGAATGGCCGCCTTCACGGGAGAGAAGCGCACGGGTCGAGCCTAGCTCACCCGCACGTGCCGGCGACGCGCCCGTAGTCGACGCGGCAGTACCCGCCTCGGCACTGCTGGTGCGTGGTGCAGAACTGTCCGGGGCCGGCGGTGCCGTCGTGCGCGACGCATCCGGCATTCGGGCGGTTGTCGCAGCGCTGCGTGGCGCACTGCGCGTGGCTCGTGCACGCCGTCCCGAGCGCGGCGCCCGTCGCGCACGTGCCCCGGATGCCCGACGTGACGCGGCACACCGCGTTCTGGCATTGCGCGTGCGCCGTGCAGAACTGTCCGGGAGCCGCCATGCGGTCGAGCGAGACGCAGCCGGCTCCGGGGCGGTTGTCGCACCGAAGCGACATGCACTCCGTGTGCGCTGCGCAGAGCTCCCCGCTCGGGCGCGGCACGAGCCCGTGCGCCGCGAAGATGCGTCGGATCGGCCCGACGCGCTTCGGCTCGTTCACGGTCAGCCACTCGAGGATCGAGCCTGCGAGCGCGTCGACGCGCTGGCCGCGGTTGAGCGCGAGCCCGTAGACGAACGCGTTCGCCATCGTGCGGTTCGCGACCTTCGGATCGTTCGGCATGCTCGCGCCCGGGGTGGCGCCCCAGTCCACCCGGATCGTGCTCGTAGGATCGCGGCCCCACAACGCCTGGAGGAAGGCCTGCTGCAACGGCCGCGCGACGTCGTACGCCTGCTTCGGATCGCCGCACGTCACGGGCCATCGGTAGAGCCCCGTCGCGTCGACCTTCGCGTACGCGTCGGGGCCCGCCTCGTAGCGCGCGTCGTGGAGCACGAGGAAGCTGAAGAGGTAGGCGGCGGCCTCCTGGAAGGCGAGCTTCGCGCAGTCGCCCGCCGCTGCCGGGAGGGAGAAGCCGAAGACGTCCATGTGTCCGAACACGTACCCCGCGGCGTAGTGCCCGTACTCGTGCGTCACGAGGCCGGGCGTCACGACCCCGGACTTGAGGTGCATCTTGGGCCCGTCGGTCGGCCAGACCCGCATGCACCCGTCGGCCGCCCCGATGGGAAAGCACGCGGTGTCGAAGGAGCCCTGGGTGAGCACGTTGGGCTGCACGCCGTCCTTCGCCATCTTGATGGCGCCGAGCGGCCAGCCGGGCGGCGTGATCCAGAGACGTCGGCTCGCGTAGTCACGCGCGGTGCGCGACCAGAAGTACGCGGTCTGCTCCTCGAAGGCGCGCAGGTTCGTCGTCCTCGTGGCGTCGAAGGCGGGGGCCACCGCGCAGCTCGCCGTGGTCTTGCGCTGCGGCGGGCCGCGGTCGCCCGACACCTCCTCGACGTCCCAGCCGCTCGGCATGACGGCCAGGAGCTGGAGGCGCGACTCGCTCGCTCCGCTCGGCGTCCTGATCGCGGAGATCGAGATCGGGAGCAGCTTCGGGCCGCCGATGTCGTCGGTGTAGACGTCGACCGTCTGCGCGCACGTCTGCGCGTGGGCTCGGCGCGGGACGGCACACGCGAAGATCGCCACGACGGCGGCGCCGAGAACCTTCGAAGCAGTCGAGGACATGACGTCCCTCCTGGGGGAGCTCCGTGTGGGCTCTCGCGAGAGGAGCATCGCTCGTGCCACGCGCGTACGCCGCGCGTACGCCGCCCGGGACGGCGCCTCGAGGCGCAAGGCGTGCGTCGTCGCGCACGCCCGTCAGCGTCGGAGCGCGGCCCAGACGAGACCCGGGGAGTGCCCGCCCGCTCGCACCATGCGGACCCAGAGCAGCGTCATGTGCTCGAGGTGCAGGGCCTGCACGAGACCGCCCACGTCCACCGGCTCGAAGCCGGTGTCGGTGATGAGCTGGCCGACGAGCGCCTTCGCCGCGCCGTCGTCTCCGCAGAAGAGCATCGCGGGCAAGACCGCATAGGCAGGGTAGGACGCGTCCTCGAGGTTCTCGAAGCCGTAGATGGTGAACGCCTTCACCACGCGCGCCTTCGGTGCGAGCGACTGGAGGACCTGGCTGCCCGAGCGCTCGCTCTTCAAGCCGTGGGCGAGCCCGGGGCCGACGGGGTTCGTGCAGTCGACGAGCACCTTGCCCGCGAGGGCGTCGGCGAGCGGCGCCACCACCGGCTCGTTCGCTGCGAAGGGCGTGGCCAAGAAGACGATCTCCGCGGCTCGCACGGCCTCCTCGACGGGGGCTCGGCGGAGGCGGGACGAGCGCGCGAGCGCGGCCGCGACGGTGGGCGATCCGTCCCGCGCCTCCGCGAGGACGACGTGGTGTCCGGCCTCGGCGAGGCGACACGCCAGAGCTGCGCCGACGTTACCGGCGCCGATGAAGGTGATGTTCACGTGGACTCCTCTCGTGCTCGGGTGGGATGGCTCAGCGACCGAGCGTCTCGATGACTAGGTTCGCCGTCTCGGTGCCGGAGAAGTTCTGCTGGCCGGTGATCAGGTTGCCGTCGCGCACGGCGAAGCCGCGCCACAGCCCCGAGCGCACGAAGTTCGCGCCAAGCTTCCGGAGCTCGTCTTCGATGCGCCACGGCATGAGGTGCCTGTCTCGCGGCAGCGCGCCCATCGTCCAGACGGCGTCGTCCGCGAAGTCCTCCTCGACGTTCGCGAACCCGGTCACGGTCTTGCCTGCGGCGAGCATCTCGCCGCTGGAGAGCCTCGCGTAACGGAGGACGGCGACGCCGTGGCAGAGCGCGGCGGCGACCTTGCCGGCCTCGTAGAACGCGACGAACGTCCGGTGCAGATCGACCGCCTTCTCGAAGCCGAACATGGGCGCCTGCCCTCCCGCGACCACGATCGCGTCGAAGCGGCCCACGTCGATCTCCGTGACGGGCTTCGTCCTCTCGACCAGCGCCGCGAGCGCGGGCGTGTGGAGAAATCCCATGCTGACGAGGTCCGTGGCCGAGTAGCCGCTCGGATCGCGGGGGTCGCTCAGCGCGTCGGCCTCGCACCTGCCGACGGCGGGGCTGAAGACCTCGACCTCGTAGCCGGTCTCGTGGAACGCGTGGTACGGGTGCGTGAGCTCGGACCACCAGAAGCCGACGGGCCAACCGGTGGTGGTGGACGTGGCCGGGTTCGCGATCACGATCGCGACGCGCTTCCGCCGGCGCCCGTTCGACGGGTTCGGATCTCTGAGGCTCATGGGTGCTCTCCGATCGAGGACGCTGCGTCCTCAGGCCCATGACTATCGAGTCGACGAGGGCTGCAAGCAATGCAGGTTGGTAGAAGTCATGGTTGCAGGCAGTGCAACTACGGCGCCGGTCGTCGACGCCTCCGACCTTGCCCGGACGTCGGATCCGTCGCGTCGAGCCGAGTGCGAGGCCCTTCGTGACGCTCGCCCGCCGCTTCGCGCGCCGCGCGCACGAAGACGTCGCGGAGGAAGCGATGGCCCGGGTCGCCGTCGACCCGCGGATGCCACACGAGGCTCAGCGCATACGGCCGGAGCTTCAAGGGGACCTCGAGCACCTGGAGGCCCAGGGCGAGCTCGTATTGCTTCGCGAGGCGCTCGGAGATCGTGAGGACGTAGTCGGTCTGCGCGGCGAGCTGGAGCGCCGTCACGAAATACGGCACGGCGCGCGCGACCGTGCGCGTGAGCCCTCGCTCGCCGAGCACGTCGTCGAGATAGCCGCCGGGCTTGCCGCGAGGCGCGACCTGGATGTGCGCGAGGGCGACGAATCGCTCCAGGGTGAAGCGCCTCCCGATGTGGGGATGACCCTTCCGCGCGACCACGACGAAGCGATCCGTGAGGAGCTGCCTGGCTCTCATCTCCTGGGGGAGATCGCCGTAGATGCCCACGGCCATGTCCGAGCCCTGATCGCGCAACCGCGCGGGGTCGTCGGGGGTGTTGGGGACGAAGCGCAGGAAGGCCCGCGGCGCCTCGTCGCGAAGGATCCGGTCCACCGTCGCGCCGAGGACCGTGAGCACGTAGTCCGAAGCGTGCACGACGAACGTTCGCGACAGCTCGCTCGCGACGAAGGGCCGCTCGGGCTCGAGGGTCCGGCGCGCCTCGGCCACCACGGCGTTCACGCGTGGCCGGAGCGCCTCCGCGCGCGGCGTGAGGAGCATGCCCCGCCCAGAGCGAACGAGGATCGGATCCCCGAGGCGCTCGCGGATCCTCGCGAGGGCGTGGCTCATCGCCGGTGTCGAGAGTCCGACGCGTCGCGCAGCGCCCGTCACGCTGCCCTCCTGCAGGAGGGCGTCGAGGGTGACGAGGAGCCCGAAGTCCGTGGACTGCATGCTCTGCAACTACCATGACCAGACACCTGCACACACCGCATGGACGGCTCCGGGCCGCGCTACGCTCGCCACCGTGAGTCTCCCTCTGCGGGCCATCGCCGCCCACGCGCGACGACGAGGAAGACGAGCTCCCAAGGATCCGAACGGCGACGTTTCGAACGCGTCGTGCGAATCCGCGCTTGCCTCTCCTTCGCAGCACTCGCCGCGTGTGCGACCCCGTCGACGCTCGTCCCCAGTACACCGGGCGGGGTGAAACGCGCGGCGTGCGACGCGACGGACGTGGCAGAGGAGCGCCTCGTGGTCGACTGGTCGCCGCTCGATCGGAGCAAGCTCGAAGCGGCCGTCCGTCACGGTCTCGTGCCCGTCCGCATCGATGGATGTCGCGCGCGCATCGTCGACGGCTGCACGGTCCGGCGACCGTACACCTTCGCCGCGACGGCGCGGCAGCGGGAGCTGGTCGTCCTCGGTGATCGCGAGGAGATCGCCGCGAGGGTGCCGTTGCTCGCGACGCGCCTCGGCGCGAGCGTGATGCAAGGCGCGACGCTCGGCATCGCGATGACGGTGGTCGGCCGATACGAGAGCGACGGCGCTCCGGTGGCCGCGTCCGAGCTCGAAGGCACGTGCGACCGCGCTACCCACGTCGTCGCGAGCCTCAGCGTCGGCGCCTTCGTGATCGGGGGCGAGAGCACCACCGCCGCCGAAGCGAGCGCAGACGTTGCCCACGCGAGCTACGCCCGCGAACGCAAGCACCTCGACGCGGCCGGCAGCGAGGCGGCGTGCGCGGCGACACGTCGCGCCGATGCCGCTCCTCCCGACGAATGCAGCGTCCCGCTTCGCGTCGAGCTCCGCGCGCTCCGTCCGTCCCCGGAGGTCGACCCGCGGCCACCGCCCACGCCGGAGGCCGTCTCCGCTGCCGAGTCCATGCGCCGCGCGCTCGAGTCCGCGAAGAAGGAGCTCGGATGGTGCCATCGCGTCGCGCGAAGGGCGACGCCCGACTTGTCCGGCGTACTCACCGTCTCCGTGCGGCTCGCGCGCCGGGGGAACGTCCGCAGCGTCGCGGCGAAGGCGGAAGGAAACCTCGACGACGCCATCGCAGCGTGTGCGACGGCGCGCGTCGGCCAGGTCATGTTCCCCGCCGCAGACGACGATCGTCCGCGCACGATCGTCATCCCCGTCCTGTTCGGTGCCCTCGCGCGCTGAGAGCGCGAGGGGCGCATCCGAGGCCGGACGCCAAGCGCTCGACCCCGACGACGTGACGCGCGACAGGGGGGTGCGCGTCGTGCGCGGCTCCGTTCACAAGCAGACGGGGGATCCGTTGGTCGACCCGGGGCACGTCTCGCCGGTCGCGTTCCGCCACCGACTCACCTCGCACGTGGGCATGCTGGTGAACGTGTTCGTCGCCTTGAAGTCGGGTCCCGCGAGATCCGACGTCCAGCCGAGCACGATCCCCGTGTCACCGCCGCCGTTCCGGAAGGTCGTCGTCTTGATGAACGCGTCCGTCGGACGCGCCGAAAGGAGGAGAACGGAGGCGTCGTTCTCGGCGTCGCCGCAGCCGTACCCCTGCGCGCCGCTGGAGCCGCCGGCGTACTCGATGACGGCGTTCTCGATCCGGTTGCCTGCAGGGGGGCTGTAGCCGAAGTAGATGTTCTTCCAGTCGCCGGGCGCGGCAGGCGACTTCGCGGAGGTGAACGTGATCGGCGCTGCGACGGTGCCTGCGGCGACGAGGATGCCCTGCCTCGCATCGCTCGTGCCGATCTGGAGTCCGCTGTCCGAGGTCGTGTCGAAGCGCAAGGTCACGCCTGGCTCGATCGTGAGCGTCGCGGCGGGCCCGTCCGTCTCGGGCGCGACGCGGAGGCGACCCGAGACGCGGTAGGGCGCGCCGCGCGAGCGGATCGTGTCCGTCAGCGTCGATGCGCTCGAGGCGAGGATCTCGATCTCGTCGGCGTGGTTGCCCATGAGGACGACGCCCGTCGGGATGTTGGTCATCGCGCCGGGCACGACGCGGATGGGGAATGCCGCCCCTTCGCGGCCGCTGTCCTTCACGACGACGTCCTTCGAGTCGTCGGTGAAGGCCGAGCGGCGCTGCAAGCTCACTCCATGACCGCGCGCGCGTTCGATGGTGAGGTCCACGGCGCGGACGTTCTTCACGACGGTCGCCGCCGTCGAGGCCTCGCCATAGGCGAGGATCGCGCCGCCGCCGTTCTGATCCGACGCCGCCGAGGCCGCGTCGCGCAGAACGGCAGAGGAGAGGTCGAGCATCCCCTCCTGATCGACGGTGAGGCTGCCCCAGGGCTTGCTGGGATCGATCGCTCCGAACGTGACCGGGCGCCGGATGGGCGCGCCGCTCGCGTCGACGCCGCGCTCGCCCTTCGCGACGATCGCCCCCTTCTTGCCCGTCGTGCCGATCGTGACGGTGTAGGAGTCCCCGACGAGGACGGTGGCGCACGGCTCGATCGTCACCGTCGCGAGGACGCGAATCCCGAAGGTGACGCGGTGCGGGCTGCCCGCTGCGCTCCATGTTTCGTCCGCCGTGATCTCCCTGGCGTGCTCGGTACCGGCGCCGCTGGACGTGTCCGGGCACGCCGTGAGGACTGGCCCCGCGGGACCGGGCGTGGCCCCGCCGTCGCCCGTGGGCTCGAAGGTGCCCCCGTCCGCGCCGGGTGGGGTGGCTGTCGTCGTGCTGGCGTCGTCGCACCCGACGTGGGCGACGCAGGCAAGCGCGGCGAGCGAGAGCGTCGACGCCAAGGAGGAGATTCGCATCCCTCCACGGTGGCCAGTTGCCGTCCGCGCGGCAAGCTCCCAATCGGGTGACATGTCGGCGGGAGGCGATCTTGCCGGAGGGCGAGATGCTCGCGAGTCTCGCCCGCGCAGCCGCCTCCGAAGCGACGCGCATCCCGTGGCGCCGGTTGGACGTGTGACGCACGCGGTGTTCCTCGCGGGGCGGCCGTGGCTGCCATCGAGCCCGCTGCGTTGCTTCGAGGCCGAGGCCTCTTCGACCATGCCGTGAGAGGTGCGGGCGTAGGGTCGATGCGTCTCCCGCCTCGAAAGCGAGGATGCTTGGCGCGCACGTCGGCGGGCACGTGCTCTGCACCATCGACGGCATGACGTCGATCCTCAAGGCAGCTTCTCTCCTCGCGACCCTCACGCTCGTCTCCGCCGGCTGTAGCGCCGCTCCCGACGACGACGTCGGCGCTTCGGGCGCTGCCGCCTCGACCGCGAACGACGACCGTTCCTGCTTCCTCGTGCGAGGCCGGTTGCCGACGCCCGACGCCGTGCGGGTCGCCTCGGCGCCGCCTGGAGCCGCGGCTGGCCAAGCCTTCGTCGGCGTGACGCTCACGCCGCGCGACCGGCGCGGGCGCGTGCTCGAGGTCGGGTTGACGTGCGCGACGTCTCCCGCGACCTGCTTCGGGGTGTTCGTGACGGACGACAACGGGATCGGAAGGCGAAACCCGATGACCGGAGAGGTGGGGGGAAACCGTCGCTTCGTGACCGTCAAGGGCGCCGTCGCGGCCGAGCTCGACCGCGCCTACCCTGGCCTGTGCGCGGCGGGTCGGTGCTCGGTGTGGATGGAGCTCGAGGAGGAGGAGACCGACCTTCTGGAGGTCGTCGGGGACCGGGACGCGGCCCGGCAGGTCCGTCTCGAGCTCGGCATTTGAGGCGTGCGCGGTAGCCTTCGCCGCGCAGGCCGCAGCGCGCGGTTGCCACCCGCGAGCCGGGGACCCTGTTTCCCCCTCGCGGGTGAGGCGCCGACCTCGCACCGCCCCGTGACGCGGGAACGTCAGGGGCTCGGGCTGGGCAGGCGCCTTGCAACGTGACGCGCCGATGAGAACGCTCCTCCGTCTCGCCGCCCTCGCGGGGCTCCTCGCAGGCTGCGGCGGCAAGATCGCGGACGCCGATGGCTCCGCAGGGGGGTCGTCGCTGCTCGCCGTCCCCGGGACGCTTCGGGGATTTCTCCTCTTCGACGACGACGACGCCCGAGGCGAGGATCTCGTGGGCGCCCTCGTGCGCGGCGACGGCACCTGGTCGGGACTGCTCGGCGACGGCCGCGTCGCACGTGGCATCGTGATCGGCAACCGGCTCGAGGGCAGCGGTGACGCGCCGTCCTTCGAGGTCGCCCACTCGTACGAGTCTGGTGGCGCTCTCCGGGGCGCCCACGGCGTCGAGCGGTATTTCTCGCGGATCGTGCGGTACACGTGCGAGAGCACGACCCTCGCGGTCGAGGGACCCACGCTCACCCTCGTCTCGACGGACGGCGACCGATCCCCGCTCGAGCCGGACGAGCGCGTCACGCTCGACTACGACGACGCCGTGGTCGACGGAGAGGGAAACGTGACCGCCCGGCTGGCGACCGGCGAGCGACGCCACGTCGAGCTCACGCTGCGCCTCCGCTCGCTCCGCGACCGTGGCATCGACGCCTGGGTCACGGTCGCCGGCTCCACCGGCGCGACCCAAGGCGTGACGGGCTGGAGCAGGGGCCAGCTGCTGGAGTGTCGCCGCCGGTGACGGGCGGTAGGACGTACGGTGCGAAGGAAGGGACTTGAACCCTTACAGGAGTTACCCCACTGGAACCTGAATCCAGCGCGTCTGCCAATTCCGCCACCTTCGCGAGGTGAAGCGGGCGGCACCCTAGCCGAGGGGAGCTCTCTAGATCAAGGTCAGAGGTTCTCGACGCTCTTCACGAGCTCGCTCACGAAGTTCAGGCGCGGCTTCACGAGGCCTTGGCGCATGACCCCCGGCGGACGGCGGATCGTGTCGCCGTAGGGGTTGGGGCCGTCGGCGGGGAGCTCGTCGCCCGGGAAGGTGACGACCTGGTCGCCGCCGGTCCGGGTCTCTGTGTAATCGCGCGTCGACACCGTGACCGTGGCAGCCGACGCACGGGCAGGGCCGCTCGCGGCCGCGCTCGGCGTGTCGGGGCGCGAAGCGGACTGCGCAGAGGCGGGCGAAAGCCCCGCGAAACACGTGAATCCGGCCGCCACCATCGCGCAGATCGCCTTCGAGATCTTCATGGACGAGCTCCTCCGGGGAGCGGCACGCCCCCCGCATGTCCCCGCGCGCGCCCGACTCTCGCCGCTTCCGCGCACGCACCGTTGAACACCGCGCGCGCCCCGCTCGTCCCACTTCCTGGCGGGGGAGCCTCGCGGGGTCGCGTCGTTCTCGCGTGATGGAACCTTGCCGGCAGACGCGCCTTGGGAGAGAAACGTGGGCACCCTTGGAGGATCGATGATTCGCACCACCCTTACCGCGCTCGGATGCGCGGCGTTCGTCACCCTGGTCGCGTGTGGGGACGACGTCGGCGAGAAGTACCCTTCGACGGAGTCGTTCTGCAGCGCGCTCGCCGAGGAGGAGTGCAAGGCCGTCGCGCAGGTCACCTGCTCCACGACGGTCGAGAACTGCCAGACCAAGCGCGCGGCGAGCTGCCAGGCGAACGCGGCGCGCGCCGCCGGGACGGGCCGCAGCTATCGCGCCGGCTCCGCCGAGGCCTGCATCAACAAGACGCGGGATCTCCTCGCCGCGCGCAACATCGACCCCGCGAAGGACGCCGACACGTACGAGGCCTGCGAGCGCGTGTTCGCAGGCTCGAAGGAGAAGACGCAGCCCTGCGCGAACGACTACGAGTGCACGGGCTCGCTCGTCTGCTCGCAGAACGTCTGCTTCGACAAGACGGCGAAGAACAAGGGCGAGCCGTGCGGCAACCCCGGCGACACGTGCGCGGCGGGCAGCTACTGCGACCTCAAGGCGACGGCGCGGTTCTGCGTCGCGCGACCCGAGGCGAACGGTATCTGCTCCGCGGACGTGCCGTGCGTCGAGACGCTCCGCTGCGCGGGCGGCGTGTGCCTCCCGAAGTACAAGATCAACGAGGTCTGCTCGGCGACCGACGACTGCGCGACGGGCACGACGTGCACGACCGTCAACAACACCAAGGTCTGCGCCGCGACCTCGCTCCCGAAGAACCGCACCTGCGTGGACGACTACGGCGGGACCTGAGCCTCGTCTCCGAGGAGACGGCAAGGACGCCCGAACGCCGAGAGGCCGGCTGCCCGCCCATGAAGGGAGGGCACCGGCCTCTCGTCGTTTCCGTTTCGCGCGCTCGCGCCGTGGCGCGAGCGCGCGAGCCCGTCAGGGCGTCTTCGCCGGCGTGGCCGGGGTGGCCGGG
>JALHPN010000223.1 GCA_022842465.1 Polyangiaceae bacterium | reverse complement strand
CGTCGCGGCCGGGAGGGCGGCGGGGCCGAGGCGGATCGCGCCGACGCGCGTCTGGTCGCTCGCGGCGATCGCGGCGAGGACGGCGCGATACTGCGCGATGAAGCGCTCGGCGGTGGTGCGGTCGAAGAGATCCGTCCGGAACGTCAAGGTCCCGCGCAGCGCGCCGCCCGCGGGCTCGTCGATCGCGAGGACGAGGTCGAAGCGGGACGACGTGCTCGGGAGCAGCACCGGCTCGAGCGCGAGGCCCCCGCTCTCGATGCGGTGCCGCGGCAGGTTCTGGTAGACGAAGTTCACCTGGAAGAGCGGCGCGTCGCCGAGGCTCCGCCGCGGATGAATCGCCTCGACGACCTGCTCGAACGGGACGTCCGCGTGGACGAAGGCCTCGAGCGTCCGGCGCCTCGCGCCGCGGAGCGCCTCGGCGACCGTCGCGTCGTCCCCGATCCGCGCGCGCACGACGACGAGGTTCACGAAGAAGCCGACCATCTCCTCCGTCTCGGGCAGAGTGCGGCCGGCGACCGAGACGCCGACGCTCACGTCGTCCTGGCCCGAGACGCGCGCGAGGAACACCTCGAGGCCCGCGAGGAGGGTCATGAAGAGGGTCGCGGACGCGGCGCGGCTCTGCGCCTCGAGCGCCCGCGTCTCCTCGAGCGTCAGCGCGAAGGGGATCTCGGCGCCGTCGTGGGTCGCGCGCGCGGGGCGCGCTCGGTCTCTCGGCAGCTCGAGCAGCGCCGGCGCGCCCGCGAGCGCCTCGCGGAAGAACCTGAGCCCCTCGTCGAAGGCCGGCCGCGCGCGCTGCCACGCGGCGTAGTCGGGCTGATCCACGGCCAGCGGCTCGAGCGCGACGCCACCGTAGGCCCGCGCGAGATCGCGCACGAGGATCCCGAGCGACCAGCCGTCGGCGACGATGTGATGGATCGCGAGCACGAAGAGCGCGTCCTCGTCGGACCAGCGGAGGACCTCGGCGCGCGCGAGGGGGCCCGCCGCGAGGTCGAACGACGCGCCGGCGAGCGAGCGGGCGGCGGCGAGCGCGGCGTCCTCGCTCGCGACGCGAACGATGCGGAGGGGCGCGCGCGGTCCCGTCGTCCTCTGGCGCGGCTCGCCCTCGTCCTCGACGAACGTCGCGCGGAGGGCGGCGTGACGGTCGACGACCCGCTCCCACGCAGCGGCGAGTCGAACCTCGTCCAACGCGCCGGACACGCGGAGCGCCGCTGGAATCGTGTAGAACGCACGCGATCCCTCGAGCCGATCGAGAAACCACAGCCGGCGCTGCGCGAGCGACGTCGGGTAGAGGCCGCGCTGGGAGACGGCGGGGACGACCGGTGCGACCCCCATCGCCTCGGCGCTCGCCGTCAGCGCGCGGGCGAGGCGCGCCGGCGTCGGGTGCTCGAAGAGGAGGCGGATCGGGACGTCGCGCTCCGTCGCGCGCGCGAGACGGGACGCGGCGCGCGTCGCGAGGAGCGAGTGGGCGCCGTGCTCGAAGACGTCGGCGTCCGGATCGAGCGACGCGAGCCCTAGGAGCTCCGCCCAGACGGACGCAACGAGATCGACGAGCCCGCCGCGCGAGGGCCGGGGCCGGACCTCGCGCGCCGGTTCGCTCCGGCGCATCCGCGCGAGCTTCGCGCGGTCGACCTTGCCGTTCACCGACAGCGGGAGCGCGTCGATCCGCGCGAAGGCGGAGGGGACCATCGCGCGGAGGAGCTTCGACGCGGCGAAAGCGCGGAGCGCAGCGTCGTCCTCCGCCGCGCCAGGCTCGAGGACGACGAAGGCGACGAGCCGACTCCGCGACGCGCCGTCTCCGCCCTCCCCGGGCTCTTCGGCAACGACCGCGCACGCGCGCACCGAGGGGTGAGCCTCCAGCACGGCCTCGATCTCGGCGGGCTCGATCCGGAAGCCGCGGACCTTGAGCTGGTCGTCGAGCCGCCCGAGGTGCACGAGCTCGCCGTCGAGCCGGCGACGCCCGCGGTCGCCCGTCCGGTACCACCCGCCCTCGAAGCGCGCCGCGGTGAGAGCGGGTCGCTCGAGGTAGCCGCGCGTGACGCCGGCGCCGCCGACCCAGAGCTCCCCGGCGACGCCGTCCGGAACGCGCAGCCCGCGCGCGTCACGCACCTCCACCGCGAGATCCGGCAGCGGCACGCCGATCACGCTCTCGCCGGGACGCGCGAGGCCGACGTCGTCTCGCCGGAGCGGCCTCACCGTCACGTGCACGGTGGTCTCCGTGATGCCGAACATGTTCACGAGCTGCGGCGACGCCTCGCCGTGCCGCTCGAACCACGGGCCCAGGCGAGCGACACGAAGCGCTTCCCCTCCGAAGATCACAGTGCGGAGCGCGAGGGCTCGGGGCGCATCCGCGTCCGCTGCGTCGAACGCCTCGAACGCGGACGGCGTCTGGTTCAGGACCGTGACCCGCTCCTCGGCCACGAGCGCGTGGAGCTCGCTCGGGCGTCGGGCCGTCTCGAGCGGGACGACGAGGAGCGTGCCCCCGTAGAGCAGCGCACCGAAGAGCTCCCAGACCGAGAAGTCGAACGCGATGGAGTGGAGGAGGGTCCACACGTCGTCGGGGCCCGCTCGGAGCCACCTCTCCGTGCCGACGAAGAGCCGGACGACGTTCGCGTGCGAGACGAGCGTGCCCTTGGGCTTCCCCGTCGAGCCCGACGTGTAGATCACGTACGCGAGGTCCGCGGGGGACCGCCGAGCGACGTGCGGGGCGTCGTCCGCGTCCTCCTCGCCGGTCACGACGACGACGACGAGGTCGGGCAACGGCTCCCCCCTACCGCGCGGGTCGTCCGCCGCACGTGTCACGAGGACGCGAAGGCTCGCGTCCTCGATCACGTAGCGGATGCGCGCCGCCGGGACGGAGACGTCGATCGGCACGTACGCCGCGCCCGCGAGGAGGACGCCCAGCACCGACGCGACGAGGTCGTTCGAACGGTCGACGCACACCCCAACCCTCTCGCCCGGCCCCACGCCCGCGCGGAGGAGCGCGTGCGCGAGGCCCGCCGCCCTCCGGAAGAGCCCGGCGTACGTGAGGGTCGCGCCGGTGGCTGCCTCCTTCACGGCGATCCGGGCCGCATGCGTCCTCGCCGTCCGCGTGAACCACGCGTCGAGTGTCGTGTCGACCGCGATCACCTCGGCCGGGACCGACGGCGGGGCGACCGGAGAGAGAGCGGCATCGGCGAGGGTCCCGTCGTGCCCCTCGGCGAGCGAGCGGAGGACGTGCTCGTAGCGAGCCAGGATCTCCTTCGCCGCCGGCTGCGAGAAGCGCGCGCGGTCGTGGAGGAGCCCCAGGCGCAGCCCCGCCGTCCCGGGCGCAGCGACCAGGGTGAGCGGCGTGCTCGTCCGCTCGCGGGTCGTGACGTCGAAGACGACGATGCCCGCCACGCCCGCAGCGAGCGACGGATCGACCGGGTAGCTCTCGACGACGACGACGCTCTCGAAGAGCGGCGCGTGCTTCGGGACGTCGCTCGCCGCCTTCAGCTCGGCGAGCGAGAGATGGGCGTGGCTCGCGTGGTCCCCGAGCGACCGCAGCACGGCGGAGGCGAGGCTCGAGACCGTGGCGTCCGCCGCGACGTGAACCCGGAGCGGAATCGTGCCGATGAAGTTCCCAACGGTCGTCGCGGCGCCGCGGAGGAGCGGCGGCCGCCCTGCCACGGTGACGCCGAAGACCACGTCGTCCGTCCCGGCGTGACGCGCGAGGACGAGCGCCCACGCGGCGTCGAGGAGCGAGGCGAGCGTCACGCGCTCGCTCCGCGCCCGCGCCTCGAGCCTCGCCGTCGTCTCCGGCGTCCAGGCCGAGGTCACCTCCCCGTGCGCCTCGGCCGGGCCTCCGAGGGGACCGCGCGGTCCGTCCTCGAGCGGGAGCGGCGTCGGGCGCGTGAAGCCTTCGAGCGCGCGCTTCGCGGAGGCGAGCGCCTCGGCCTGCTTCGCGCGCTGCTCGCGGAGCCATCCGAGGAGCGCGCGGAACGGCGGCGGATCGGGCAGCGCGAGCGGCGACCCCGTGACCATCGCCGCGTACACGCGAAAGACATCGCCGAGCACGATCGGGAGCGACCACCCGTCGAGGATCAGGTGGTGGTGCGTCCAGACGACCTTCACCTCGTCGTCGGACACGCGGAGGAGCGCGAGGCGGAGCAGCGGCGCATCGCGGAGGTCGAACCCGCGCGCCCGGTCGCCCTTGAGGAACGTCGCGAGCGCCTCCTCTTGCTCGGCGGCGGGCGTCGCGCGGAGGTCGCGCTCCTCGAAGGGGATCTCGACGCTCCGGAGGACGACCTGGAGCGGCTTGTCCGCGTCCTCCCACACGAACGCGGTGCGCAGCGCGGGATGACGCGCGACCACGCTCCGCCACGCCGCGCGGAACGCGTCGCGATCGAGGGGGCCACGCACCCGACAGACCAGCTGCTGCACGTAGAGGCGGTGCGTCGGCGCATGGAGGGCGTCGAACAGCATGCCCTCCTGCATCGGCGTGAGCGGATAGAGATCTTCGACGTCCGCGCTCACGCCTGCCTCCGGCGACCGATCGCATCGAGGACGCGATCGAGCTGGCGCGCGTCGAGCTCCGCCTCGGGGAAGTCCTCGGCCGAGGGCGCTCCGGCGTCGTCGAGGTGCGCGCGCACGTGCTCGAGGAGGCGCTCGGCGAGCGCGGCCATCGTCGCCGGCGCATGGAGGGCGGCGCTGTAGCGGAGATCGAGACGGAGGACGCCGCGCGAGACGCCACCCGTGAGATCGATCGCGAACGGCATCGGCGCGTCCGCGCTGCGCTCGCGCCCGCGACCTTCCGTGGCGGGGGCGAGGGCGCCGAGGCCTTCGACCTCGACGTCGAGCCGACCGAGATAGTTGAAGACGAGGCGCGACGACGCGGGAGGCGGCCCCACGGCGGCGGGAGTCGAGAGGAGCGCCTCCCGCGTGGCGACGAGCTGCGCGGCCGACGGCGCGACCGGGATGGTCACCTCGTCGAAGCGCGTGAACCATCCGACGGTGCGCGACACGTCGAGCGCCGGGACGAGATCGCGCCCGTGACGCTCGACGGTGATCGGCACCGCGTCCGCGGACGTGAAGTCCGCGACGGCCGACACGAGCCCGGCCAGGAGCACGAGCTCCGCGCGCGGGCCCCGAGCGCGGACGAGGCGCGCCGTCTCGGCCTCGTCGAGCGCGAGGGAGACGACTTCGGCCGTCGCCTCCGTCGCCGCGCCGCCGAAGCCGTCGTGGGGCAGCGCGAACGACGACGGGACCGCCGGCTCCGACGGAGGAAGAAGGGCGTTCGCCTCGTGCGCCCACGCCGCGAACGGCGTCGAAGCGGCGCTCGGCGCGGCGCCCGCGTAGGCGGCGAGGAGATCCTCCTGCAGGATGCGCCACGAGACGGCGTCGACGACGAGGTGGTGGGCGACGAGGAGGAGACGAGCAGAGCACCCTTCTCCGAGGTCGAAGAGCACGACGCGGAAGACCGGCCCCGACACGAGATCGAGGCTGGCCTGCACCCGCCCGGCCTCGGCGGACAGCCCCGCCGCGTCGGTCTGGACCACGGTGAAGGCGCGCTCCTCGGCCGGGGCGATCGCGCCCTCCGATCCCCCGAAGCGCGCACGCAGCATCGCGTGCTCCTGGACCACCCGTGCCACGGCCGCCGCGAGCTTCGCGCGATCCACGTCGCCGGGGACCTCGACCAGAACGGACTGGTTCCAGTGGCTCGGGTTCGGCAGATCGAGCCCGAAGAACCAGCGTTGTACCGGCGTGAGCGGGAAGACGCGGCCCTCGCTCGTCCCCGCGGAGGCGGAGGTGACGGCGGGCATCGCGCGCGGCGCGAGCCCACGGACCGTGGGCGCCTCGAAGACGTCACGCGGCGTGAGCACGAGCCCGGCGGCGCGAGCCCGCGCCACGACGTGCAGGGACGCGATCGAGTCGCCGCCGAGTTCGAAGAAGTCGTCGTCCGGTCCGACGACCGGCACCCCGAGCACGCTCGCGATCACACGCGCGAGCGTTCTGCCCGTCTCGTCCAGAGGGGGCCCAGGCGTGGCCGCGACCGGCGCGATCTTCCAGGCGGCGAGCGCGCGGCGATCGACCTTCCCGCTCGACGTCCGCAGGAGCTCGTCCACGCGGACGAAGGTCGACGGTACGAGCCCGCGCGGGAGCCGCGTCGCAGCGCACTCTGCGAGCTCTGCGTCCGTGATCGCGCGTCGCTCCACCACGAAGGCCGCGAGGCGGCGTGGCTCGAGGAGCACGACGACCGCCGCGGCGACGACGTCGGGATGTGCGAGGATCGCCGCCTCTATCTCCCCGAGCTCCGCGCGGACGCCTCCGATCTTCACCTGTTCGTCGCGACGACCGAGATGGACGAGGGCGCCGTCCTCGCGCATGCGGACGCGGTCTCCCGTGCGGTACATCCGCTCGCCCGCGGCGAACGGGTCCGGCACGAAGCGGTCGCGCGTCGCGGCGAGATCGCCCACGTACCCGAGCGCGAGCCCCTCGCCGCCGAGGTAGAGCTCGCCCGGCAGCCCCTGCGGGACGAGCCCGCCTGCGGCGTCGACCACGCGTACGGTCGTGTTCGCGATCGGCCTCCCGATGGGCACAGGTCCGGGCTCCGCGCGCTCGCACCGCCACGAGGTCGCGTCGATCGTCGCCTCCGTCGGGCCGTAGAGATTCACGAGCTCGGCCTCGGAGCGGGTCACGAACGCCGCGACGAGGGAGGCAGGCAGCGGCTCGCCGCCCGCGAAGACGCGACGGAGCGTCGCCGGGAGCGATGCGCCCGTCTCGACCACCGCCGCGAGCAGCGTCGGCACGAGCTGGAGGACGGTGACCTCCTCCGCGCGGCACAGCTCCACGATCGCGACCGGATCCGCGCCCTCGCTCGCCGAGGCGACCACGACCGTCGCGCCCGCGAGGAGCGGCGCGAAGAGCTCCCAGATCGACGCGTCGAACGCGAGCGACGTGCGGAGGAGGACACGGTCGCCTTCCCCCGTGGGGAAGGCCCGCGCCATCCAGTCCATGTGGTTCCGGAGCGCGCGATGGCCCACGGCTACGGGCTTGGGCGTCCCTGTCGTGCCCGAGGTCGCGATCACATACGCGACGTCCTCGATCGCCGGAGATGCGGGCACACCGTCGACGCTCTCGGCGTCGAGACGCGTGAGGGCGTCCTCGTCGACGACGATCACCGGCGCGAGCTGCGCCACGATCTGCGCGCGCCGCGCCTCCGGATGCGACGGCTCGAGGGGCACGTACGCGGCCCCCGACGCGAAGACGGCCAGGATCACCGCGATCGCGTCCGTGCTCCGCGGGAGCGCGACGGCCACGTACGCACCTCGCCGCGCTCCACCTCGCGCGAGCGACGCCGCCAAGCGCGACACGCGCGCTCCGAGCTCGCCGTACGTCGTGCTCCTCCCGCCATCCCGGATCGCGGTCCGCCCCGGGAGACGCGCGCACACCTCCGCGATCGCGTCGGAGATCGTGACACCAGGGATCTCGACGCGCTCGCCGCGACCGAGCGCGAGGAGGCGCTCCCGCTCGGACGCCGATACGAGCGGCAGCGACGCGATGCGCGAGCCCTCGTCCTCCCCCGCCCCCGCGAGCAGCGCGTCGTACGCTCGGGCGAGCGCGGCGACGGTGGGCGGGTCGAAGAGATCCGCGTCCCATTCGAACGCGCACGCGTCGTCCTCGACGAAGAGCGTCAGGTCCGTCTTCGCCGTGGACGTGTCGGCGTCGATCGGGACCACCGTCGCCCCGGGCAGCTCGAGCTCCGTCCGCGGCACGTTCTGGACGACGAGCATCACCTGCACGACGGGATCGTGCTCGAGCGAGCGCGCCGGGGAGAGAGCGCGCGCGACGGCCTCGAAGGGCACGCCCTGGCGCGCGAAGCCTTCGAGCGCGGTCTCGCGCACGCGCGCGAGGTGGTCGCCGAACGGGACTTCGGCCGAGACGCGCGCTCGGAGGGCGAGCGTGTTCACGAAGAGGCCCACGAGCGGCTCGGCCTCGGGGCGGAGCCGACCCGCGACCGGGGTCCCCACGACGAGGTCCTCGCCCGCGCCCGCGCGGTGGAGGAGCGCCGTGAAGGCGGCGAAGTGCACCATGAACGGCGTGGCGTCGCGCGCCGCGGCGAGCCGCGCGACGGCCCGCGCCGCGGGACCGGTGAGTCGGAACGACGTGCGCGCTCCGACCGAGGACCTGCGCGGGGGGCGGGGACGATCCGTCGGCAGCTCGATCACCGGCGGAGCGCCCTCGAGCGCCCGCTTCCAGTATGCGACGTCGGCCTCCGCGTGCCCGCGGCGGCGCTCCGAGACGGCGAGGTCACGATAGGACACGTCGAGCGGCGGGAGCGTCTCCCCGCGGTAGAGCGCAGTGATCTCGCGCACGAGGATCCCCATCGACCAGCGGTCGGAGACCACGTGATGGGTCACGAGGACGAGGACGTGCTCGTCCGCGCGCACGCGGAGGAGCGTCGCGCGGAGGAGGCCCCCCGTGGCGAGGTCGAACGGCGCACGCGCCTCGGCCGCCACGCGGGCAGAGACGTCCCGCGCGTCGACGTCGACCGGCTCGAGGCTCGGCACATACGGCGCTGTCGGCTCCGCGAGCGGCTCGGGCTCGGCGGGGACGATCCGCGTCCGGAGGGTCTCGTGGCGGACGATCACCTCGGCGATCGCGCGGCGGAGGGCCTCTCGATCGAGCGCCCCGCGGACGTGGAGGGCCGCCGGCACGTTGTAGGTTCCCGGGGCGGCGGCGAGCGCGTCGAGGACGACCATCCTCCGCTGCGCGAAGGAGAGCGGTGACGGACCGGCAGGAGCGCGGCAGGCGGGGTCCGCCGCCATCATGCTGCTCTCGTCCACGAGGCGGGCGAGAGCGGCCACCGTCTTGTCCTCGAAGACCGCCCGGAGAGGGACGTCCTTCCGCGTCGCTTCGCGGAGGCGGGCGACGAGCTGCGTCGCGAGCAGCGAGTGGCCGCCGAGATCGAAGAACGAGTCGTCGACGGAGACGTCCGCCGTGCCGAGGAGGTCGACGAAGACGTCGTGGACGACGCGCTCCGCCGCCGTGCGCGGCGCGACGCGCACCCCCTCGCGTCGGCGCGGCGCGCCATGGTCGGGCAACGCGCGACGATCGATCTTCCCACTCGGTGTGTGCGGGAGCTCCGCGACGACGACGATCGACGACGGCACCATCGCCTCGGGGAGGCGCTCTCTCAGGTGCTCGCGCGCGCGCCGCGGAAGGGTCCGGAGGCACGCGGCCTCCCAAGGGCGGTTCGCGTGATCCCGTGACGGAGCGCAAGGCGCGTCGAGCGCGCCGCCGAAGATCGCCTGGAGTGCGCCGTCCTCGGGCGCCGTCGGGTCCCAGGCTGCCCGTGCGCCGCGCGCGAAGAGCTCTTCTGCGCGGACTCCGCCGGGAACGAACCGCGCGTTCGGGATCGCGGTCACGACGACCGGCTCGCCTCGGAGCCGGTCGAGGCCCTCGAGCGAGCCCACCTCCGCCCAGGTCGTCGCGCGCGGAGGAGGAGGAGGAAAGCGGCCCCCGACGTCGAGGACGACGTCGAAGCGGAACACGGACATCTCGTTGTCGAACGGGCTCGCCTTCACGAACGTCGCCGCGCCGCGGACGCGCTCGAAGCCCGGCTTCACCGCCAACGAGGCGAAGTAGCGCGGATCGAGGACGAGCTCCTCCTCGGCGGCCACCTTCGCCCGCGCGCGCATCGCGAGCACGTCGAGGGGCGCGCCGGGATCGCGCGCGCGCTCCACGCTCTCGGCGAAGCGCCCGAGGAGGGGGAGGCTCCGCACGTCGGCGACGACGATCGCTCCGCGCTCTCCGATGCGCGTCGCCGCCGCGGCGAGCACGCGATCGAGGTAGACCACGCTCGGGAAGTACTGCACGACCGAGCTGAGGAGCACGACGTCGAACGCGCCGGGCGGCGGCGCGTCCGCGCTCCCGACGGACACCTCGACGTTCCGCAGACCGAGCGCATCGGCTTCTGCACGCACGTGGGCGACGGCCTCGCCCGAGACGTCGGTGCCGACGTAGCGGACTCCGCGCCCGGCGAGCGCGAGCGCGAGGAGCCCCGTCCCGCACCCGAGCTCGAGGACCGAGCGCGGACCGAGCGCGAGGACGCGCTCGACGATCTCGTCCGCCCACGCGCGCATCTCCTCCTCCGGGATCGCCGCGCCGTCCGACGCGCGCGTCCATCCGCCGAGGTGGAACGCGGGCGAAGACGACGCGCCGAGCGACCGGCGGTAGGCGTCGTCGAAGACGCGAGACCAGCCCGCGACGTGCTCGTCCTCGCGCGGCTCCTGGAGAGCTTCACGCGCCGGCGTGACGAACGCGACGAGCTCGGCGCGATCCGCCTCTCCTCGGACCACGACCGCGGCTTCGCGCACCTCCGGGATGCGCGCGAGCTCGTGCTCGACCTCGCCGAGCTCGATCCGCACGCCGCGGACCTTCACCTGGTCGTCGAGGCGGCCGAGATGGAGGAGCGCCCCGTCACCGCGGAAGCGCGCGCGGTCGCCCGTCCGATAGAGGCGCGCGCTCGGGTCCTTCGGGTCGACGACGAAGAGCGACGCGGTCTTCACGGGGTCGTCGAGGTACCCCCGCGCGAGCTGGACGCCACCGAGACACAGCTCTCCGGGCGCGCCGAACGGAACCGTGCGGCCGCGCTCGTCGAGGACGCGCACGTACGTGTTCGCGACCGGACGTCCGATCGGGATCTCGCCCGGGACGCTCCCCGGCGGCACGGACCATCGCGTCACGTCGATCGACGCCTCCGTCGGACCGTAGAGGTTCTCGATCGGGAGCGCGGGGAAGCGACGCCTGACGCGCGCGACCAGCGACGGCGTGAGGGCTTCTCCGCTGGACACGAGGAGTCGGAGCGGCGCGAGCGACGCCGCCGGCGTGTCCACGACGGCGCTCAGCATCGACGGGACGAAGTGCGCCACAGTCACGCGTTCGCGCGCGAACAGGTCCGAGAGGTAGCGGGGATCGCGATGCTCCTCCGGTCGAGCCATGACGAGCCGCGCGCCGGTGACGAGAGGCCAGAGGAGCTCCCAGACCGAGACGTCGAAGCCGATCGGGGTCTTCTGGACGACGGCGTCGTCCGCGCCGAGCTCGAACGCCTCCTGCATCCACGCGAGGCGGTTCACGAGGCCGGCATGCTCGCTCATGACGCCCTTCGGGCGACCGGTGGAGCCCGACGTGAAGATGACGTACGCGAGGTCGCGCGAGCCTCGCGGCCAGGCTCGCCGCGGGACGCGTCCTTCTGCCACCTCGCCCGCGCGGACGACCACGCGGACGCCCTGCGCCATCTCCTCGCGGCGCGCGCGAGGGAGGGCCGGCTCGAGCGGCACGTACGCGGCGCCGAGCTTCAGCGTCCCGAGGACCGCGACGACGAGCTCGGCCGAGCGCTCGAGCTCGAGCCCGACGCGGTCGCCGCGAGACACGCCGCGCGCCGCGAGCTCCTCGGCGAACGCCGACGCCCGCTCGTCCAGCTCGCGATAGGTGAGCGTCGACCTCATCGCGCCGGGCGCTCCGTCGACCACGAGGGCGACCCGATCGGGCGTGACGTCGACTTGCGCCTCGAACCACGAGGCCACGTCCTTTTCGAGGTCGTACGGCCTCGACGGTCCGACGGAGAAGCGAGCCTCCTCCGCGCGCGTGTCGGCGTCGTCGAGCTCCACGTCGGCGACGAGGGCGTCGGGGGCGGCTACCACGGCCTCCAGCAGGCGCACGAAGCGCCTCGCGGTCCGCGCGATCGTCTCCGCATCGAAGAGGTCCGTGTCCCACTCGAACGACGCATGGATCTCCCCGTCGCGGGGCATCATCGTGAGCTCGAGATCGACCTTCGACGTTCCGACGTCGGGCTCGAGCGGCAGGAACGCGAGGCCCGCGCTCCGGAGCGTCTCCCGCGGGGCGCTCTGGTAGACGAACATGGCCTGGAAGAGCGGTGAGCGGGTCCGCGAGCGTGACGGGTTCACGTGCTCGACGACCTGCTCGAAGGGCACGTCCGCGTTCGCGAAGGCCGCGAGGGCCGTCTCCCGGACGGCGTCGACGGCGTCGAGGAAGCGCGCGCGCTCGGCGAGCTTCATCCGCAGGACCAGCGTGTTCGCGAAGAACCCGACGAGCGGCTCGAGCTCGGGCTCGTCGCGATTCGCGACCGGCACCCCGACCGTCACGTCCGGCTCGCCCCCGAGGCGGGCGAGGAGAACGTGGAACGCCGCGAGCAGAGTCATGAACGGCGTCGACGAGCAGCGGCGGGAGAGCGCGAGGAGCTTCGTCGTCGTTTCCTCGGCCACGACGAACGCGTGACGCGCGCCGCGAAAGCGCTGCTCCGCCGGCCGGGGTCGATCGGTGGGCAGCGCCAGCGGCGGGGCGGAGGCCAGCCGCTCGCGCATCGCGTCGAGCCGCGCGCGCGTCTCCGGATCATCCGGCCCGGACCTGCACGCGCGTCTCCAGACGGCGACGTCCGGCACCTGGACGGCGAGCTCGGGGAGCGGCGCGCCCGCATGAGCGAGCGAGAGCTCGCGTACGAGGACGCCGATCGACCAGTTGTCGCTGACGATGTGATGCGTCGTGACGACGACCACGTGCTCGCCGTCACGCACGACGACGAGCGCGCGCACGAGCGGCCCGCGCCGGAGATCGAACGGCCGGAGGACCTCCTCCCGCGCGACGGCGAGCACCTCCGCCTCCGTGGCGCCGCGGAGATCGCGCGTCGTGAAGGGGACGCCGACCTCGTCGTGGACCACCTGGAACGGGACGCCGTCCGCGTCGTCGTCGAAGGTCGTCCGGAGCGCTTCGTGCCGGGCGACGACGGTGCGAAGGGCCCGTTCGAGCCGAGCGAGGTCGAGCTCGCCCGTGACGCGCACCGCGGCGGGCAGGTTGTAGAAGCTCGCGCCGGGCTCCAGCCGGTCGATGAACCAGAGGCGTGCTTGCGCGGACGTGAGCGGGAAGCGCTGGCCGCGCTGGCGTGCGACGCGGACGAGCGGCGGTCGCGCCCTCGTGCGAGAGCCGCCCGCGCGAGCCTCCTCGACCCTCGCCGCGAGCGCCTCGAGCCGCGTCGCGCGGAAGAGCGTCGCGATCGAGAGCTCGACGCCGAAGGCCTTCCGCACGCGCGCGGCGACCTGCGTGGCGAGGAGCGAGTGGCCGCCGAGCTGGAAGAAGTCCGCGGTCGTGTCGTCGACGACGCGCCCCAGGACGTCGCTCCAGATCGACGCGAGGATCTCCTCGGTCGGCGTCCTTGGCGGCCGGCCCCGCCTCCCTTCGCCCGGCCGGAGGTCGCCACGCGCGAGCGCGCCGCGGTCGATCTTCCCGTTCGACGTGCGCGGGAGCGCGTCCACGAACGCGATCCGCGACGGGACGAGCGGCTCCGGCAGGACCTCCAGGAGCGCCGCGCGAACGGACGCCACGTCGACGGACGCGTCGCGGACGACGACGAACGCGGCGAGCTCGGGGTGACCTCCCGCGTCCGCCTCTGCGACGACGGCCCCTTCGCGGACGACGCTGCATCGTTCGAGCGCGGACTCGACCTCCCCGATCTCGACGCGATGGCCACGCACTTTCAGCTGTCCGTCGTCGCGGCCCAGCCACACGAGCGCGCCCGCCTCGATCCGGACGCGATCTCCGGTGCGGTAGAGGCGGCCGTGCTCGGTCTCGACGAAGCGCGCGCGCGTTCGCTCGAGATCGCCGGCATACCCGCACGCGAGACCGGCGCCGCCGAGGAGGAGCTCGCCCGCGAAGCCGGGCGGGACGCGCCGGCCCGCGGCATTCACGACGTGTGCCTCGGTGCGCGCGAGCGGCCGACCGATGGGGACGTACCCCGTGCGCGTCGTGTCGTCGGGCGTGACGCGGTGGATCGTCGACCAGATCGTCGTCTCGGTCGGACCGTAGACGTTCCACACCGGGCCGCCCCACGCGAGGAGGTGCGCGGCGAGGCCGGGCGCGAGAGCCTCGCCGCCGACGAGCACGCGGAGGCCTCGCGGCGCCTCGGCCAGCGCGCCGCTCTCCGTCACCATGCGGAAGGTCGACGGCGTCGCCTGGAGGACCGTGGGACGGACCTCTCCGATGCGGGCGGCGAGGAGCTCGGGGTCGCGCGCGACGCGCTCGCTCGCGACATGCACCGTCGCGCCGTGCGTGAGCGGGCCCCAGATCTCGAGCGCCGCGATGTCGAACGACAGCGGCGTCACCGCGAGCCAGACGTCGTCTCGCACGAGCTCGACGACGCGCCCCACGGATCGCAGCAGGTTCGTCACGCTCGCCCGCGTCACGAGGACGCCCTTCGGCGTCCCCGTCGAGCCCGAGGTGAAGAGGACGTAGGCGAGGGCGCCGGGGGCCGACCGAGGGCGCTCCTCGGCGAGCCGAGCCACGTCCTCGACGAGGACGACCGGGCGGCCGAGCGCGCGCACGTACGCCTCCGACGCGCGGTCCGCGAGCACGACCTCGACCTCCGCGGCCTCGATCATCGCGCGCGCGCGCGGCGCAGGGCCCGACGGATCGAGGGGGACGTAGGCCGCGCCCGCGAGGAGGATCCCGAGGAGCGCGGGCGGGAGATCGACGCCGCGCCCCACGGCGACGCCCACTCTCGCGCCCGTAGCCACGCCGAGCCCGGCCGCGATCGCGTCGGCGCGGCGGACGAGCTCGCCGTAGCCGATCGCTCCGTCCTCGCTCGCGACGGCGACCTTCGCAGGCTCTTCCGCCGCGCGCGCGCGGATCTGCGCCACGAAGTCGTCGCTCTCGGGCTCGTCGGGGCCGCGCATCGCCGACACGGGGACGCCTTCGAGGAGGCGCACCTCCTCGAGCACACCCCTGGCGAGACCGGAAAGCACGCTCGCGAGCGCGCGCACGAGCACGTCCGCCTGCGCGACGCCGATCCGCGCCGGGTCGACGTCGAGTCGGAGCGACGTCTCCTCGCCGGGCCCGACGACCAGCATCCACGCGTAGGGCGTCCTCTCGATCGGGCGCACGTCCCTGACCTTCAGCGACGTCGCGGACGACGCCGATGCGAGCGACGTGACCGGGTAGCTCTCGAAGACGACCACGCCGTCGAGACGTGAGCGCGTGCCCGTCCATGCGAGCACGTCGACGAGCGACGCCTGCTCGTGCGCTCGTGCGTCGGCGGCGCCCTCGTGCAGCGCTCGCGCGACGTCGAGCACCGACGCGCACGCCGGCTCGGGGAGACGCACCCGGAGCGGCAGCGTGCTGACGAAGAGGCCGACCATCGCCATGACGCCGTCGAGCTCCGGCGGGCGACCCGCGCTCGTGACGCCGAAGACGACGTCGCGCTCGCCCGTCACATGGGCGACGACGACGCTCCACGCAGCCTGGACGAGGGCGCTCGGGGTGACCGCGACGCCGCGCGCGAGCGACGTCAGCGCGGCGGTCGTCGCGCGATCGAGGACGGCGCTCACGGACGCCCGCGTGCCGCGC
>JALHPN010000222.1 GCA_022842465.1 Polyangiaceae bacterium | reverse complement strand
CTCGGCTCTCTCGACGGCGGACCGGGCGACGGCGGGAGCCCGTGCCCGGCGCTCCCCTCGAGCGCGCTCAGCGCCGACATCGCGCTCGCGGCGCCCTACGACGCCGTGTACTCCGTCTACGAGCTCGGCCCGGTGCCCGGGATCCCGAGCACGGCGCCGCTCGGCGGGACGGTGCTCCTGGCCGACACGACCGACACGCTGCTCGTCGGCGGCGGCTCGGAGCAGGCCGATGGCGCCATCTTCTCGATCAAGGTGAAGCGCGATGCCTGCCAGCACATGGTCGCGTTCGACGGAACCGCCGCGAAGGTCGCGAACGCGCCGTACGTCGACGCGAACCTCGTCTACGGGCCCGACGGCACGCTCCTCTTCCCGATGTGGAGCAGCGCGGGCGTCCACAAGATCGGGCAGCTCACGGAGGGGTCGACGCAGCTCGTCGAGACGAGCACGCAGCCGCTCGGCATCGGCGGAGGCGGGCCCGGCAGCATGGGCTTCGTGCCGCCGACCATCGCGGGCGCCGCGGGCGAGCTCCGCGTGCTCACGCAGAACGGCGGCGGGACGCGCGACGGGTTCTGGTACCACGTGCCCTGGCAGGTGGCCGGGGACAAGACGCTGACGCTCGGCCAGGCCACGCAGACGCGCACGCTCGCGAACTGGCCGGGCGGCTTCGCGTACGTGCCGGCGGGCTCGCCGGCGTTCACGGAGCCGTCACTCATCGTGACCGAGTGGTTCGCGAGCTCGGTGGCGGTGTACCGCGTCGACGAGAAGGGCGACCCCGTCGTCGCGACACGCGCGCCCTTCTTCTCCGCCTTTCCGCGCCCGTGGGGGGCGTACTTCGAGCCCGTGACGGGGGACTTCCTCTTTCTCACCTGGCGCGCGTCGCAGGGCGGGCAGACGATCGACAAGCTCTACGTCGTGTCGGGCTTCAAGCCGCCCCCGCCCCCGCCCGCGCCGAAGTGACGGCAATCCGGCGCGTTTCCGGGCGCCGTGGCGCGGCCCAGGGCGACGAACTACGCTTCCGGTCGTGAGCGAGCGGAGCGACGAGACCAGGTCGGGATCGCCCGAGCTCGACGAGTCGTCGCGCGGGCTGTGGGGCGCGCCGATGACGTCGTCGCTCATCGCCGTGAACGTCGGCGTCTTCGCCGCGCTCGTGTGGCTCGCGCGGAGCCCGAGCGCCGTCGTGTCCGTACCGAGCGACGTCCTGCGGTGGCTCGGCGGCAACCACGCGCTCTGGACGATCGCCGACAGCCGGATCGAGACGCTCGTCACGAGCGTGTTCCTCCACGGATCGCTCCTGCACCTCGGGTTCAACCTGCTCGTCTTGTGGCAGGTGGGGCCGTTCCTCGAGCGGGCGGTGGGGCCTGCGCGCTTCCTGCCGCTCTACGTCGGCGCCGGGATCGCCGGGAGCGCCTGCAGCGCGATCTGGGGGCGGTTCGTCGGGCCCGCGCTGAGCGTCGGCGCGTCGGGCGCCGTGTGCGGCTTGATCGGCGCCGTCCTCGTGCTCGGGATCCGCACGCAAGGGTGGAAGGGGCCGCTCGCGAAGCAGATGGGCGCATGGCTCGGCTTCCTCCTCCTCTTCGGCCTCGCGAAGAACCTGCAGGGCGGCTACGTGCAGGTCGACAACGCCGCGCACGTCGGCGGCGCGCTGGCGGGCCTCGTGATCGCGGCGTCGTGGAAGCGCGGGTACGTCTACAAGGCGGGCACGGCGCGCGCGGTGGTCGCCGCGACGATCGGCCTCGTGCTCGCGAGCGGCGCGGTCGTCTACGTGCGCGACCGCACGGACCCCTACCTCTTCCTGGATCACCAGGAGCGCCTCAAGGTCGCGATGGAAGCGCTCCGCGCCGGCCGCTGCGACCGCGCGCGAACCGCCGTCCAGCGCGCGATCCGCATGGACCCGGGCAACCCCGGCGTCCAGCGCCTCCGCGTCGACATCGAGCAGGAGTGCCTCGAGATGGAGCTCCTCGAGCGCCCCCGCCGCGCGGGGTCGTAGGTTTCGACCTCGTGAGCATGCAGGCTTCCGGAGGCTGCTTTCGCAGCACGCGCCGCACGCTGGACGCTGGCTCGAGCGCCGCAATGCAGCCGCGCACTGTGTCCGGTCCTCTCTACTCCACCGACCAAAGGGAGGAGCAGCGCGTGTCGTGCTCCCTCGTTCCGATCCACTTGCCGCCCTCGCAGCGGTACCAGCGTCGGTCCTTGCTCGAACGCACGCACTCCCCGGCGGAGACCACCTGCCCGAGGGTGTAGCTGTAGCAGCCGCCCTTTTCGCCACCGGGGGGGGGTGCTGGAGCGGGGTTCGCCGCCAGCGGCCCCGGGTCGGGGTCCGGTGCCGGAGAGGGAGCCCCAGGACCGCCAGCGGCAAGAGCTTGCCGGACGAACGCGTCGACGACCCCTCCGATGAGCTGCGTGTAGTGCGAGTCGCTTCCCCGGGAACAGGCGACTCCGCGGTCGTTCACCGATGTGGTGCTGGCGACTCCGACGATGACGTTCTGGTCGCGCACCAGGAGTGGACCACCGCTGTCTCCGAAGCAGATGGAACCACCACGGCCGGCTACCGTGATGAGTCCGTCGTCGATGCTCTTCGCGCATTGCTCGAGCTTCTTCTTGTCGTCGGGCGAGTCCGGGTCCTCGTTCGATGGCCGTGTGACGCCATAGCCGACCGACAGGAACCTGCACCCCGTCGAGGGCCGTTGTATCTGCGCCGGCGCGACGGACGTCACGGCCCTCTCGAGCACGGCGTAGGCGATGTCGGCTCCTGGTACGCTCTCGTCACCATACCTCGGGTGCGAGACGACCTTCGTCACGCGAATCCGTCCCGCACTCGTGTTCGTCTTTCCGAAGGAGAAGTAGGGCTTGCGGTTCTCCGCGTCGTCGAAGCAGTGAGCGGCACTCACGACGACACGGGGTGCAATCAGGGTCCCCGTGCAGAACTGCCCTTGGTCGCGGGCGGTGCTGAAGAAGCCGACGTTTCGAACCGCGGAGGTATCGGTGCTGCCACCCACGATGGCGGAGTCGTCGCTGTCGGACGAGTCCGGATCCGTGAGCGCACAGCCCGTCAACAGGAGCAGTGACGCGAAAAGGCTTCCGGTGCGCATGAAGGCGAGGTTTGCAAGCGACAGACCATGGCCTACCAGAGCGCCTGTTTCCCACCTCGTCGTACAATTCGGGTCACGCTTCTCCCCGCTCTCGAGGCATCCCCCCCGACAGCGTGCGAAGCGCTCGCGGTGACGTACGTCATCGTGACTCCCGCCGGAGACAGGCTCGGCTCCCCGGACGCTCGATCACCGTCGGCGACGCCGAAATCATCGAGGAGCTCGCCCCCGGACACATGCGTCTGCGCCGCTTCGCCCGGTCCGGGCTCTCGCCCGCGATCGACGCATACGCCGCGGTGACGGACGGCGGACGCCGCAGTTGCCCTGAGCATGCGAGAGCGCCCATCGGGCCCAACCGGTGATCGTGCTCAGGGCGAGGCCCGGGCGGAGCCGGCGGACCGCACGGAGTCCTCTCGAAGCCGCACGATCCATGCAGCGTTCTCGGTCTAGCGCGTGCTCCCGAGCACGCGACGGAGCGCGCTCGTCGCAACGTAGACGCCCGTCAGCGCGGCCTCCAGGTCCCGTGAGGTCTTCTTCCGCGCGCGCACGACGCGCGCGGGGACGCGGAGCGCGAAGAGCGAAGAGCGCGGGACACGCGGATGGTGCCCGCCCTCCTGCGCCGCGGCGAGCGCGCGCTGGACGTCGTCCGACAGGAGCCACGGGACGAGCCAGCCGAGCGCGTCGCCCTCGCGGAGGGCCGCGAGGACGTAGAACTCGGTCGAGACCGCGATGACGTCGTCGTCCTTCGCGAGCGCCCGCGGATGGACGAGCGCGATCTGCCGGAGGTACGGGCGGAGGCGCGAGACGATGAGGTCGCCAGGGTGTGCGCGCTTCTTCGCGCTCTTCGCCGCGTCCTTCGCCGCGCGCGCCGACGTCACGTCGAGCACGCCGTCACGCGCGTGGGTCGTGTCGAGCACCAGCGCGCGCGTCGCCTCGCTCACCGTCACGCGCTCCAAGCGCTCGCGCACGAGGTCGCCGAGAGGGACGCTCCCCGGGTCGCCGGTCATCGTCGCGTGCACGATGTGACGCTCCGGGGCGAGGACGAGCCCCGGGCCGAGCTCCGCGAGCGTGCGCACAGCGAGCTTCATCGGTGAAACCCCTCGGCCTCGAGGAACGGCGCGAGCTCACGCAGCGCCGCGTCGAGATCGTGCGCGACGCGCCCGTCGGTCTCGAGCACGAGCTCGCCGGAGGCGTCCTTCCCCGCCCGCTCGCTCACCGCGAACGCGATCCGCTCGCTCCCGCGCGCCGCGCCGACCTTCGCGCGCTTCTTCGCGAAGAGCACGAAGGTGCGCTGTGACGTGTGCGGGAGGAACGTCTCCTTCGGCAGCCCCAGCACCGCGAAGACGCGCGCGCGCTCGACGAGCCACGCGCGCATCGCCGCGTACGCATGGCCGTTCGCCTTGTTGTAGGGGAGCACGATGCCGAGGCGACCTCCGGGCCGGAGCAGATCGAGCGCGCGCTCGAGGAAGAGGACGTCGCGCTCCGGCGTGCGCACCACGCGCGCGATCGCGAAGCCGGCCGGCGGCGCCCGCCCCGCGAACGGAGGGTTCGTCGCGACGACGTCCGCGACGGGCCCTCGCACGTGGAGCCCATCGCCCCGCACGACCTCGGAGGCTGCCCTCCCCGACGCGAGCGCGAACAGGCGCGCGATCCGCACCGCGCGCACGTCGACGTCGCAACCCCACGTGCGCACGCCCGCCTCCACGCGCGACGCGTGACCGAGGAACGCCCCCGACCCGCACGACGGATCGGCGACGAGCTCGCCTCGCTTCGGTCGGAGGAGCCGCACCGTCGCGTCGATGACGTGACGCGGAGTGAAGAACTGGCCCTTGTTGCCTTTTGCAACGCGGGAGACGAGCGACTCGAAGACGGCGTCGAGGGCGGCGAGCGTGCCGTCGCCGGGGGGGAGCACTCGTCCGAGGAGCGCATCGACCCGGGCGATCAGCGCCGCGTCCACGTCCGGGACCCGCAGATCGAGCGGCCCATGGCGCCGCGCGACCTCGCCGATCGCCCTCCGATCCACCGCGCGCGCCTCGCGCTGGAGGAGACGCGTCGCGGCGACGGCGAGGACGACCTCGAACGCGTCCTCGCCGCTCGTCGCGAGGATCACCTCCTCGACGTGGGCAAGCGTGCTCGTCGCACTCACGCCGGGCCTGTGCCGTCGCGGCATGGGCCTGCTCTACCAGACGTGAGGTGGAGGTGGGAGAGGCGTGCGAGACGTGATTCGCGAAACGGCTCGGCTAGGATGAAGGCCGATGCGCTTGTCTTCGATCCTGGTCGTGGCGCCGCTCCTGCTCGCGAGCCTCGTAGCGGCCTGTACGGACCAGACCGTCGACGGGTTCCCCGCCGTCCCGCTCCCGGACGGCGGCGTCGCCGATCCGGACGCCGAGACGCCTCCTCCGGGAGAGGAAGAGGTCGGGGCGCCGATGGAGATCGACGGCGATCCGACGAAGGGCATGCTCCTCGAAGGCACCGTGATCGGCGAGACCGCCGCCTTCGAGGGTCAGGTCCTCGTCCTACCCGACGGGACGATCGGCTGCGCCGATTTGGGCGACGCCTGCGCGCGCGAGCCCGCCGCCGCCGCCGCCGCGCGCGTCCGCACGAACGGCGTCATCGCCCCCGGCCTCATCGACGCGCACAACCACATCCTCTTCGACATCTTCGACGGCTCTGACTGGACGCCGACGATGAGCTACCAGAACCACGACGAGTGGCCGAAGGACGCGCGCTACATCGAGGTCCTCGACGTGAAGCAGTGCCTCGAGGACGCATCCCAGGGCAAGCCCGCCTGGTGCCCTTCGAAGTACGACGGCACCGCGAACCACCTCCGATGCGAGATGGACAAGTGGGGTGAGCTGAAGGGGCTCATCGCGGGCACGACCTCGATCGTCGGCCTCGCCGGCGCCGCCCTGCCTTGCTACGGGTCGATCACGCGCTCGATCGACACGCAGTACAACGGCCTCCCCGACGACAAGATCCAGGTGAGCGCGCTCTTCCCACCGTCGCGGACGACGGCGGACGGCGTCTGCGCCAACTTCGCCGACGGCGACACGAACGCCTTCATCATCCACTGCGGCGAAGGCATCGATGAGCGCTCGCGGAACGAGTACACGACGCTCGGGACGGCGTCGACGACGGCAGGGTGCCTCTACGCGCCGCAGACGGCGCTCACCCACGGGACCGCCTTCACGAAGACCGAGTTCGACGCGATGAAGGCGGCGGGCATGAAGCTCGTGTGGTCGCCGGCGTCGAACTTTGGCCTCTACCAGCAGACCACGGACATCCCGACCGCGCTCGACTCGGGCGTCCTCGTCGCGCTCGGCCCCGACTGGTCGCTGGGCGGCGGGAGCCAGAACATCCTCGACGAGCTCCGCTTCGCCAAGAGCTGGAGCGACACGAAGTGGGGCGGGCGCCTCACGTCGAAGGACATCGTCACGATGGCGACGGCGAACGGCGCGCAGGTGCTCGCGCTCGGCGACCGGCTCGGGATCCTGAAGAAGGGCTACCTCGCGGACATCGTCGTCGTCCGCGGCGACCGCACGAAGCCGTACGACGCCGTCATCGCCGCGACGCCGCGCGAGGTCCGCCTCACGATGGTCGGCGGCAAGGTCCTCTACGGTGACGGCGCAGCACGCGCGCTCGGCGCCTACGGGCCCGCCTGCGAGGACCTCGACGTCTGCGGCCAGGCGAAGTTCGTCTGCGTCTCCGAGCCGGCCAACACCGCGAACAAGTTGAACCAGACCCTCGCGCAAATCCGGACCGCCCTCGAGACCGGCATGGCGGACATCGACGCCGCGAAACCTGCGGCGATGGCCCCCGTCAGCCCCCTCGCTCCCCTGGTCGCCTGCCCGAAGTGAGCGGGAGGACACGGGCGGGGACGTCGCGTCTCGGGTGCGTCACGACGTGTGCCTGTGTGCGCGCTCGGCGACGCGACGTGGTAGGTACCGGACCGTCATGCGTCCGCTCGCTTGCCTCTCGGTCCGCGTCTGCGTCGTCTCGCTCGTCGTAGGGGGTGTCTTCGCATGCGCCGAGGGCACCGCCCCCGACGACGTCGGCGCCGGGCTCTCCACGCCGAAGACGACGAAGGAGCCGACGGAGCCCGAGGGCGAGAGCGTCACCGTCCCGGCCACGCCCGACGAGGAAGAGGCCGACGGGAGCGCGCCCGCGAAGGACGCGGGGAAGAGCGACGCGAGCACGCCGGTCGACGCGGGCGCGGACGCCGCCGTCGTCGTCGTCGACGCAGGCACGGACTCCGGCTCCGTCGTCGTCACGCCCGACGCCGGCGCCTGCACGAAGGCGCCGCCGAGCAACGTCTGCGGGGTCGCTCCCCAGTGCGGCTGCGCCGCGAACGAGACGTGCGACGTGACGAACACGTCCACCGGCGCGGTGAGCTGCGTCCTCGCCGGCGGCGGACCGCAGGGCTCCGTCTGCACCACGTCGAACCAGTGCGCGAAGGGACTCACCTGCCAGTTCGGGGCCTGCCGGCCCTACTGCGGGAACGCAGGCGGCCTCTGCACCGGCGCGACGGTGGGGATCTGCTACGCGCCCGCGAACAGCTCGGGCGCGACGACCCCGAACCTCGCCGTCTGCTCGATCAAGTGCGACCCGCGGAACCCGTCCGGCGCGTGCGCGTCGAACACGTGCCTCTGGTTTGCCGGCGATCAGCAGAGCGACTGCAACACGCCCGGCGCGAAGACCGTCTACCAGTCGTGCTCGAGCCTCGTCGACTGCGCGCCCGGTCTCCAGTGCGCGTTCGATCCGCTCTCGCTCGGCAACGCCTGCCTCCGATGGTGCCGCCTCGGCGTGAGCAGCGACTGCCCGGGGCTCTTCGAGTCGTGCGACGACGTCTACGGCGCGAACGCGCCCGTCGTCGGCGGCCAGAAGTACGGACTCTGCCGCTGAGAGCGCGCTAGGCTGTCCGCGCGATGGACGGCCTCGTGCGCATCCCCGATCTCGACGACGCCTGGGCCGTCTCCGCCCCAGGCAAGCGCCTCCGCGCCGTGAAGCGCGCCGGCGAGCGCGTCCGCGAGCGCTTCACGCGCGGCCCGCGTGTGCTCGCGGTCCGGACGCTCCCGCTCACCACCCTCGCCTACCCCACGAAGTACGCGTTCTGGTCGGCCGCGTTCCACCCCGCGCCGTTCGTGATGCTGACCCATCGCTGCCTCCTCGTGCAGTTCCTCGATCGCGGCGAGGTGAGGACGCTCCTCTGGAACCCGAGCGACGTGGCCGCGGCGGAGGCGACGCCGTACTTCGCGCGCCTCGTCGCCGAGCTCGGGGAAGGGCTCGCGCGCCGCATCGCGCGGCGAGCGGCGCCCCTCGAGACTCAGCTCTCGGAGCTCGGCCTCTCCCCCGGTGACGTGGACTGGGTCGCGTTCGATCACTTCCACACGCAAGATCTCCGCGGGCTCCTCGGGACGACCGACGGCGCACGCGCGCCCCGCTTCCCGAACGCGCGCCTCCTCGCGCCGCGCGTCGAGTGGGAGGACTGGGACGACCTCCACCCGCTGCAGAAGGCGTGGTTCGTTGCCGACGGCAAGGCGGGCGTCCGCACGGAGAAGATCGTCTTCACCGACGGCGACGTCCTCCTCGGCGACGGCGTGATGGTGCTCCGCACGCCCGGTCACACGAGCGGAAACCAGACCGTGTTCGTGAGCACGGAGTCCGGCGTCTGGGGCTCGAGCGAGAACGGCACCGCCGCCGACAGCTGGAGCCCGCTCGAGAGCCGCATCAAGGGCCTGGCCCGCCTCGCGAAGCTCCAGGATCTCGACGTGGTGCTCAACGCGAACACGCCCGAGCTCGCTGCGTCCCAGTACACGTCGATGGTGCTCGAGCGCGCCGTCGTCGACCGCGTCGCGCACGCGCCGGCCTTCGTCCAGATGTTCCCGTCGAGCGAGGTGACTCCGAGCCTCCTCGCGCCCGGCCTCCGCCCCACCGTCCTCCACGGCGCGATCACGCACGGAAACGTCGTCGTGCCCGGCAAGAGGCGCCCGTCCAGCGCCGGCACCGCGAGCGCCTCCGCATGAGCGAGCCGAAGTCCGCCTACGACCTCGCGCGCGAGGGCCTCGGCTTCCCGCGCTTCGCCCAGGGCTTCCCCCGCGACGAGGAGCTCGATGCGCTCGTCGTGGCGTACGTGAAGGGCGACTACCTCACCGTGCGAAACGGCGCCCCCGCGCTCGCGGCGAAGGCTTCCGATCCCGAGGTCGTCCTCGCCGCGAAGAAGCTCCGTGCGCACATCGACGCCGATCCGACGGCGAAGCTCCTCTTCCTCGTCACCGCCGCCCTCCTCCTCTTCCTGACGGGGTGGTGGGTCGCGCACGACGGGCCCGATCAGGGCGCGGGCGGACGGCTCCGCGCGCCGAGCGCTTCGAGCGCGACCTCGGGATCCGAGAAGTAGCGCGTCTCGCTCCCGACGAGCTGCTCGGTCTCGTGCCCCTTGCCCGCGACGAGCACCACGTCGCGCTCGCCGGCCTCCGTGCACGCCCGCGCGATGGCGCGGGCGCGATCGAGCTCGGTCGAGACGCCCCCGTGGCCCGCGAGCCCTTCCGCGATCGCGCGCGCGATGTCGGCTGGGTCCTCGTCGCGCGGGTTGTCGGTCGTGAGGATCACGACGTCGGCGGGCCGCGCCGCCTCGCCCATCTTCGGACGCTTCGCCTTGTCGCGCTTGCCGCCCGCGCCGAAGACGACGAAGAGGCGGCCCCCGCCGCCGTCCGCGAGCGCACGCGCCGTCGCCACCGTGCGCGCGAGGGCATCGGGGCTGTGGGCGTAGTCGACGACGACCCAGGGCGCCTCGCTCACGATCTGGAAGCGCCCCGGCGGTGGCGGCGCGGACGCGAGCGCGGCGCACGCGGCGTCTGCCGGGACGCCCGCCGCGATCGCCGCGAGGAGAGCCGCGAGCGCGTTCTCGGCATAGACGTCGCCGACCGCGCGCACGCGGAGCTCGCGCGGGAGGCGCTCGTCCTTCGACGTGCACGTGATGCGCGTGCCCCGAAAGTCGACCTCCACGTTCGTCGCGACGAGATCCGGCTCGCCGAGCGGGGCTCCGCGCGAGGGGACGGCGTACGAGCGCAGCGCCACGCCGGGCGGGAGCACCTCCGAGAGGAGCTCGAAGACGGGGTCCGACGCGTTCAGCACCGCCGTCGCCCCCGCGGGGAGCGAGACGAAGAGCTGCGCCTTGCTCGCGAGGTAGTGCTCGGGGCTGCCGTGCGCGTCGAGGTGATCGTGCGTGAGGTTCGTGAAGACGCCGACGTTGCACGGCCACGCCCGCGCGAACCCCTGCGCGAGCGCCTCGCTCGTGAGCTCGATCGCGGCGTGCGTCCCGCCGCGATCGAGGCTCGCCTTCATGCCGCGGAGAAAGCCCTCGTAGGAGCGCTCGATCGGCAGGAGCTCGTCGTCGACGAAAAACCCCACGGTGGTCGCGCGCGCGACCGGACGGCCGAGCGCACGGAGCGCGGCGGCGACCCAGGCCGTCGTCGTCGTCTTCCCGTTCGTGCCCGTGACGCCGACGGTGAAGAGCGAGGAGCTCCACGCCGGCGGCGCAGGGACGATGCGAGGCTTGGCGTTCACGCCGTCATCGTAGCGTCACTTCATCGCGTCGAGGCAGTACGAAGAGTCGGGCGTGCAGTAGCCCGGCGTGCCCTCGTCGACGCACGAGAGGAACGACCCGCGCCCTTCGGTGGAGAGGCCCTTCGCGAGCGCCTCGCACGTCGACGAGTCGATGTCCGCCGCGCCGCCGTCGTTCTTCCCGCAGGCCGAGGCGATCGGGGCGCAGAAGGTCTTCGCCGTGGCGTCGTCGCACGCCTTCGCGAGCGCTGCGGTCGTACACGCCTGCATGGCGTCGAAGTCGCCTTCGCACGACGGGAGCAAGAGGAGGCAGTCGGCGATCGCCTTCGCGACCTCGGGCTTGAAGTTCGTCGCGTAGCCCTCGCAAGCGATGTCGCAGCCGTTCGCGGCGAGCGCGCTGCAGTCGAGCGCACCCCCGTCATCGCCGCCGCTCCCGAGGCAGTCCGAGGTCGTCCCGGCGTCGCCCTTGGCGCCGCCTCCGTCGTTCGCCGACGGCGTCGTGCTCCCGCCGTCGTCCGTCGTCGCGGGCGTGGTCGAAGCGTCCGAGCCGTCGCTCTTCGAGACCACGGTGCATCCGCTCGCGCCGGCCATGGCGAGCGCAGTCGCGGTCGAGATGGTTCCCGTGAGCAGCAAGAAGCGCGTCCGATCGACCTTCATCCGTCGTCCTCCTCGGCGGGCCTGCGGCGGGACCCGGGAGATCCTACGCTCGGGGTCACCGCGGCCTTCCGTCTGCACCCTCGGCCGGGTGATATACGGAGAGGATGCGCGCTTTCGCACGGGTCCTCCTCCTCGCGGGCGTGCCCCTCGTCACGACGACGGCGTGTGGGTCCGACTCGGGTGGAGGGACACAGCGTGCGCCGGACGGCTCGTCGCCCGACGGCACGACCGGGGGCACGCGCGCGCTCTTCGTGCTCCCCCTCGACGCGCTCGCGGGCCCGACGTTCTTCGATCATCCGTGGCCGAGCGATCTGCGCCGTGCGCCCGACGGGACGGCACGCTTCACGGGGTGGCCGAACCCCTCGGCGGTGCCCCTCGTCGCCGATCTCACCGCCGTCACCGAAGGGCTCCTCCGCGGCTTCTCCCCCACTGCCGCGGCCTACCTCCGCTTCACCGGCCCGATCGATCCCGCGACGCTCCCCGCGAGCCCGGCAGAGACCGGCGACGCGGCGGCGGCGGTGCAGATGGTCGACGTCGATCCGACCTCGCCCGAGCGCGGATCGCGTCGCCTCGTCCACACGAAGTGGCGCGGCGCGGTGGCGGAGACCTCGTACTACGCGGCGAACACGCTCGCCGTCATGCCGCTCCTCGGCCGCCCCCTCCGGCCGAGCACACGCTACGCGCTCGTCGCCACGAAGAAGGTGCGCGCGGAGGGCGGCGCCGAGCTCGCGCGGAGCCCGGCCTTCGCACAGGCGCTCGGGCTCGCGCCGGCGGAGCCGTCGAGCCGGGCTGCCGCCGACCTCTTCGCGCCTGCCCTCGCGGAGCTCGCGGCCGCAGGCGTCCCCGCGGCCGACGTCGCGCACATGACCGTCTTCACGACCGACGATCCGACGGCGGAGACCTTCGCCGTCGCCGACGACGTCGCGAAGAACGTCCCCGCGCCGTCCGCGCGCGACTGGATCGCGACGGACGACGTCCCGGAGCTCGACGTCTACGAGGGCATCTACGGCCCCTCGCCCGTCTACCAGACGGGCACGGTGCCCTACCGCGAGAAGCAGGACGGCGGCGGCTTCCTCTTCGAGAACGGCGCGCCGAAGCTCCAGGGCACGTTCGATCTGCGCTTCGCGCTCGCGGTGCCCAAGGCGGCCGCCTGCCCGCCGCCCGGAGGTGGCTACCCCGTCGTCCTCTACGCCCACGGCACCGGCGGCGACTATCGCTCCTTCGTCCGCGACGGCACGGCGCGATCGCTCGCGTCCGAGTGCCTCGCCTCCATGGGGATCGATCAGATCTTCCACGGCACGCGGCCCGGCGCGCCGGCCGCGAACGATCCGTCCCGCGACTCGACGATAAGCTTCCTCTTCTTCAACTTCGACAACGCGCTCGCGGGCCGCACGAACAACCGCCAGGCTGCGATCGACCTCGTCCAGCAGGCGCGCCTCTTCACGGAGGGGGACGCGTCGGTGCCGGCCGCCGTCTCGCGGACCGGCGCGCCCGTGGCCTTCGACGGAGCGCGCGTGACGTTCTTCGGGCACTCGCAGGGCGGCCTGAACGGCCCCCTCTTCCTCGCGGCGACCGATACGGCGCGCGGCGCGGTCCTGAGCGGCGCCGGGAGCGTCCTCGGCGTCGCGCTCCTCGAGAAGACGCAGCCCGTCGACATCACCAAGCTCGTGAGGCTCCTCGTCTGTGGGAGCTCCGCCGAGTGCGGAGACGAGCTCGACGTCTTCCACCCGGGCATCACGCTGGCGCAGTCGATCGTCGACGCGTCCGACCCCGTGCACTATGCATCGTTCATCACGAGGTCACCGCGCCCTGGCCGGCTCCCGAAGAGCGTCTACCAGACGGAGGGCGTGCGTCCGGACGGCACCGGGGACACGTTCGCGCCCCCGCGCGGGATCGAGGCGCTCGCGGTCGCCCTCGGGCTCCCTCGCCTCGCGCCGGGTGTGAGCCCGGTCGCCGAGGCGGGGTTCCTGGGCCTCGGCGACGTCTCCGTCCCTCCCGCCGGGCTCTCGGGAAACCTCGCGGGCGGGCAGGCGACGGGCGTCCTCGCCCAGTTCGCCCCTGCGGGCGCGCGCGACGGCCACTTCGTGGTGTTCGACAATCCCACAGCCAGGTCGCAGAGCGCACGCTTCCTCCGATCGCTCGCCGCCGATCGCGTAGGTCGCCTCGTCCCCTGAACCTCGGTACGATCGAGGTCGATGAAGACCTTCCTTCCGCTCGGGGTCCTCGTGGGGACGCTCGCCTTCGGCGCGGCCGTCGCGTGCGGCTCCACCGGCGGCTCGACGTTCGACGAGGACGGCGGCGCGAGCTCCGGCAGCAGCGGCGACGGGACGAGCTCGGGCGTGCTCGGCGAGGCCGGCTCGAGCGGCAGCGGCGGCGACGCGGGCCTCGAGGCCTGCGCGACGGACAAGCAAGAGGCGAAGCTCGCCCCGCTCGATCTGCTCGTCATGCAAGACACGAGCGGCTCGATGTGGGGCTTCACGTCGGGCACGACGACGAAGTGGGAGAGCGTGAAGCAGGCACTCGGCAGCTTCATGGCCGACCCGGGCTCGGCCGGCGTCGGGATCGGGATCCAGGTCTTCCCGAAGTTCGAGGGTGGCGTGGCGACGACGTGCCTGACCGACGCCGAGTGCGGTGCGGGGAGGACCTGCGCGCTCAAGGGCTGCTCGAACCAGGCGCGGATCTGCAAGGTGGACGGCGACTGCACCGGCAACGGGCAGTGTCTCGATCTAGGCCGCTGCCACGACGTCGGCGAAGCCCTCTGCCTACCCGGCTCGACGTGCGTGATCCAAGGCCAGCCCGCAGGCCTGTGTGACCGCTCGCTCGTGCGCGGCATCTGCACCGGCGTCTCGACGATCGCCTGCAACGCGGCGTCGTACGGCTCGACCGTGGCGCCCATCGCCCCGCTCCCCGGCGCCGCGGCGGCCGTGAACGCGGCGCTCGCGAGCTACGCGCCCGGCGGCTCCACGCCGACGCTCGGCGCGCTCACGGGGGCGATCGAGACCGCGCGCGCCCACGCGAACGCAAACCCTGGCCGCGTCGTCTCCGTCGTCCTCTCGACGGACGGCCTCCCGTTCACGAACGGCGCGTGCGACGACGCGGTGGCGTCGATCGCCGCGGCCGCCGCCGCCGGCCTGAGCGGGTCGCCGAGCATCAAGACGTTCGTGATCGGCGTCTTCGCGCCGGCGGAGGCGACCCAGGCGACGGCGACGCTGAACCAGATCGCGGCCGCCGGCGGCACGGGACAGGCCTCGATCCTCGGCACCTCGGCGACGACGGTGCAGGACTTCATCCAGGCCCTCCAGAACATCCGCGGCGCGTCGCTCCCCTGCGAGGTCGCGCTCCCGGTGCCGACGACCGGCACCCCCGACTACGCGAAGGTCAACGTCGTCTACACGGATTCGGCGACCAAGAACGCGAGCATCGTCGGCTACGTCGCGGACGCGGCGGCGTGCGATCCGACGAAGGGCGGCTGGTACTACGACGTGAAGCCCGAGAACGGCGCGAAGCCGACGAAGGTGCTCCTCTGCCCCGCGACGTGCGCGACGGTGCAGGCGGATCCCGCCGGGACCCTCGACGTCGTGCAGGGCTGCGAGACGAAGACGCAGGATCCCCCGCGCTGACTACGCCGCGGACGAGAGCGGCACGATCGTGACCATCCGCGCCGTGAGCTCGCTCACGGCACGAACCCACGTGTCGGCGAGGACCATGGCGCGGAGTCGACGCTCGCGGCCGAGGTGCTGGACGCGCTCGCGCGGGAGACCGGAGATCGCGACGTCGATCTCGCCCTCCGCGAGGACGAGGAGCGAGGCCGCCGCGGCGACGTCGACCTCGCATCCTTCCGCGACGTCGACGACGACCCCGCGCGCGCCGGCCTCGCGCGCGTCGTCGACGATGCGCGTGAGCGCCGGGACGCTCGCGAGATCGAGCCGCCGCACGTCGAGACTCACGACGACGACACCCGACACCTGGATTCGACCGAGGACCACGACGGGTAGAACGGCCACCGCCGGCGGACCTGAAGGTCACGACGGATCGCCCCTCCCTGGTGGATCGCCCGACCCTCGGCGAAGGCTCCGCGCCGGGTTCGGATCCCATCGAATTTCGAGCACTTATCCAATGTACGACATGGTACGCCCCCTGCTTGGGTAGGGAGCGCATGACGAAGCTCCGCCTCCTGCCGCTCGTGGTCCTGACGTTCGCCTCGAGCGCGCTCGCGGCGGAGCCCGTCCGCCCGCCGGCCCCGAAGGCGCCGGCGGCGGCGGCGCCGAAGCCGGTCGCGCCGGTCGCGCC
>JALHPN010000221.1 GCA_022842465.1 Polyangiaceae bacterium | reverse complement strand
GCCGCGCTGGCCGGCGGCGCCGCCGGCGTGACGACGGTTGCCGCCGGAGCTTCGTGAGACACCGAGGCCGCCACGTCCGTCGGCGGCGGACGCGGCGCCGCGGTCGACGTCGCGACGAGGCGCATCGCGAGCAGCGCGCAGGCGGCGCCAACGACGGCCGAGCCGACGTACCAGGCGGTCTTCGGCTTCTCGCGCAGGACAATCACGGTCGGCTCGTGGACGCGCGCTCCCGAGGCCGCCGACACGGGCGCGACCGAGTCGTACGATGGCGCGGACGGCAGGCTCGGCGGAAAGGACGGCGCGGCGACCGGGATGCCGCGGCTCGAGCTCGGGCTCGTCCGCGCGAAGGGCCCGCCCGGAGCGGACTCCCGCGCCCAGGGAACCGAAGCACGCGGCGGAGGCGCGCCGAGCGGAGGGAGCGCCGCGGGGGGCGCCGCGCCGAGCAGCTCCACGTCGACCTCGAGGTCGAGATCGACCTCGCGCGGCGTCCTGACGAGGAGCCCTCCGCGACTCCGTGTCTCCGCCGCGATCGACGCGAGGCATTCGCCCGCGACGTCCTCCTCGACGCGCTCGTCGGGACGCAGGAAGCGCCGGCTCGGCGCGGCGACCGGCACCGACTGCGACGAGCGCGAGGCGACCGGCGGGGCGGAGACCGGCGGGAGAGAGGCCTTCGCGAGGACCCGCCTCGGCGCGGCGCGCGCGGGCTCGGGGGCGCTGCCGTCACCGTCCACGACCACGACGAGATCGTCGTCGGCGAGCTCGACGATCTCGTCTTCGCTGGGACTCTTGTGCTTCGCGAACGGCAACACGTCTTCGTCCTCTCGCGCTCGACGCGGGTGCGCGACCTCGGGTCCTTTGACGCGCAGCGCCGTCCTTGTCGAGCGACCGCGGACCTACAGGATGCGTTCCATCCCCACCTGGTTCACTTTTCCGCTCTCACCGCGTGAACGGAGCCTCGACCTGGGCTCGCGCGGATCCAGGTCGGGGCGACACCGATCCACCTCACCCGTCTCAGCCGTGCCCGGCGATCCCGCGGACGAGGTGTTTCTGCGCGATCCCGAAGAGGACGAGCACCGGGACGCTCAGGATGACGTTGCCGGCCATGATGACGTGCCAGCGGACGCCGCTCCCTGGCTCCTTGAGGAGTGCGACTCCGAGCGGCAGGGTCCGGACCGTGTCGTCCGTCGTCATCACCAGCGGCCAGAAGTAGTCGCTGTAGTGGAAGACGAAGCTCACGAGGAACACGGACACGAGCGTCGGGGTGAGGAGCGGCCCGAGGATCCGATAGATGATGACGAGCTCGCTCGCGCCGTCGAGGCGCGCGGCCTCGATGATCTCGTCGGGGACCGAGACGAGGGCCTGGCGCACGAGGAACGTCCCGAGCGCGCTCGCCGCGAAGGGCAGGACGAGCGCGCCGAACGTGTTCGTGAGCCCGACCTTCGAGAACATGAGGAACACGGACACGAACGTGAGCTGCGCCGGGACGAGCAGGCAGGCGACGACGACGGCGAAGGCGGCCCTCCGCCCGACGAATCGGAGCTTCGCGAGCGCATACCCGGCCGGCAGCGCGAGGGCGATCTGGAGGAGGCCGATCACGACCGCCATCCCGAAGCTCGTCGCCAGGTAGCGGCCGACGGGGATCTGCGCGAGCACCTCGCGATACGCATCGAGCTGGGGACGGTGCGGGAGCGGCGCCGTCGGATCGGCGACGATCTCCGAGAGCGGCTTCAGCGAGGTCGACACCATCCAGGCGTAGGGGAGCACCCAGATCGCCGCTGCGACCGCCCCCGCGATCATCGCGAGGAGCGCGGGCTTCCGCGGGCGGCGATCCCTCACGCTCCCCTCCCCGCCCGGGCCTGGAACGCGCGGAGCTGGAGGACCGCGAGCGCGGAGAGGACCACGAAGTAGACGACCGCGAAGGCGCTCGCGCGGCCCACGGAGAGGTTCAGGAAGACCTGCTCGTAGATGGCGTAGACGAAGAGCGTCGTCGCGCGGGCCGGCCCCCCCTGCGTCATGATCCGGACGACGTCGAAGGCCTGGAAGCTCACGATGAGGCTCGTCGTCGCGACGAACGCAGCCGTCGGACGGAGCGCAGGCCACGTCACGTAGAGGAAGCGCGCGAGCGGTCCGGCCCCGTCGAGCGCGGCGGCCTCGTGCAACGAGCGCGGAACGGACCGGAGGCCCGCGAGGAACACCACCATCGCGTACCCGGTGATCTTCCACACCGTCACACCCGCGAGCGTCGGGAGCGCCGCGGTAGGCGTCGTGAGGAAGCCGACGCGCCCGAGGCCGAGCCCGCGGACCACGGAGGCCGCGACCCCGCGGTCGGGATCGAGGAGCAGCACCCAGAGAAGCGCGACCGCGACCCACGAGACGACGTACGCGCTGAAGACCGACGCGCGCACGAAGCCGAAGAAGCGGCCCGGGCGGTCGAGGAGGAGCGCGAGGGCGAGCCCGAGCGCCATCGCGCCGACGACGACGAGGAGGCTGAAGCCCAGCGTCCGCCCGAGCACGCGGAAGAGCTCGCCGCCCTCGGCGATCGCGGCGTAGTTCGCGAGGCCGACGAACTCGGCGTCGGTGAGCATGTCCCACGCGTAGAGGCTCTGCACGGCGGTGATGCCGAGCGGCAAGAACACGAAGAGACCCCACGTGAGGAGCGACGGGCCGAGCATCAGCCACGGGTGGAGCGGGGAGCGCGCCTTCATCCCGGCCTCGCGGCGGCCGCGCGCGCCGCCTCGAGCACGGCGCGCGCGTCACGATCGAGGAGCACGGCCTCCTCGAGCTTGGGGTCGACGATGTCCCGCTCGATGCGAAACAGGTTCGGCTCCCAGGGCCACGGCTCGACGCTCGCGAGCTGCGCCTGCGCGACCGCGTCGTTCGGGTGCTTGGTGAAGAAGCCTTCGCGCTCCATGCGTAGGACGGCGGCCTCCGTGATCGGGAGATACCCCGTTCGCGTCGCGAGGAGCGTCGCCTGGTCGGGCTCGCACACGAAGCGGAGGAACTGCGCGGCGGCGGCCTTCTCCTCGTCGGGCGCCTGCCGGACGACGACGAAGAACGTCCCGCCCGTCGGGACGGACGCCTTCACGTCACGCGGCAGGGGCGCCGCGACGACCGGGAACCTCGCGTTGTCCTCGAGGTACCGGAGGTACGCCGTCGACGTCCACACGTAGGCCGCCCGGCCGCTCAGGAAATCCTGGTTCGTGACGTTCCACGCGTCGTAGTCGCGCCCCGGCGGCGGGCGCATCGTCCTCTCGCGGTGCACGAGGTCCTGCCAGAGGCGGAGCGCCCTCTCGCCGGCCTCGCCCCCCAGCGTCGGGCGCCCCTCGTCGTCGAACACGGCGCCCCCGGCCTGGCCGACGAGCGCGACCCAGAACCACCACGAGATGGGCACCTCGTGGCCGTACCGTTCGCCGGGGACGGTGAGGGCCTTGGCCACCTCCCGGAGCTCTGCCCAGGTGGAGGGCGGCCTCATCCCGGCGCGGTCGAAGATCTCGCCGTTGCAGTACGCGAGCGGCGTCGAGCGGTTCAGCGGGACACCGACGAGCGGCCGCGCGCCTCCCCCGCGGAACGCGCCCGTCTGCGCGAGCGCCGGCACGAGGCCGAGCTCCTTCATGCCGGGGTAGTCGTCGAGCGGCTCGAGCGACCTCGTCTTCGCGAGGTAGGGGACGACCTCCGCGACGACGTGCGACAAGGCCGGCGCCGCCTTCGCCGCGACCGCGGTGCGGAGCTTCGCGAGGGACTCGAAGTAGTCGCCCTGGTAGACCGGCTCGACGACGACGTCGTCCTGCGACGCGTGGAAGCGCTCGACGATCGCGAGGAGCACCTCACGGTTCCGTCCGCCGAGCGAATACCAGAGCCGGACACGCACGCGCCCGCGCGCATCGCGGAGCTTCCGCGTGCACGCCGAAAGGCCGCCCGCGCCGAGCAGCGTCGCGCCGGCGAGGAAGTCACGCCGCCTCACGCGAGCCTCGCGCCGTCCCGGGCCTCGTCGAAGAGGTGGAGCCGGCCCGCGTCGACGGCCACCTTCACGCGATCGCCCGGGCGACGAGGATCGAAGCCGGGCGTGCGGAGGCGGAGCTCGAGACCCTCGGCGCGGAGGACGAGGTGGGTCTCGGCGCCGAGAGGCTCGCTCACGGCGACCTCGAGCTCGGCGGCGGAGGTGTCTCCGGCGTCGGCGAGGCGGAGCGCCTCGGGCCGCACGCCGACGACGAGCTTGCTCGCGGTCCTCGCGCGCGCGAGTACGTCGCTCGCGACCCCGAGCCGGAACGGGCCGGCAAGGAGCACCTCGCCGGAGACCTTCGCCTGGACGAGGTTCATCCGCGGCGTCCCGAGGAAGGTCGCGACGAAGCTCGTCGCCGGCGCCTCGTAGATCTCCCGCGGCGACGCGATCTGGAGGACCTTGCCCTTCTGCATCACGCAGATGCGGTCCCCCAGCGTCATCGCCTCGACCTGATCGTGCGTGACGTAGACCGCCGTCACGCCGAGCTTCCGCACCATCGCGCCGATCTCCACGCGCAGCTCCTGGCGTAGCGCGGCGTCGAGGTTCGAGAGGGGCTCGTCGAAGAGGAAGACGCGCGGCCGGCGCACGATCGCGCGCCCCATCGCGACCCGCTGGCGCTCCCCGCCGGAGAGCTCCGAGGGGAGCCGATCGAGGAGGCGCTCGAGGCGGAGCATCCTCGCGGCGTCGTCCGACCGCTTCCTCCGCTCGGCGGGCTCGACTTTCCGCATCTTCAGCGGGAACTCGATGTTCTCCCGCACCGTCATCTGCGGGTAGAGCGCGTAGCCCTGGAAGACCATCGCGACGTCGCGCTCCTGGGGAGGAACGTGCGTCATCGGCCTGCCGGCGATGTGGAGCGCGCCGCCGTCGGCCTCCTCGAGGCCGGCGATGATCCGGAGCGTGGTCGACTTCCCGCACCCCGACGGGCCGACGACGACGAGCAGCTCGCCCTTCCGGACCCCGAACGAGATCCCCGTCAGGGCCGCGCCGTCGCCCTCCTCGAAGCGCTTTTCGATCCCCTCGAGAAGGACCTCGACGTCCTCGCTCATGGCGCCCGCTCAGCCGTGCTTCTGGCGGAGCATCTCGGCCGCGAGCGCCATGTTCCGGAGCTTCTGGTACGCCTCGTCGACCGGGATGTCGGCCGCGTTGCCCGGCGCGAACCCGCAGTCGGGCGCGAGCACGATGCGCTTCTTGTCGACGTGCTGCATCGCGTGCTCGACGCGCGCCACGATCGTCTCCGGGGAGTCGATCACCTCGCCGCGGCAGTCGACGCAGCCGAGGCCGATCCGCACGCTCTCGGGGAGCGCCTGGAGGCACCGCGTGTCGCCCGCCGCTGGGATCGTGAACTCCATCATGAGCTGGTCGACGTCCAGCGCGCAAAGCTGCGGCATGATCGCGTCGTACGAGCCCTCCCCGACCCAACCCTTCCGGCCCTTGTTGCGCCGGCAGAGGTGGACCGCCTTCACGGCGCCCCGAACGCCCTCGAAGGCGCGGTTGATGAGGGACACACAGTGCATCGCCTCCGCGTCCGCGTCCGGGTACTTCGCGCGCACCTGGGGGTCGACGAAGAGACAGAGGTGAGGGTCGTCGATCTGGATGGTGTGGACACCGGCCTCGGCGAGCGCGATCGCCTGCGCGCGGATCACGGGGACGATCGCGTCGGCGAACGCCTGCCGCGTCGGGTAGGCGCCGCCGGACATGCCCTCGTCCCACATGCGCACGCTGAGGAGGTACGGGCTCGGGAGGGCCACCTTCACGGGTCGTGCGGCGCGCTCGATCGCGAAGCGCGCATGGTTCACGAGGACGCGCGGATCGCCCGGCTTCACCTCGCCGGTGACCGTGTGCCAGTACTTCCCGTCGCGCTTGTCGCCGGAGAGCTCGCGCGAAAACCCCGTCGCGACGTCGGTGATGACGGCGACGTAGGAGAAGCGGCGCCACTCGCCGTCGCTGATGACGTCGACCCCGGCCGATTCGTGGAGGGCGAGCGCGAACGGGACCGCCATGTCGAGCAGGCGCTCGCGCTCGCGCTCGGGCACCTTGCCCTCGTGGATCTCGTCGAAGAGCTCCTTCAGCCAGAGCGGGCGTGGGAGCGACCCCACCACGGTCGTCGGGAAGAGCTCCGGCACGGCGTGCTTCGTCATCACGATCCTCCGTTCCACCACGTCTCCGCCCGCTCGAGATCCTCGAGCGTGTCGAGCTCCATGTAACCGCCGTGCGTGTCGACGCGGTGGAACGCCGACCCGCGCTCGATCATCCGCTGGAACAAGTGGATGAGGTACGCCTTCGCGAACGGGCGATCGCCGAGCGTCGCGCAGGACGCCGCCGCCTCGTCGTACGCTTCGCAGAGCTCGCGCGCGCCCGGGGCCGACATCCTCGCCACGCCGATGAACTCGCCCGACGCGTCCTCGGACGGGATCGTCCGGGAGATGTCGACGACCCTGGGCCCCTCGGCGCGCAGCTTCTCCGCGTCCGACTCGGGGTGGTTTTTCCGTCGGACGTACCGGCGGCGCCAGTCGGTGTCGCAGACGAGGACCTTGTCCCACGGCGCCTCGAGCGCGGCCTTCACCGCGGCCCCGCGGTAGAGGATGTCCGTGTACGACGACAGGAAGCCCCCGGCGAGGTGCTCTCGCGCGCACATGAGCGACGCGAGGATGTTGTTGTTCTCCCAGTCGCGGTTCTCGACGTAGGTGAGCTCGGGGTAGCGCGCCCGGAGGACCTCGGACTTGTAGCCGCAGACGAAGACGACGTCCCTCCGCGCGAAGCCCGCTTCGCCGAGCGCCTCGAGGATCCACTCGAGCATGGGGCGGCCCATGACGGGGACGAGGGTCTTCGGGATTTCCTCGGTGCGGTGCTCGAGACGGCTGCCGCGACCTGCGCCGATGAGGACGGGACGCATCTTCGGGTGCCCGGCACGCTACCATGGGCCTCGCGATGCTGACGATCGGGTTCGTCACCGACCTCCACTTCGGTCCCGAGGCCTTCTTCGAGGGGAGGCTCCGGAAGCTCACCCATCACGCCGCCGACCTCACGCGCGGGGTCGTCCGGGCGATGAACGAGACCGTCCGGCCGGACCTCCTCGTGAACCTCGGGGACGACATCGAGGACGAGGGGCGCGACGCGGATCTCGCGCGCTACGGCGAGTGCCAAGCGATCCTGCGGACCGCGAAGGCGGAGCTCGTCAACGTCGCCGGCAACCACGACACGATCCACATGGGGCGAGACGACCTGAACCGGATCTGGGGTCGGCCGGAAGGCTCCCCCCTCCACTACGCGCTCGACCGCGGCGGCTTCCACGTGGTCGTCCTCCACACGCTCGAGGCGAAGGACGTCGACGTCCGGATCCCGCCCGCCCAGCTCGCGTGGCTCCGGCAGGACCTCGCGAAGACGACGCTCCCCGTCGTCGTCCTCATGCACCACTCGGCGAGCGAGCAGGACCTGTCGGACTCGTCCTGGTTCCATCGCGCCCCGCACCTCGCGCTCGTCCGCGAGCGGAGAGAGCTCCGCGCGGTCCTCGAGGAGAGCGGGAAGGTGCGCGCCGTCTTCAACGGGCACGTGCACAGGAACCACCTCGACGTCATCCGCGGCATCCCGTACGTCACGATCCAGAGCCTCGTCGAGAACCTCGACGACGACGCGCCAGGCAGGCCGGCCGCCGCCTACGCCGTGGCGAGGCTCGACGACGAGCGCATCACCGTGCGTGTCATGGGGAGCGATCCGGCGAAGTACCAGTTCGAGGCCTGAGCGCGCCCTCAGGGGGCGAGGTTCAGCGGCAGCCCGTGCTTGCCGCGCCGGCGCGCCTCGTCGATGCGCGCTGCGATCGTCTTCGCTGCGCCGCCCGCGTACCACCGCACCGCGTCCGCCTCGGCTCGTGCGAGGACGAGCACGCCGCCGTCGGCGATCGTGACGTCGCCGAGATCCGTCCACGCGATGACCGTCTCCTCCCCGTTGTCGTGGAGGACGAGCCCCTCGTCGCGGAGCGCGACCCAGATGTTCTCGAAGAGGAACATCGCCATCGTGCCGAACCCGACGAGGAGCCCGGTCATCAGCGTGATGCCTCCCGCGAGGCTCAGGAGAGCTCCGTCGGACGTGCTCAGGCGATGCATCAGGTGCGCGCCGACCACGGTGCCCCCCGTCGCGACGAGGATCCCGGCGAGGGTGAGGAGCCGCTTCGTCGGGCGGCCGCGGTCGAGCCGGAAGAAGTCGACGCCAGGGGTCGTCACGGGTCTTCTTCTAGGGCCCGGAGCGCGGGAGGCGCAAGCGGCTCGCGAGCGTTCTAGACTGGCGCGGTGAACGTCCTCTCGGCAAAGCTCGCGACCTGGCTCGACGGGATCGGCGCCGGCCCTGGCGGTACCGCGGTCGGCGTCCTCCTGGCGGACGCGAGGCTCTCGGCGAAGCTGAGGCGGCGGCGGGTCGTCGATCCGACCTACCTCTTCATCGTGCTGTTCCGCCTCCCGGAGGTGAGAGCCGCGCTGCGCCGAGGCGGGGTCGAGCCTCGCGACGTCGACGGGATCCTCGACCAGCTCGTCGACGACGACGACCTCTACACCGACGCCGACGAGCCCACGATCGCGCCCGCGGTAGACGGCCTCGTCGCGGCATCGCGCGTCGGGGGGAAGGTCCGGCTCGCCCCGTTCCTGCGCGCCCTCGGGGACGCTCTTCCGCCTGCCCTCGCCTTCACCCGCGCGCCGCTCCAGGCGTCGGCCGAGGACCTCGAGCGCGCCATCGACGCGCCGCTCGCCCACCAGGCGGACGGCTCGCTCACGCTCGCGGGCTGGGAGCCCCCCGTGCGGCGCGTCATCGCCCTCGCGCAGGCTGTCGCCGACAGGGCGGAGGGGAGCTTCACCGCGCGTCCGGAGCACGCGCTCCTCGCCGCGGTCGTCTCGCCCGACTTCAGGGACCTCCTCCGGCGGCGCGGCCTGGGCTTGACGGAGCTCCAGGCGCACGTCGCGGCCGTGGCGGCGCGCAACGGCGCGCGAACCGTCCGCCCGTTGCGCGAGAAGCCGGCCGGCGAGCGCGTCGTCACGAGCCTCTCGTTCCACACCCTCCTCGTCCGCGCCGAGCGCTTCGCGGGCGAGGACCGGCGCGACGTGACGCTCGGTCACCTCCTCGCCGCGCTCCGCGAGGAGGACGACCTCCGGGAGGTCATCGACCGGATGGACCTCTAGCTCAGCGCATCGGCGCGGGGCCGTAGCTCGGCGCGGGGGACCAGTTTCCCCCGACGCCCGGCGTCTGGCCGGGCGCGGCGGTGCGACGCGCGCCCTCCCAGCCGGAGCTGCCCCACGAAGGATTCGAAGAGCCCCACCCGCCGCGATCCGAGCGGACGGCGCGGCTCGATCCGTACCCGCCGAAGCCCCCGTACCCGTAGCCGCCGTACCCGTAGAACACGGGTGGCTGCTGCACGACGACGGTGTTGTTGTTGTTCACGACGACGGTGTTGCCGCCCTGCGCCGGGGGAACGACGGCGCGCGGATCGCTGTAGGATGCATCCGCCTGCCCGGCGCCGAGCGTCACGGTCTTCGAGAGCCTCGGCCGCGCGGGGGGAGTCGCGGAGACGTAGAGCTCCGCGTCCGTCGTCTCCACCGTCGCGCTCGGCACCGGCTGCGTACGCGCCACCGGCGCCGCGACCGCCTCCGTCGTCGTGACGCGCTCGCGCGTGTGAGCGCAGCCGACCGCGAAGAGCGCGACCGCCACCGTCACCGATCTGGTCTGCGAAGAGCCGTGCATCCTCTCAGTCTGCCCCAGGAAGCGCGTTCGCGCTCCTGTTCGCGCGCGCGAAGATCACATACACGGGCGCACCCGCCGCGAGCACGAGCGTGCCGTACAGGCACGCCCGCGGCTGCGATCGGAGGAGGGAGACGCCGATCGCGACGTTCACGAGGATGTAGAGGAGCGGGACCCACGGGTACCCCGCCGCCCGATACGGGCGCGGGCGTTGCGGATCGCGACGGCGAAGGACGTAGAGGGCGCTCGTGTCGGCGAGCGTCGCGAGCACGATCGCGAAGGTGGTGTAGTCGAGCACGCTCCGGAGGGCGTCCTGCGCCTCGACGCTCTCGTCCCGCCCGAAGAGGACGATGAGGAACGTCGCCGCGATGCCCTGCGCGACGATCGCGAGGTACGGCGTCCGGCTCCGGGCGGAGACGCGAGCGACCGCGCGGAAGAAGAGCCCGTCCGAGGCCATCGCGAACGCGATGCGCGGCCCGATGAGCACGTTCGCGTTGAGGCAACCGAGGATCGAGACGAGGACGAGGAGCTGCGTGAGCGTCCCGCCCACGGGACCGAGCAGCACCTTCGCGGTCGCCTCGCCCGCGTTGACGGTCGAAGCGAGCCGTCCCATGCCGAGCGCGTAGACGAACGTGCCCGTGAGGAGCAGGTAGACCGCGGTGCAGATCCCGAGCCCGATGAAGAGCGACCGTGGGAGGTTCTTCTCCGGCTGCTCGATCTCGCCGGCGACGAACACGCTCGCGTTCCAGCCGAGGTACGAGAAGATCACGGGCGAGAGCGCGACGCCGAAGGCCCCGAGGGTCGGCGTCGCCACCGTCGCCCACGCGTCTTCCGGCGCGTTCGCGTGCCCGAAGAGCGGGCCGACGATGACGAGGGCTACCATCGCCGCGACCTTGAGGTAGCCCGTCGACGTGTTCAGGGCCGCCCCCGCTCGCGTCTCCCACGCGTTGACGAGCGTCGAGAGCGCGATGACCCCGATCGCGATGAGCAGCTGCGTCGGCCGATCGAGCGGGAAGAACGACGCGAGCGAGCGCGACACGCCGAGCGCGAGCGTCGCCACGGTCCCCGTGAAGATCGCGAAGAACGAGAGCCAACCGACCATGAAGCCGGCCATCGGGTGGTAGGCCGCGCGGAGGTACACGTAGTTGCCGCCGGCGCGCGGGAACATCGCTCCGAGCTCCGCGTTCGCGAGCGCTCCCGCGAGGGCGAGCGCGCCGCCCACCGCCCACGCCGCGAAGAACCACCCGGGGCTCGGCAGGAGCTTCGCGACGCCACCCGGCGTGAAGAAGATGCCGACGCCGATGACCGACGAGACGACGAGCATCGTCGCGTCCTTCAGCGTGAGGACGCGCGGAAGCTCACGAGGGGCTTCGGGCTCGGTCATCGAAGGCCCAGGACTCTACCGCGCTTTCACCAGAGGACGTCCTGATCCTCGACCACGCCCGGGAGATCACGCACGACGTGCACGCGCCCGCCGACCTCGACGGTGCCGTCGAACGTGCCCGCGGGCTGGAGGAAGTCCGTGCGGAGGAGACCGAGACGCCGACGCTCGGCGTGGACGCCCGCGACGCGGAACGTGAGGTCGATGCCCGAGCCGCGGACCGACCACGGACCATCGGGACGCGCCTCGTCGTAGGCGATGACCGGCTCGGCTACCCCGTGCACGCCGCCTCGGTCGAAGACCGCGCACTCAGCCTCGCCGACGAAGCCGGCGGTGAGGTTCCAGGCGATGGGATCGCCGCGGCTGGTCGTGCCGACGCCGTACGCCCAGCGCCAGCGGGTGCGCCGCGGGAGGAGGCCCTGGGTGTAGTCGTAGCCGCCGCGTCCCCCGTCGAGCATGATCCGTCGGTGGCCCACCCGGGCGTGGCCCCGCAGCGTCATGAGCGCGCGCTTCTCCGTGGCGTCGACGTCACCGCTCCCCAGGTCGGCGATCACGGCGAGCGGAGGCGGAGCGTCCGCCTCCAGCATCACGGCGTCGACCTCGAGGGCGAGGCGCTTCGACCGGAGCCTCACGTCGAGCCCGCCCTCCTTTCGTGCGCGCGAGACCTCGAGGCACACGCGCGGGGCCGCGAAGCGCGCGACGAGGCCTGCCGCATGCACGTCGTCGGTCACGCGGCCGAGCAGCGGCGGTCCCGTCCACGCGCAGTCCTCCAGCTGGAATCGTCGGGTGTCGAGGACCGAGACGAACGCGCTCGCCGCGTATCCCGTACGGACGACCGCGAAGGCGAGGAAGACGTCCTCGGCCGAGAGACAGGCCCAGACCCACCGCTTCCGGCGGACGAGGTCGTCGGCGAGGCTCCCGCAGAGGCTCCCGAGCGCGGGGAGCCGTCCCACGTACGCCCCGTACGCAGGGCGTCGTGTGTGCGCGTCCAGGAAGGAGGACGGCGCCGGGCGGAGGAGACGCGCGACGGCCACGCCCCATTCTCGCACGCCCCGGGCCCGCGGATCGTCTGGCGAAATCCCGCGCGCCGTTGATAGACTCGCCCTCATGAGCATCCGCGGTTGGAACGACGCGTGGCAGCCCGTGTTCGAGACGCTCGGGCGCATGAAGGCGGCGTGGCCGACGCGCGGCTGGAGCTGGGATTCGCGCCTGCTCTGCGTCACCTCGTCGTTCACGACCGAGCAGGAGCCGCAGGCGCGGACTGCGACGCAGATCGCGCTCCAGAACGAGTGGACGTCCACGACGATCGTTCGGGGGCCGCAGCCGCTCCGCGACGTGGTCGAGCGCTGCGGGGGCGTCCGTCAGGGACAGCTGGTGCTCTCGACCGGCCCCGTGACCGGCCTCCTCGTCTTCGGCCTCTGGTGGCCCTGGGGCGACGCCGAGACGGTGTCGCTCCGGATGGGCCTCGCCGACGTCGACCCGAACAAGGAGCCCTACCAGCGCTTCCGCGACGTGTTCGGCGTCACGCTGTGATCTGATTCCGCGCGCGGACGCTCACGCGTCGCGCCAGCGCGTCGGCCGCGCGCGCAGGTCCCGCGCGCCGAGGAAGTCACAGATCTGCTCGAACGTCGCCCTCGGGACACCCCGGAACGCGAGATCGTCGAACGACTCGGCGAGCGGGACGTCGCGCACCAGGGTCGTGAGCTTCTTGTAGAGGAGGGCGTCGGCGCGGCGCGCGCGCAGGGTGGCGGCGAGCCGAGGCGCGCCGGTGACCTTCAGGTCCCAGGCGCGCTCGTCGTCGGGGATCGCCTCGATGGTGCCCCAGCGCGCGAGCACGGCAGCGGCCGACTTGGCGCCCCAGCCGGGGAGGCCCGGCACCCCGTCCGCCGCGTCCCCCGTCAGCGCGAGGAGATCGGGGATGCTCGCGGGCGCGACGCCACGCGCGGCTCGCATCGACGCTTCGTCGATCACCTTCCGCCTCATGCGGTCCACCTGCACGACGCGATCGCCTTCGAGGCACTGACCGAGATCCTTGTCGGGAGACAAGATGCGGACCTGATCGACCTGCGCGCCGTAGAGCGCGACTGCGCTGGCCATCGCGTCGTCGGCCTCCCACCGGTCCATCGACCAGACGACGACGCCGAGCGCCCGCGTCGCCTCCTCCACGATCCCGAACTGGGCGCGGAGCTCGGGCGGCACCCCTTCGTCCGACTTGTAGCCAGTGAAGAGGTCGTTGCGGAAGGAACGGATCGGGTTGTCGAACGCGACCGCGAGGTGTGTGGCGCCTTCCGAGGCATCCGTCAAGAGATGGAGGAGCGATCCCATCACCCCCACGGTCGCCTTCACGTCCACTCGCTTGCCCTCGATCGTCGCGGCCTTTCCGGGTCGAGGGGCGAAATGGGCACGGAAAAGCTCGAAGGTTCCGTCGATGACGTGGAGGCGCATGGGACGGGCCCATGGTACGCTCGTTCGTCGAGGAGCGGACGTGGCGGAGGCTGCGGAACAGCGAGCACGCGCTCGGATCGGCACGACGATCCGGGGCAAGTATCGGATCGAGAGCCTCCTCGCGACCGGCTCGATGGCCTGCGTGTATTCGGCGACCCACCGCAACGCGAGCCGCGTCGCGCTGAAGGTGCTCCACCCTCACCTCGCCCGTGACCCGGGGATGCGCGAGCGGTTCCGTCGCGAGGGCTACTTCGCGAACACGATCGCGCACCCAGGCGTGCCGCGCGCCATCGACGACGACGAGACGGAGGACGGCTCTGCCTTCATCGTCATGGAGCTCCTCGAGGGCGAGACGCTCGAGCAGCGGCGCCTGCGGATGGGCGGGAAGCTGCCGCTCCCCTTCGTGCTCACCGTCGCGGACACCGTCCTCGAGATCCTCGCCGCCGCGCATCAGCACAAGATCCTCCACCGCGACATGAAGCCGGACAACGTGTTCATCACGTTCGCCGGCGAGGTGAAGCTGCTCGACTTCGGCGTCGCACGATGGGACGACGGACAGAGCTCGAGCGACATGACGGCCGCGGGCATGGTGGTCGGGACGCCCGCGTTCATGCCGCCGGAGCAGGCGCTCGGGAAGCGCGAGTCGGTCGATGCGCAGAGCGATCTCTGGGCGTTCGGCGCGACGATGTTCATCGTCATCGCCGGGCAGACGGTCCACGCGGGAGGAGACGCGAAGGCGCGCCTCATCGCGACCGCGCGCACGCAGGCGCGCAAGCTCCAGGAGGTCGCGCCGTTCGTCCCGCGCGGCGTCGCCGCCGTCGTCGACCGCGCGCTCGCGTTCGAGAAGAAGGACCGCTGGCCCGACGCCCTCGCGATGCGCGAGGCGCTCCGCTGGGCGCGTCGCTCGCTCGACGCCTTCGCGCTCGACTCCGCGAACGAAGGCGAGATCCATCGTCGGCCGTCGTCCCTCTACCCTGGTCCCCCGAGCACGACGCGGACGGGCTACTACCACGAGGAGCCCACCGTCCGCGGCCTCCCGCTGGACGAAGAGGACGAGGGCGGCCGGAGCGAAGAGGACGAGCCCACCCTCGCGCGGGCGTACTCGGACGAGGAGCGGGACGTCATCACGAGCGCGCCGTCGATCTCGCCGCGCGGCGACGTCGTCGACGACGAGACCACGGAGATCCCCGCCACACGGGCGGCGCCGGTCGCCGCCTCGGTCGCGGAGCCGAGCGGCGTGCTCTCCGATCCGGTCTTCTCCCTTCGTCGAGCCAAGGAGACGGACGACGACGGGACCGACCCGCAGATCCGGATGAGCACGGAGCCTCAGATCCGCGCCGCGTCCCAGGTCGACCAGGACCCCGTCCGCACGACCGCGGTCGGGATCGGACGCCCCGACACGCCGGTCGAGCCCACGCGTCCGTTGAATCGTCGCGGGGCGAGCGAGTCGACGCAGACCATGCCGTTCGGGTCTCCGATCGGCGCGCCGCGGCCCGCGGCCGGCACGCCTCCTTCCACGAGCGACCTGCCCCCGGCGCCGGGCGTTCACCAGATGACCCAGCCCATGGCGGCCGCCGTCGCGCCTCCGCTCGCGACCATGAAGTCCGCGAGCGTACCGCCGGAGCTCGCACGGCAGTACGCGTCGTCGCCGCCGCAAGGGCCGTCGGGACAGCGCGCTTCCGCGCCTCCCGACGCGGCGTCGTCGCCGCCGCCGAGGGCGCCGCTGCCCTCCCAGCCTTCCGCGGGCTTCGGCTCGCTGCCTCCCCTCGCTTCGTCGTCGGCGGAGACCGTGCAGACGCGCTCGCCGCGAAGCCTTCCGCCGGGGCCCGTCCTCGCGGGTCTCGTGAAGCCGACTCGCGGGAGCGCCGCCCGCGCCGCCGGAACGGTCGTGCTCGGCATCGTGCTCCTCGGCGGAGCAGGCTTCGTCGTCGTCCGTCAGCAGCGTCCGAATCCCGACGCGCGCGCGGTCGCGGAGTCGACGCCCTCGAGCGCGTCGTCCGCGGCGGCCGCGACCGTGACGAGCGCGACGCCCCCGTCCGCGCTCGCTTCGACGAGGACGCCGGCGGCCAGCGCGGAGCCGAGCGCGGCGCC
>JALHPN010000220.1 GCA_022842465.1 Polyangiaceae bacterium | reverse complement strand
GCGGCGGGCCGCGCGGCGTATGCGCCGGTCCGCGTGGCGGCGGAGAAGATCGGTCAGACCGGCGCTGGCCGGGCGATTGCCGGCGCCGAGCAGGCCGCGCGCAGCGCCGTCGCGAACTCACCGCGCGCGCAGGCTTGGATCGCGGGCGGGCGCGAAGGCGGCACCGAGCTGTTCACGGCGGCGAGCATGTACGGGGCGCAGACATATGGCGGCGAGTGGGCGACGGAGCAGCTCATCTCGGGCACGGGCATGGACCCTGAGCTCGCCGACATCGTCGTGCAGAGCACGATGTTCGGCTTGCCCACGGCGTGGGGCATCAAGACGGGGCCATCGCCGCGGTCTCGCCAGGTGGATCAGGCGCGCGAGCACGCCCAAGGTGTGAGCGACGGCGTCGCCGACGCGCGCAGCGGGAGGTGGTCCGACGCGATCTTCGGTCGAGATCCAGCGCCTGATGCTGCCCCTTCGGGATCTCCGTCGCCGAGTCGCGGAGGAGACGGGGGAGCCACTTCGCCGGCCCACGGCACGGACGTCGAAGTCGGCACCCTCGGCGGAAGCGCCGAGCCGACGCGCCCGCAGCGCGGGCCCGAGCCGCGACGCGAGGACTTCCCGGACGAGGCGTCCTACCAGAACGCCTACTTCGACCATGCCTTTGCGGACCTCGCCCCGCCCGCGGGCCCCACGGCCGGCGGCAACGCCGGTCCGGAAGGGGGTGCTCGCCCGATCATCCCGGACGATTTCGACTTCTCCGGCATCGCGCCGCCACGAGCGGACGCTCCGGCGCCGAACATCGCCCGTGCCGCCCGCGAAGACGCGTGGGTGCGCGAGACCTTCCCGGGCCGAACGTCGGCCGACCTCGAGGCCATGCAGCGCTCCGATCCCGCGGGGTTCGCCGCGCTCCAGGCGCAGCACCCGGAGCTCAAGGTCTTCGCCGACGACCGACGGTTCGAAGGCCTCACGCAGCTGCCCCGCAACGAGCTCTTCGACCAGCTCGATCAAATCCCGGGCGGCGAGCGCGACTACAACGAGTACCTCCGACGTCGGATGTGGCGCGAGGACTCCGGCGGACGCCCGATCGCGGGCGATCCCGGCGGACCGCGCAGGACGACCGTGGACGACATGCTGGGGGGGCCGCGCGCCGCGCCCGGCACGGGTGGCCGCGACGTCCAGCTCCCCGACGGAACGACCGGCCGCATCTACAACCGTGACGACGGTGGCGCGTTCCGGTCGATCGATGCCTACGGGCCGAACGGCGAGCGTCTAGGCTCGCTGCCCTACTCCCTGTCGCCAGACGGCACGACGGCCAGCATCGGCCACATGGTCGTGGACCCGAGCATGCGTTCGCGCGTCGTGGACGGGGAGCGCACGTCCGGCCTGGGCTCGCACTTGGTCGACGAGCTCGTGGGGGCGAACCCGAACATCGCACGCGTGAAGGCTGTCCTGACGGAGGACAACGGCGCAGCGTTCTACCGCGCCTCGGAAGCCGCGGGGGGCGACTACGCTGCGGGCATCCAGGCCTCCCCGCTCTACCGAGCCCTCTCGAAGCGCGGCTTCGGCGAGGTCGGTTCGCCGCCGCACGACTGGCGCGACGCGCCCATGGCGCCGTTCGACGTCGGGCGGTCGCCGCGTGCCGCCGCAGCCAGCGCCGAGACGCCGCTCGTCCTCGGCGGACGCGGGCAGGTGGGCGGCGAGGTCACGATGGGCGCGGGCGGAAGGGCCGCGACCGGAGGCAACGGCCCGGGCTCCGACTGCGCGAGCTGCGGGACGGGCGGCGGCGCGAAGGGCGCACTTCCGTCGAGCCCCGCGGAGGCGCTCAGCGCGGGCTCCCGCGCAGGCGACAAGAGCGCGTGGACCTCGCGGAGCGAGCGCGACTTCAGAGGGAGCGGCGACGATCCCTACGGGAGCCGCTACATCTCCGAGGCCGACATCATCGAGAGCGCACGTCTCACCGATGTGGACAAGACGATGCTCAACTCGGTGGAGGAGCAGCTCCGGCGCAGTCAGGCGCAGCACCTCTCCAAGCTCGTGCACGAAGCGGAGATGGAGCGCTTCATGCGCGACCGGGGGCGGATGCCCCAAGGTCGAGAGTTTCTGGGGCTCGCGAAGGAAACGGGGGACCCGAACAGCCCGACCGTGCAGAGCCCGCACGTCGACGCGTCCCTGCGAGACAAGAACAAGTACTTCCATCTGCGCGATGGCTGGACCGAGGTGCAGATTCACGGCGACTCCAAGAACCACACGTTTGCCACCACGACCGGGGTGGGAGCGGACGGAAAGCCGATCTATCGAAACGTGACGCCCGGAGAGCTCGCTCAGCTCATCAAGCAGCACGGCGCGCCGGACGGCCCGATCATGCTGACGGCCTGCGAGGGGGGCGTGGGAGGCCCTGGTTCCCTCGCCCAGGAGCTGTCGAATCTCACGGGCAGGCCCGTCCTCGCCAGCACGGGTGTCGTCGTGGACGGGATTCCGAAGGCGCGAGCGGCGAACATCAACGAAGCGCCGACGTTGATCCGTGGCGGCAAGAACGAGACGCCCATGGGGCGGTGGCAAGGCTTCTACCCCGCGAACGATCCGTACGTACCGCCGGCAGGGCAGACGCGCGGGGAGAGCCGAAAAGAGCTCCTCGAGGGCTTGATCACCGAACGGGAGGGAGGGCCGCCGGGGACCGCGCCCGCGCCGGCGCCCGCGAAGAAGCCTTGGCTGTTCGAACAAGTCGCCTCCGTGTTCAGACTCGGCGACGACGGAGCCGTCGGGCAAGGGGCCTCGGCGGGAGGCGCGCTGCCCACCACCCCGCGAGACTTCTTCCGGGACGCGACCTTCACGACGAAGGTCGACAAGGGCTATTCCGTGCCGCGCAACGCGGACGGGTCCCCTGGGGGAAACTACGAGGCCATGGCCGGCGACGCGCGGGCGCTGTCACGCGAGCCCGGGCAGTATCGAATCAGCGACTTGGGACGGGACCAGCACGCCCTTCCGCACCGCGAGATCGCCGCGATGGCGGAGGGGGGACATCTCGACGGAGCCGCGGTCGTCGATCGGATCGTGGGCGCCGACGGCGTCGAGGTGGTGAGGCTCAGAATGCCGACCACCTTCGCGATGCGTGGCGAGCCGGGAACACCGAGGGAAGGGTTCTTCGAGTTCATCCGAGAGCCGGACGGGACCATCAACCACGCGCTCTTCCGGCCGAACAACGCGCCCGGTGTCGCCCAGCAGCACCAGCAGCTCGTCGAGCAATTGAAGCTCGGAGGCAAAGGCGAGACATCCGGAACCGGCGCGGGCGTCGCGACCGTGGCGGGGGCAGCGGGGGGCGGAACCGGCACGGGAAATTGCGTGGTGTGCGCCTCGTCGGCGGCGGCCGGGGCCGGGCCGAGTGGCACCCTCGGCGACCCAGGCCTCACGTTCCGGGCGAGCTCCGCGACGGTCGAGCAGCTCGGCAGCCCGAAGGCCGACGCGCCGGAGCCGCCCATGGCGCCCAAGCCGAAGATCGGGCCGCTGAACGGCGCACCGCCGACGCCGCTGGTGACGCTGCCTGCGAAGCCGCCGGCAGAGCCGCCGGGCATGTTCGCGCGCCTCAAGCAGTTCTTCACGGGCGGCCCGCCGAAGGGCAAAGTCCTCCCGGACGACTGGAGCCCGACGCCTCGGCAACAGGCGGACGCGGCGAAGCTAGGCGCGAAGCTCGACGTGAGGGAAGAGCCCGGGCCGGCCGTCGATCGTGACCTCGCCCTGCGCCAGGCGACCCTTGCACAGGAAGGGACCAACCCTTCCGGACGTCGCGAGGTGCCCGCCTCGATCCCGGAAGCTCACCAGCAGGGGTACCGCGATATCGCCGATCTCCTCGGCGATCGGGATCGATTCGTGGCTCGTCTGCAGGAATTCGAGTCGCGTGTCGAAGGCGCGCGAAAGTTCGGCGACGCCGACCCCATCGACGCGGTGTTGCGTGACATGGAGAAGAGGCACGGCTTCCCACCACCGACCGAGCTCCGCGAAGGGGTGACGGACGAACAGTTCGGCGAGCTGCTGGCGCGCGGGGCTCCGTTCCGCGACTACGCCTTCGAGGGCAGCGTGCACGGCGTCGATCATCACCGCGTCCAGTGGTGGACGATCGCTCGCGAGATGGAAGTGAATCCAGGAAAGTTCGGCGGTCTCTCTGCTCCCGAGCTCTACCAAGGTATGGGGGAGTACGTGACGCCGGTTCGCGGCCGCGACGGGACGTACGAGCACCGGCCCCTGGCGTGGACCGAGCTCTTCGACTCCCAATCCTGGGATGGACCATGGGCTCCGGAGTGGATTGGCTACAGGGCGAGGGAAGGTCTCCTTCCCGGATTGGGGCGTGGCCAGTGAACAGCACGTTCTTCGTTACCATCCTCGAGAAGGGCACGGAGCGGATGGTCTTCGAAGGGCGCGTGTCGCTCCGTCAGCCGACGGCGGAACGGAAGTTTCAACACCTCGTCCTCGGATCCACGGAGGATTGCGACGTCACGCTGCTCGGCATCGAGCCGGTCCACGCGGTGGTCGGTCGGATGGGACGCAGCAACGTCGTCGTCTCCGCGGGGGGCGAGGTCATCGCTCGCGGTCGGCCGATCTCGGAGCTGGAGCGCGTCGACGAGATGCCGTTCTTGGTCGGCCCTTACGAAGTCGTCGTCGGGAGCTTCCGCGTCGATGAAGGGGCGTAGGCCCGGAGGCCGTTCGCCTCCCGCCGCCGCATCACGCGGTCACCGCGTCTGCGCGTGAGCGTCGTCGGCCTTCCCCGTGGCGTCGATCGTGGAGGTCTGCTTCGCGCGGATCTGCACGAGCTGAGCGGCGCCCGATCCGACACGGACCATGTGATACCCCGTGCCGAGCGGCAGGGTCAGCTTCGGGCCGCGGCCGCGCTCGATGCCGTCGACGACGACGAGAACGTCCGGCGGAGCGGTGATCTCGAGCGTGCCCTGGAGCTTCGTCGCGCTGGCCGCGCCGTCGGGGGACGCGGGGGACGGCGCCGCGTTCGGGGACGCCGCCGGCGGAAGCTCTGCGGCCGCCGGGGGCTCTCTCGCGACGATGACGCGCGCATCGCTCGCCGCGCCGCGCACCGCGAGCGCGCCGCGGACGGAGATCCCGACGGTCGCCGCCGCGAGCACCAGGCCGAGCGTCCGGAGGATGGGCCGGAGGCGAGCGACGTTCTCGCGGAGAGGGTGCCTCGTCGGAGGCGGCGCGGCGGCCGCTGCGTCGTAGCCAGCCCACGGGTTCTTCAGCTCGAACGTGGGAAGCGGAACGGGCTCGGCGCGGGCGACGAGCGGCGGCACCGGCGCCGGCGCCTCGCGCGGATCGCTCGGGTTCGACGTCACGACGCCGGGGGGCATCGAAGGGGGCGTGAGCTCCAGGCGGCTCGATCGCACGATGGGCATGCGACGGAACGCCTCGAGAGGCGGCGGCGACAGCTCGAGGGGCCCGAGCGTCGGAGCGGGCGGAGAGAGCACGAGGCGCTGCGAACGCGCGACGGGCGAGTGGCCGTTCGGCGATACGCCGAGAGGCGACAAGCCGAGCGGCGAGAGGTCGATGGTGATCTCTCCCTCGAGCGCGAACGACATGTCGAGCGGCTCGGTCGTCTCGTCGAACGACTCGCCGAGCACCGTGATGCGGGGCGGCGGACGCGTGAACGTCGGCGGCACCGCCATCGGATCCGTGGCGGCGTCGTCCACGAGCGCGGGCGGCGGGGCCGAAGACCACGCGCTCTCGGCTGCGCTCGCGAGCTCGGGCAGCGAGGGGGGGGCGTCGAGCTCCGCGTCCGTGTGCCGCGCGCGCGGCACGACGACGTTCGCACGAGCGAACACGAGCGGTTCGTAGCTCTTCGGCTCGAACCTGCGCGACGGGGGATCGATCTCCGGGGCCTCCTCGCGCGGGACGAGAGTGGGCAACACCGCTCGCTTGCGCCTTCCGAGCGGATCGGGCGCTCGCGTGAGCTGGAAGGAAGGCGGCAGGATGTCCTCCGACGCCTTCGCCGTCATGATCTGCCGCACGAGCTCGTCGCGCTTGCTCTCCTCTGCGCGCGCCCGCAGGAGCGCGTCATAGCGACAGAGCCAAGAAAGCGCGCCCACCTCGCGACCCATGCACCGTGGGCTATCACGCGCCGCGCAGAGCCCCCAATTTCCGGCCGTCGGCTCGTGAGCCCCCGCGGGCCCCTTCGCCGTCCCTTTGGCCGTCGCCCCGGACCCGGGCTAACGTTCCTCCCGATGGGCTCTCTTCTTCGCGGGGTCGTCGCGTCCTCGCTGGCGTTCTCCTCCGTGCTCGCGAGCCTGGAGGGATGCGGCGCGCCGATCGAGCCGAGCGGAGATGCGATGCCGCGTGGCCGCTTCGCGGCCGCGTACGCGCAGGCCCTCTGCACGAGCCTCGCGCACTGCTGCGCCGAGAACGCCGTCCCGTTCACCTTCGACGGATGCACGACCAAGGCGCGCGCCGTCGCCGAGGCGCGGCTCTCCGATCCGATCCAGGGCGACAACTACGACGAGCGGATCGCGGGCCAGTGCATCCGCGCCGTCAGCGGGGCAGAGACCGTCGCGTGCGATCCCGTCCCCGGGAGCATCTCCGACGCGCGGACGGTCTGTCAGAGGGTGTTCGAGGGGAAGAAGAACATCGGAGAGGCCTGCCGTAGCAGCGCGGAGTGCAAGCCCATCGAGGGCCAGACCGTCGGGTGCGAGGGGCTCCCGCTCACGGACCCCGACGCAGGGCTCCTGCCCCTCTCCATCCCGGCGCTCCTCGCGAATCCGGGCCTCCGCCCCCTGGACGTCCCGCGGTCGACGCCGCAGTGCGTGGCCTTTCCGCCCGTCGAGGCGGGCGCGCGCTGCTCCACGCCGGCGCTCGCCGCGCTCTGCGAAGCGACGGGCGAGCTCGTCTGCGATCGCGTCGAAGGGGTGTGCAAGGAGCGGGCGAACGCGGGCGATACGTGCACCGGCGAGACGTGCAAGCCCGGGCTCGTCTGCGTCACGGGCGTCTGCTCTCCCAAGGTCGGGACGGGGGAGGCGTGCGTCGACAACACGGGCTGCGCGGCCTCCCTGCGGTGCGACCCGTCGAGCAAGACGTGCGTCGACCGTCTCCGCCCGACGACCTCCTGCTCCGAGGACTCCGACTGTTCCATCGGGGTCTGCGACGTCGCCTCGCGCACCTGCCTGAAGAACGCCATCGCGACGACCCAGACCTGCAGCGGCGGCTGAGTCGCGCGACGCCGCGCGCCCTTCAGCTGCCGAGCGGCGCGTCGAGCGTGATCTCGCCGAGCGTCGTCCCCGCGAAGCGCTTGGGGACGACCGTGACGACCAGCGCACCGTCCTCGATCGTCGCCGTCACGGACGGAGCGCGCGCGCCGTGCTGCGGGAAGAGATCCGCGAGCACGAGCGCCGCGGTCTCCGAGGCCGCGCGCCGATCCGCGTCGCGCGGGATGGCTTCGCCGAGCTGGGCGACGATCCCCGCGAGCTGGGCGACGAAGAGCTGATCGCCGAAGGAGGGCGCGTCCCCGTGCGCGCGCGCGAGCGTGGGGGCGACGACGCACGCGACCCCGTCCCGGTTGGGCACGCTCGTGAGCACGGTGAGCCCGCGTCGCGCGTGCTTCTGGGCGGCCTCCGGTCCGACGAGCTTCTCCGTCGCGAGCGCCGACGAGCGCTCGTCCTTGGCGTGCACCTCGAAGCCGCCCATGACGCCGTCCTCCGCAGAGGCGATCGCCGACGCCCACGCGTACGTCCCGTAGCTCCGCGCGGCGAGGGCCGCGAGCACGTAGGCCGCGGAGGCGAAGACCCGAGATCCGGGCGCGTGGGGAGGCTGCGCGACGACGAGCTCACGCACCCGCGCGCTCGCCGTCTCGTACGGCCCGCGCACGAGCGCGCCGTTGGCGGCGATCGTGACCCACGAGGCCCACGCCTCGGCGCCGAGCGCCACGAGGCGAACGTCGCGGTCTTCGTCGGGCTCGAGGAGCGAGGCAGCGCCGCTCACGACGAGCGGAGCGCGCCACGCGGCGGCGAGCTCTCCGGCCGCGTCCACGAGCGCGAGATCCGCGGCCCCGGCGTCGGTCTCGAGGTCGAAGACGATCAGATCGGGCGAGAAGCCGCCGAGCGACGCTTCGTCGGCCGCGTGCGCGAGGGCGAGGGCGGCGCCTCCCGGGGCGAAGGGGATCACGTCGATCTCCGCCCCCGTCCCGGCGCTCGCGGCCAAGAAGCGGAGGCCTCGGATCGCGCGTTCGAGCCGCATGATCTCGGGATGACCGAGGATCGCGTACGTCAGATCGGCGAAGGCGCGATCGATCTTCTCGACGACGCCGCCTGCGCCGCCCGCGCCGCCGACGCTTCCGCGGGCCACGTCGGCGATCAAGGACGAGATCGCGCGCTTCTGCGCGCCGAGATCCTCCGGCGGGGCGACCTCGACCTGCGAGAGGAGCGCGTCGACGCTCGAGGCCTCGGCCGACGCGCGCGACGGGCCGCCGGAGAGGGCAGGGCCGGACGGCATCGCCTCGGCGAGCGACTTGGCCCACGCAGCGCGTCCGAGGACGCGCTCGAGCTCCGCGGACGCGTCGCCTCGCGACGCGCGCCGCCGGACGAGGTCGATCGCCGCGGTGCGCGCCGCCGAGAGCGCCTTCAGCGCCGACACCTCGGCGAGGAGCCCGTCCGGCCGGAGGCTCTTCACGCTGCTCACCGCGACGTCGACGCGGAGCTTGTCCGTGATGCCGCCGAGCGGATCGGGGACGTCCACCTTTACGCGCGTCCCGACGTTCGCGAGCAGCCGATCGAGGTCGCCTGCGCCGTCGAGTCGTACGGTGCGCGCGGGGAGCGAGCCCGAGGTCGCGTGATGCGCCGCCGGTTCGAGCGGCGCCAGCACGAGCACGCGGAAACGCTTCGAGGCCTCGTTCATCCCTCGATTCTCACGTGCTCTTCGGAGCCCCGCAAGGACTCACCAGCAGATCATCGAGCCCGTGTACCCGCACTCCGGGCGCTGCATGAGGCTGTAGGTCATGCCGCTGAGGAAGCCGGCCGCGAGCCCTGCGAGGCCGCCGCCGAGGATCTGCCCGGTGGACTCCCAGTTCCCGAGTCCTCGTCCGAGGCCGGTCGTGAAGGCGAGGGCGAACGGCGCCGCGACGTTGCCGATCAGGCTCCACGGGTTCAGGCGCCCGTTCGACCATTTGAACGTGTCGAAGACGAAGACGCCTGCGCCGTGCCCCAGCGCGGAGAAGGCGGCGAACGAGTGGGTCGAGAGCGTCCCGTACGAGTCGCACCGCGAGAGGCCCGCGTTCGTCTCGTCGCAGCCCGGTCGCTCGCCGCGGAACAGATCCTTCAGGGCGTGCTCGTTCAGCATCGAGGCCGCCGCCATGGTCATGACCGGCGCGAGGACCGAGACGTGGAAGCGCGCCTTCCAGCCGACCGTGACCTCGGGGTCCGAGTAGAAGACGCGAGGCATGAGCAGCTGCGTCGCGCCGGCCGCGACCATCGTGACACCCGTCACGGTCTGCCACGGCACGCTCCGCTCCGGAACCGGGCTGACAGCCTGCGCGCCGGCCTCGCCGACGAAGCACGTCGACGAAAGGACGAGTGTGCATGCTGCGAGACGCCACCTCATTGCTTCCTCCACGGCGGGCTCGGTCGAGACCTCGAACGCATGCCCGCGACGGGAGCGTGCCATCCACGTCGGGAACGGCCAACAAACGCGCTCAGGGCTTCGGCGGCCTGAGGCTCGGCGTCCTGCCCGTGAGCGAGGCGTAGTCTCCGATGGTTCGAGCCGCCACGGTGTCGTTCGCGAGGCCGGTGTACGCGCGGGCGAACTCCGGGCCGAAGATGACGGCGAACGCTTCCTTGTCCTCCTGCGCGAGATCGGCGTGGCGGACGGCGTAGAGCTCCCAGAGTTGCTTGTAGCGGAACGGCCCGATCTGGAGCCCGCCTGGGCTCTTCCGGGGGTCCTCGAGCGCGCGCTCGATCGCGGGCGGAGACAGCTCCGTGAGCAAGCTCTTCACGCCCTGCATGACGCCCGTGACCATCGCCATCTGGTGGATCATGAGATCGGCGAACACCCACTCGATGCTCTGCCGCTGCTCGGGCCGCCTCGGCCGGCGCCAGTCGAGGAGCGCCGCCGCGAGGTCCTCCGGCGTCATCGCGCTCTCGACGCCCGGCGCGCCCCGGTTGGGCACAGGCGCCCAGCCGTCCGTCCGGCCCGAGGGGAGCTCGAGCTGCGTCGTCAGCGCGCGCAGACCCTCCCGGAGCGGGAGAAAGCAGCGGAGGAAGACGTCCAGCGTCTCGCGCAGGTTCTGGACGAAGAGCGCGAGGTCCTCGGGCGTATCGAGGGTGTGCGTTCCGTTCGGGAAGTAGGACGCCGCGAGCTGACCGAGCGCCTGGAGCGCCACGGCCGACTTCGCCGCGGGGCTCTTCGCCGAGACGATGCTCCCCTCCTCGACGGGGATGGGGTTGCGGAGGTTGTTGAAGTCCGGCTCCTGCTTGAGCCCGGGCATCTTGGTGGCGAGGTGCTCGCAGACCGCGATGCGCTGCTCGTCGTCGACCCTGCCGAGCGAGTCCTGCAGCGCCTCGAAGAGCTCGGACCATGCGTGCCGATACTGCTTGTAGAGCGGCTCGAGGCGGTGCTCGAGGCCGTTCGGCGTCCGCACCGTCATCTCGGCGACGCTCGGGTTCGGATCCTCGACCGGCTCCTCGTCCGGGAGCTCGACGAGCTGCACGCGCACGAAGAAGCCGACGATGACGAACTCGCCCTGACCGTGGCCGATGCCCGTCGGCGTGTTCGGCGGGAGCCGCCCGATGCCTTGCACGACGGTGCCGTTCAAGCTACCGACGTCACGGACGACGAGCTGGTGCCCCTGCAGCTCGAGCACCGCGTGGAACTGAGAGACCCCGACGTCCTCGAGCTGCAGGTCGTTCAGCTTGTTCCGGCCGATGCGGATCGGGACCTGCGCGAAGTCGTGCGTCTGCCAGGTGCGCTTGTCGCTCCTGTAGACGGCTATGCGAACGCCGCGCGACATCCTCGCTGGACACTACCACGGTTTTTTTGCTCTCGGCGACGCGAACATGGGACCTTTGTGTGGTCCATGAACCCGATGAAGGCGCTCGAGCTCGGCCTCGTTTCGTTGGGCCTCGTCGCGGGGTTCGGCTTCGCGGGGAAGGACTCCTCGGCCGGCGGCGCGACGACGGCCGAGGTCGCGGCGGCGCCCAGCTCGCCTTCGCCGCGGGATCCGGACGCGCCGCGCGCGGAGAGCGCGGACTCGACACCCCTGCGGCCCGCCGAGCTCACGCCCGCGCTGGGGGGACGGCACGGCGCCGAGTCGCCGGAGCTCCGGACGCTCCGCGCCGCGGAACGGGAGCTCTTCCCGCTCGCGGGCGCGCCGAACGCCCCGGCTCCGGGCGTGGACCCGTTCGACGCGCTGTCCGACAGGCTCTGCGGGCCGGAGGGGTGCGATACGAAGACGAAGCGCACGACCGAGTGGCTGAAGGATCTCCGCATGCCGGACCTGCCGGTGCGGCCGGACGAGGACCTCCATCGCTACGTGCGCTTCTTCTCGGAGACGGCGCGCGGCCGGAAGATCTTCACGGGGTGGCTTCGCAAGAGCGGCCGTCATCGCGGCGTCGTCAGCGAGGCGCTCCGCGACCGTCAGCTCCCTCAGGACCTCCACGCGCTCGTCTTCGTGGAGAGCGGATACTCCCCGACGGCGGTCTCGTCGGCGGGCGCCGTCGGCCTCTTCCAGTTCATGCCGTCGACGGGGAAGGCGTACGGCCTCACCGTGGAAGGCGCCGTCGACGAGCGTCGTTCCGCGCAGAAGTCTGCGGCCGCAGGCGCGCATCATCTCCAGGATCTCTACGAGCGTCTCGGCTCGTGGGACCTCGCGTTCGCGGCGTACAACATGGGCTACCAGGGCATGCTCGCGCGGATGAAGGAGCTCGGCACGGAGGACTTCTGGGAGCTCTCCGCGCTGCCCGGCGCCCTGCCGCGCGAGACCCAGCTCTACGTGCCCAAGATCCTGGCCGTCGCGTTGATCCTGCGAAACCTCGACCGCTTCGGCTTCGACGACGTGAGGCCCGACGCGGCGATCGCCGCCGCCTCGCTCGAGGTCCCGCCCCACACGAGCCTGGCGACGCTGGCGCGCGCGGCAGGGACGAGCGTGGAGACGCTGCGTGAGCTGAACCCCGAGCTCGCCGGCGCCAGTGTCCCCCCGAGGAGCGGCGCTGCTCCCGTGGCCGTGCGCGTCCCCGCCAGCGGCCTTTCGCGCGCCCGCGCGATGCTCCCGCGCCTCTTGGACCCTCTCGACCGCGACGCCCTCGAGAACCGCGTGGGACCCTCGTTCGACTGGGGCACCGACGAGCTCCCGCGCGCCGCCCGCGAAGGCGACAAGCTCGACACGAACCGCGCGAAGAAGAAGAGCCTTCCGCGCGACACGAAGAAGAAGGACTGAGTTCCATGCTGGTCGTCGAACCGCGTTCGCTGCTCCTGAAGCTCAATGCCACGTGCACGAAGGCGCTCGAGCGCGCCGTGAGCGCGTGCATCGGCAATCGTCACTACGAGGTCACCGTCGAGCACGTGCTCCTCTCCCTCGCGGACGACGCGGAGAGCGATCTCGTGAAGGCGCTCGCCCACTACGGCGTGGATCTCGGGACGGTGAAGCGCGCCCTCCAGCACGTCGTGTCCGACCTGCGGAGCGGCAACCCCGGCAAGCCCGTCTTCAGCGCGCTGCTCTTCGAGTGTGTCCAGGATGCGTGGGTCTTCTCCTCGGCGGAGCTCGACGAGTCGAAGGTCCGCTCGGGTGCGCTGCTCGCGCGCGTCGCCCTCGCGCCCTCGCGCTACACCGCCTCCGACCTCCCGTTCCTCGGGCAGATCTCGCGCGACGAGCTCCGCCGTGATCTCCAGATCATCTGCGCCACGAGCGCCGAGGCGAAGGTCGCGACGAAGATCGGCGAGGGCTCCTCGGTCGCGAGCGGCGGCGCGAAGGCCGGAGACGCGTCGCGCGGCACCTCGCTCGGGCAGGCGGACGGCCCGCTCGCGCGCTTCACGAGCGACCTCACCGAGCGCGCGCGGCGTGGCGAGCTCGATCCGGTCTTCGGGCGCGAGTCCGAGGTGCGCCAGGTCGTCGACATCCTCTCGCGCCGGCGGAAGAACAACCCGATCATCGTCGGCGAGGCCGGCGTCGGGAAGACGGCGCTCGTCGAGGGGCTCGCCATCCGCATCGCGGAGGGCACCGTCCCCGAACAGCTGAAGCAGGTGCACGTGCTCGCGCTCGATCTCGGCGCCCTCCAGGCCGGCGCCGGCGTCAAAGGCGAGTTCGAGAACCGCCTCAAGGGCGTCATCGAGGAGGTGAAGTCCTCGCCGAAGCCCATCGTGCTCTTCATCGACGAGGCCCACACCATCATCGGGGCCGGCGGGCAGCAGGGCGGCAGCGACGCCGCGAACCTCCTGAAGCCCGCCCTCGCGCGCGGCGAGCTCCGGACGATCGCGGCCACGACGTGGGCGGAGTTCAAGAAATACTTCGAAAAGGACGCCGCGCTCGAGCGCCGCTTCCAGCCCGTGAAGGTCGACGAGCCCTCGCCCGAGAAGGCGATCCTGATGATGCGCGGCGTCGCCGAGAAGTTCGCGGCGTCGCACGGGGTCGTGATCCAGGACCAGGCCGTCGTCTCCGCGGTGAACCTCTCGAGCCGCTACATCTCGGGAAGGCAGCTGCCGGACAAGGCCGTCGACCTGCTCGACACGGCGGCGGCTCGGGTCCGCGTCGTCCGCGCGAGCGTCCCTGCCGTGATCGAGGACCTGCAGGCGGCGAAGGCGGGCGTTCTCCGCGAGCTGTCGGCCTACGAGCGCGATGACGCGGCGGGCCTGCCCGTCGACGCCCACGCGAAGACGGCGGCCGAGGAGAAGCGCGACGAGATCGACGGCAAGCTCGCCTCGCTCGAGGAGAAGGCGGCCGCGCAGCGCGCGATCGTCGAGAAGATCGACGAGCACCGCACGGCGGTCAAGGAGGCGGAGGACGCTGGGAAGAAGGACGACGCCGTGGCGGCGCGCGTCGCGCTCTCGACGCAGCTCGCGGCGCTCCGGGAGATCCCGAAGGAGGACCTCCTCGTCCACGCGGACGTCGACGAGTCGATCACGGCCGCCATCATCTCCGACTGGACGGGCATCCCCGTCGGAAAGATGGTCAAGGACGACATCGAGGGCATCCTCCGGACCGAGGAGCGACTCGGTACGCGCGTCAAGGGACAGGACCACGCGCTCGCGGCGATCGCGAAGGAGCTCCGCGCGGCGCGAGCCGGCTTGAAGCCCCCGCAGCAGCCGATGGGTGTCTTCCTCCTCGTCGGTCCCTCGGGCGTGGGCAAGACGGAGACGGCGCTCGGGCTGGCGGATCTGCTCTTCGGCGGCGAGCGCTTCCTCGTCACCATCAACATGAGCGAGTTCCAGGAGAAGCACACGGTGGCGAAGCTCATCGGCTCGCCGCCCGGGTACGTCGGCTACGGCGAGGGAGGCGTGCTCACCGAAGCCGTGAGGCAGCGGCCCTACTCCGTCGTGCTGCTCGACGAGGTCGAGAAGGCGGACCGCGAGGTCCTGAACCTCTTCTACCAGGTGTTCGACAAGGGCATGCTCGCCGACGGCGAAGGCCGGGTGATCGACTTCAAGAACACGGTCATCATCATGACCTCGAACCTCGCGACCGACCTCATCACGAAGGCGGCGATGCCCGGCGAGCCGGTGCCTCCGATGGACGACCTCGTGCAGCTCGTGAAGCCGGTGCTCTCGGCGCACTTCAAGCCCGCGCTGCTCGCGCGCTTCACGGTCGTCCCGTACGTCCCCATCCAGCCCGAGGCGCTCGCCGGGATCACGCGGATGAAGGTCTCCGGCATCGTGCAGCGCGCGAAGGACGGCCACGGCGTCGTGCTCGAGGTCGAGGACGCCGTGATCCAGACCATCGCCGACCGCTGCCGCGAGGTGGACTCGGGCGCGCGCAACATCGACCACATCCTCCGGAACACCGTGCTGCCGCGCGTCTCCACGGAGATCTTGAAGCTCCTCGCCGACGGCGAGGAGGGGGCGAGCCTGAGGCTCTTCGTCGACGCGACGTCGGACATCGTCTGCGAGCGGAGGTCTTCGTGAGCCGCGCCGGCGCGAGGGGCCTCGTGCTCCTCGCGCTGAACCTCGTGGTCATGGCCCTCTTCCTCGCGTGCGGCAACACGATCGTGCCCATCAAGGAGCCCGACACCTGCAAGCTCCAGATCGTCGACATGACGATCCTCGCGTCGCCGCGCATCAACGTGACCGAGCGCGGTGACGCTCGCCCCGTCCAGGTGCGCGTCTACCAGCTCGCGAGCGACACGCGCCTGAACCACGCGGACTTCCACGAGATGTGGAAAGACGACAAGAAGGCGCTCGGCGAGGACCTGCTCAAGGTGCAGGAGTTCCCCGTCTACCCGGACTCCCGCACCGACGTGCGCTTCGAGCGCGACTCGAAGGCCCTCTTCGTCGTCGTCATGGCCATCTTCCGCGCGCCGAAGGGGAGGAGCTGGTACACGGCCTTCGAGCTCCCGCCGGCGCCGGGCAACGGGAACTGCTACGCCAAGGTGTGCAAGGACGGCCTCTGCGAGGACGCCGGGCCACAGCTCAACCCCAAGTTCGCCGTGTGGATCGACGGCTCGCGCGTGGACGACGGCACCGACAAGCTCGAGAACTACCCGAAGCCGGGGCGCGCGCAGCACGTCGGCGAGTCGCCGGAGGCGCCGGACCCGTCGCCGGGCGCGCCGGCGGCGACGGTCCGCGAGCGGCCG
>JALHPN010000219.1 GCA_022842465.1 Polyangiaceae bacterium | reverse complement strand
CGTCGAGACCGGCGATGACCCTCGCTTCGGCGAGCAACGGGCGCGCGGCGAGCACGAGATCGGCTCGATCGCGCGTGACCCGGCGACCGGCGGGAGCGGCGCGCACGGCGAGCAGGCCGCCGAGCGCGACCGCGACGGCGGCGCGCACGGCGAAGGCGGCGCCTCCCGCGACGTCCACCGCCACGAGCACGAGCGACGGCGTGACGGGGACGAGGAGCCGCGCATACGGCATCCAGTCGCCGCCGGCGAGGGCGACCGCGACGACGTGCGCGGCGAAGGCCAGCGCGAGCACGCGCGCTCGACCGCTGCCTCGCGCGATCCGGATCGGGGCGCACGCGAGGAGCGGCACGAGCACGACGACCGCTGCCGCCGCCGCGTACGTGGCGCCGTGGTCGAGATCGCTCGGCTTGGCGAGGACCGCGAGCGGCGCCGGTCGCCCGAAGACCGCGAGCCGTATCGCGACACAGGCGAAGAAGGGACCCGCCCCGGCCGACGCCGCGAGCACCACCGGGCGGAGAGCCCGCGGCGATGACCACCCCGCGGCCGACGTGCGGGACGCCGTGATCGCGGCGCCGGCGGAGACCACGACCGACCAAGGGAGGAGCTCCGGGCGAAGGCTCGCCGCGAGCCCGGCCAAGATCGCCGCGCGCGGCGGGCGCGCGAGCGAGCAAGCGGCGAGCGTCGCGAGGCACGTCGCGAGCCCCGTCTCCATCCCGCTCGCCGCCCACGCGGAGATCGGGAACGCGAGCGCGAGCACCGCGAGCGCCACGCGGAGGCGGGAGCGAGACGGCGCCGCCTCGGCGGCACGAAGAGCGAGGAGCGCCGAGGCCCCCGTCCACGCGCCGAGGCCGAGCACCTTCGCGCGCGTGAGGAGGACGAGCGGGTCGATCGGTCCGGCTGCGAGCGCGGCGAGGATCGGCGCCCACGGCAGAGGCGTCACCCCGTCGGTCACCGGCGCCGCCACGTCGAAGCGGTACCCCGCCCCGCTCGCGAGGCTCCCGGCATAGCGCACGGCGATGAGCGCATCGTCGACGGTGAAGCCCCACATGGCGAGCCCCGGCGCGAGGGCCGCGGCCGCGCCGAACGCGGCCCAGACGAGCTGCGACGTGCGCGGCCGGCTCACGTCGCTCATGCCGGCGCGCGTACCAAGCGCCCACCCCCGTGTCCACTCTCCTGCATCACACGCCGAAAACTACGTGTGACGACGCCGACGTTCCTAGGATTCGTGCTGTCCGCGCGCACGTTCCGGCGCGGCGAACCCCCGCGAACAGGCAGACCTCCCTCGCCCATGCGAAGCTTCGAGATCTTCGTCGAGCCCGAGCCCCGCACCCAGGCCGCCCACGACGGGACAGGCAAGCTCCTCCGCGAGCCTGCCCCCCGTTCTGAGGCGCGGCCGCGGCCCAGCGAGGTCCTCGACTTGTTCGTCCACGGCGCCAACGTCACCGCCCGCGTCCCGGAGCGTCACGCGAGCTGCGTGCTGCGGGACCTCGCCTGGGCGATGTCCGACCTCGTCCGCGTGCCCCGCGGCAAGCGCATCGTCCGCTTCTACGAGGACGCCTGGGAGCTCTGCGTCGAGCGCCTCGGCGTCCACGCCACGCTCAGCGTCTATCGCGGCGGCGCCGACCCCACCGTGGTCGTCTACGACCGGCTCGTCGACTTCGGGGAGATGCTCGACAGCACCCTCGAGGCGATCGACGCGCGCCTCGCCCGCAGCGAGGACGGCGCGCTCGCGCTCGACCTCCGCGAGGCGCGGAAGGCGCTCCAGGGCTCGCGCGACGGCGCGCCCGTGTTCGATGTTCCCCTCCCCGAGGCGCAGACCGTGGCGGTCGAGATCGATCGTGACGCGCCGATCGCGTTCTCGACCGAGTTCGCGATGCGCCCGGGTCCGATGCGAGCCGCGCCCGACGGCGAGGACGACGACCTGGAGCTCTCCTCGAGCGCCGACGCGAACGTCGAGCGCGCCGACCTGCACGCGCTCCTCGTGCGAGGGCGCATGCGGGCGGAGATCCGCGGTCGCTCGGTCGATCTCGGGCAGGCCTTCCCGTTCCTCTTCGCCGAGCGGATGCTCGAGCTCGTCCGCGCCGCGATCGACTCGTGGGAGCGGGCGCAGCCTTCGTTCGCGCGTCGCGACGCCGGCGGCGTGATGATCGGCCTGCGCGTCCAGACGAGCGATGCCGCGCCCGCCGCCCTCACGATCGCCGCCGCGGAGAGCGCCGGCCGCGAGCGCATGGTCTCGACCTTCCCGGAGCTGCCGCTCTTCGACGTCGTCGAGGCGACGCTCTCCTTCGGACGCGCCTTCGTCCGCGCGCTGGTCCGCCGCGACCGCACCCAGGCCGGCAACCTCCGCCTCGCCGCGTTCCGTCGTGATCTGCGCGCGCTCGGCGACGCGTTCCGCGAGGTCCGTCGTCGGGATGCCCGCATCAACCACGCGCCCGAGTCGTACCGCGCGTTCGCGCAGCAGGTCCGCCCGAAGAGCGAGGGTGAGGCCGGCAGCCTCGCCGGAACGCGACTCCGCTACCAGCAGCGCTGGCGCGCGCTCGTTCCCGGCATCGACCTCCGCTCCACGTTCCTCTGCGGCGACCGCATCGTCATCGGCGGCGCGACGGAGCTCTTCTGTCTCGACCGCACGACGGGCGAGCTCGTGTGGCAGAAGCGTACGCCGCGCGGAGCGAGCGTCGTGACCCCGTCGGGGATCGCGCGGATCGCGCCCGACGGCTCCATCGCGCTCCATGACCTCGCCACGGGCGACATCGGCCTTCGCACGTGGATCGCGCCGCGCATCTCCGGCCCGTGTGCCGGCGCGGTCGTGAACACCGCCGGGCTCCCCCGCCTCCTCGTGCTCACGGAGGGGGAACGTCACATCGTCGCCGTCGACCTCACGAGCGGCGAGGCCCGCTGGCGCTATGCCTGGGGACGCGGGGGCGCGCTCCGCCTGAAGCGCGTCGGCAAGCTCCTGTACGTCTCTTCGGGGGACTCCGCGCTCTCCGCGGTCGACGTGCAGACCGGCGCCGTCGTCTGGCGAATCCGGGACCGCCTCCGGTTCCGCGCCGCGCCCACCGTCGACCACGACGCGCTCTTCGCCGTCGCCGGCGGCGTCGGCAGCGCCGCGGCGCTCCACTCGGTGGACCCGTACTCCGGCCAGGTCTCGTGGAGCGCGCGCATCCCCGCGTCGCCCTGCACGGTCGAGGGCGCGCCGCTCGTCACCGCGACCGCCATCGCCGTCGCGGTGCGCGACCGGCGCGGACTGTGCCTCAACGCGTTCGATCGGCAGACGGGCAAGCTGCTCTTCGAGACGGAGGCGCCGGTCGCCCCCGTCGGGACTTCCTGGCTGGCGGTGGACGACCTCCTCATCGGAAACACCCCCACCGGCGAGCTCGTCGCGATCGACGCCGCGACCGGCGCCGTCCGGTATCGCCACGTCCTCGGCAGCGCGGCGGAGTCGGATGTGCCGCGTCGTCTCGAGCCCGTCCTCCGCTCCGGCGCCCTCTTCGTGCCCCATGTCGACGTCCACGTCTTCCGCCCCCGCGACGGGGCGCACCTCGCCACGATCGGTCCGTGCGATGCGATCCCCGATCTCCTCCGTGTCGACGAGCGCTGCGACGTCTACGTCGCCGAAGAGAGCGGGCACATGGTCGCGTTCGGCGCGGGGCCGAGGCTGTCTCTGGTAAGGTGACCGCCATGCGTGTCCCGGTCCTCGCCCTGGCGCTGCTCTCGAGCGCGACCGGATGCGAGGGCGGGTCGGCGCCACCGGCGACACCGTCCACCCGGGGGCCGTCGAGCGCGTACGGCGCCTACGGCCCCTACCCTCCCCCGCTGGACGCTCCTCCGGCCGCGTGGCCGACGGCGGCGCCCCAGGGGGCGCCTCCTCCTTCGGCGGGTTGCGGCAAGGCCCCGACGCGCAGCGGTCACCTCGCGGGGCAGCGCGTCCGCGTCGCGAGCCAGGAGCGCACCTACTCGCTCCGCGTGCCCGAGCCGTACGCGCCGACGACGGCGTATCCGATCGTCTTCGTCCTCCACGGCAACGGCGGGAACGGCGCTGGCGTCCGGGCGCAGATGGACCTCGAGAGACACGGCAGCGCGCGCGCGCTCTTCGTCTACCCCGACGCGGTGGGAGGAGGCTGGGACCTCGACAGCGAGGCTCCGAAGAACCGCGACGTGGCCTTCTTCGACATGATGCTCTTCGCGCTCGGCAACACGTACTGCGTCGACATGAAGCGCGTCTTCGTCGCCGGCTTCAGCAACGGCGCGTACATGGCGAACCAGCTCGCGTGCCGCCGCGGCGACCGCATCCGCGCGATCGCGAGCCATGCCGGTGGCGGCCCGTACGAGAACAACGGGCGCTACGACGAGGAAGGGCGCCTCGTCTGCGCAGGCAAGGCGGTCGCCGCCCTGATCGTTCACGGGGTCGCCGACACGACCGTCGGCACGGGTGAGGGCGACAAGAGCGTGTCGCACTGGCGGTTCGCCAACCGCTGCGGCGGGGCCGGCCAGCGAACGACACCTGCGGGCTGCGAGACGCTCGGAGGCTGCGTGCAGCCCGTGGTCTCGTGCCGCGTCCCAGGCCTCGGTCACACCGTGTGGAGCGAGGGGAGGGCCGCCACCTGGGCTTTCTTCGACGCGCAACGGTAGCGTCGAGACGCGCCCGCTTCAGCGGAACGGCGAGGTCGTGTGACGCGTGCGCGCCAGCGCGGCGGCGACGTCGACGCCCCCGAGCAGGGTCACCCCGCACATGGCGTCGGCGTCGAGGTCGATCGTGATCCGTCCGTCCTCGTAGGTCGCTCGAACCCATCCGACGACGTCGGCGAGCGCCTCCCGCACGTCGTGGTCGAGGAGCTGCGGGGCGAGACCCGGCGACGACGCGGTCGTCGTCCACCGGGCGTCGAAGGCATCGTCGCCCGTCTTCGCGCCACTGCGGAAGAGGCGCGCGAGGAGCTTCTTCGGCTCGACGGCGACGCGCCCCGTCGTGGGCGCGCTCGCCATGGCGATCACCTGCGCCGTGGCCTCCGTGATCTTGAACAGTGGCACGCGGATCGCGACGCCGCCCATCTCCGTGACCAGGTCCGAACCGTCGACGCGGAATCCGCGCTGCGCGGCCCAGGCCTCGATCCGGAGACGCATGGCCTTCGCCGCGTCGGCGAAGACAGCCTGCGCAGCGACCTCACCGCCGAGCAGGCGCGCGGCCTGTCCCGCGGCTTCGGAGACCGCGAAGGGCGTGCGGTCGATCGCCTCGTACTGACGCTCCTTCATCCGCATTCCTCCTCCCTCATCGGTAGATCCCTGGCAACGGGTTCGTGCGAGCGATGGCGCGGGCGATCGTCATTCCCTCGAGGATACGCGCTCCGCACATGGCCCCGACGTCGTCGAGCTCGATCGCGATCCGTCCGTCGTCGTACGTCGCGCGCACCCAGCCCGGGAACCCGAGAAGGACAGCGCGGACGGACGGGTCGACGAGGCGCGCTGCGAGCACGTCGTCTGCCGCGCGGACGCGGAAGCGCGCGTCGAAGGCCGAGTCCCCGGTCGCGCAGCCACGACGGAGCCAGCGGTCGAGTCGGGTAGACGGCTCGACCTCGACGTGCGTGGCCGCCGGCGTGATCGCGACCGCTCGGAGCAGCGCCGAGCCGCCCGTCACGTCGTCGATCGGCATGCGCACCTCGATCCCCTCGACGCGCGACACGATCTCGGCCTCGCTCACCTCGAGCTCCCGGAAGTGAGCCCACCTCGTGATGCGGCGGCGGCGCTCGGTCAGCGTGGCGGCACGAACCGACGCGACGCGCGCCAGCCCCGCCACCCCGAACACCCCGACGGCGCCGATCGAGCTCGCACGCTCGGTGTCTGGCTCGAAGGGCATGCCGTCGTCGACCTCGACCCGTGCCATGGGGTCACCGGACGTCGTGCATGAGCCTGCGCAGCGGACGCACGAGCAACACGAGGACCGCCGCGCCCGCGATGCCGATCCAGACGAAGAGCTGGAAGTAGTCGCGCGGAGATATTTTTCCCCAGCTCTCGCCGAGCGTCCCGCCGGCATACTGAGCGACCGAGCTCGCGAGCATCCACACGCCCATGAAGAGGGAGCCGAAGCGAACGGGCGCGAGCTTCGTGACCATCGAGAGGCCGACCGGCGACAGACACAGCTCACCCAGCGTCGCGATGAAGAAGCTGAGCAGCAACCAGATCGGGCTCACACGCGCGCCGTTGCTCTTCTTCTCGAGCGCTCGGAGGGCGTCACGCAGATCCGCGGGCGAGCCTGCTGCGAGGAGGCTCCCGCGCACGGGCGCGTCGAGGGCCGCGCGGACCGTGATCTCGGCGGTACCCTCTGCCGCCCGGACATCGAGCTTGCTCGACGTCGTGAGCGCGCTGGCGCCGTCGACGGTCCGCGTCGCCTCGAGCCGCCTCGCGTCCTCCTCGTCGAGCGGAAAGAGCCAGCCCGCCGGCAGATCCGTCAGCCGCACCGTGAGCGGCTTCTTCTCGGTCGCGTCCTTCGCCGTCCTCTCGAGCGCCTCGATCTGCGCGAGATAGCGCGGGTCGACCGTCTTCGAGAGAGCGTCGTTCACGGCGAAGAGCGGCAGCACTCCGCGGACGGCGAGCTCGCCCGTCTCCGCGTCCCACGAGAGCCGTCCGGCGTCCACCGTCGACAGGTCGAGCGACGGCGGGAGCTTCGCGAGCGGCACGCGCGTCACCGTCGCGTTCTCGGCCGCCGCGCCCATGACCATCGGGACGAACGAGAGCGCGACGAGGAGGAGGCCGAGCGTCATCTTCAGCGCCGTGGGAGGCTCCTTCCCGCGCTTCGCGAGGCCGCTCCACATCGCCGCGAACGGCAGGCCGAGCACGAAGATCAGGATCGCGTTCACCGACTGGAACCACGCCGCCGGGACCTGGAACGAGCCGACCCGCAGCTGCGTGTGCATGACGGCCCAGATGTTGAGCGTGTTGCCCGCCTGCTCGAACGTCATCCAGAAGAGGACGGCTGCCATGAAGAGCACGAAGATGACCGTGCTCTTGTCGCGCGAAGCCCCCTTGATGCCGAGGAGCGTCAGCGCCATCCACACGAAGATCCCGCCGAAGGCGACGGGCATGATGAGCGACGTCGCCGAGGTCTGCCCGCGGACGAGGAGGAGGACGTAGAACCCGGCGATCGCGAGCGCGCCCGCGATCATCACGACCGGGAAAACGCGGGCGACGATCCCCGCGATGCCCGTGGCGGCGGGCTTCGCCTCGTCGGGGTCCGGGGCGTGCTCCTCCGCCTGCTTGGCCTTGCCGGATGCGAGCTTGTTGCCTGCGGCTTCCACGTCGGCGTGGATGCGCTTCTGCCCGACGAGGAAGACGCCGATCCCCATCACCATGCCGACGCCCGCCGCGCCGAAGCCCCAGTGGTAGCTCCGGTTCTCCGCGAGCCATCCGCAGACCAGCGGCGCGAGGAACGCGCCGAGGTTGATGCCCATGTAGAAGATCGTGAAGGCGCCGTCGCGTCGTCCGTCGTCGGCGCGATACAGCTTCCCGACCATCGTCGAGATGTTCGGCTTGAAGAAGCCGTTGCCGACGATGAGGAACGCGAGCGCGGAGTAGAAGAACGGCAGCGGCTCGAACGCCATCAGGAAATGGCCGACCGCCATCAGCACGCCGCCGACGATGATCGACAGCCGGAGCCCGAGGAAGCGGTCGGCGAGGAAGCCTCCGAGCAGCGGCGTCAGGTAGACGAGGCTCGTGTACCACTTGTACGTCGCCGACGAGCTTCCTGGCTGGAACAGGAGGTAGCTCAGCATGTACGGCACGAGCAGCGCGCGCATGCCGTAGTAGCTGAAGCGCTCCCACATCTCCGTGAAGAAGAGGAAGTAGAGACCTCGCGGGTGGGAGAGGACGCCGGCCTTCGGCTTGCCGCTCGTCATGGGACGACGAGCACCTCGACCGCGACGAGAGTGGTGCCGGTCGGCACCGTCGCCGTCGTCGCCAGCCGCGGCGCAGGTACGCCAGCGGCGCGCGCGGCGCCCGCGAAGACGCGCGCGCTCTTCTCGCCCGAGGGCGCGCTCACGCGGAGGACGGCGCGCGGGAAGAGCGCCGCGATCTGGACGAGCTCGGGGGCGCTCGTGGCGGCGAGCGCCGCGAGGTCGCCGCCGCTCGGGCCCTTGCCCTTCTGAGCCACGGCCGCGGAGAGTCCGGGGTCGCGCATCACGAAGAGGGCGGCCGCGTTCGCCGGGGCCGGCGCGAACGACTCCACGCCCGCATCGGGATCGGCGGCCGGCGGCGGCGGAGCGGGCGGAGGCGCCGTCGCGCCGAGCGCCTTCACGATGCGTGCGTCGACCGGAAGCGGATCCGGGGTCGCTGCGGTGGTGAGGCCGCCTTCGCGCGCGAGCGACCAGGCGAGCCCCATCGAGGTAGAGAGTGATCCCGGCGCCGTCCCGAGGACGAGCGCGCCCTGATCCGTCAGCGCCGACGCCTCGACGCGCCCCATGCGATCGACGAGCTCGAGCGCATCGGGCCTCGCCCCTGCGTCTGCCCCGACGAGGGGGAGCGCGGACCGGTTCGCGATCGCGCGCGCGAGGCTCGCCGGATCCTTCGCGACCGCCGCGCTCGCCTCGAGCCAGGCGCGCGTGACGTCGGTGAAGGCCGCCGTCTTCGCCTCGAGCCCGGCGCGGGGCGCGACGAGCACGATGGGGACGAGCCGCGAGGCATCGGCGGTCGAGAAGGCCGTCTTCCGATCGTCGGTCGCGCCGCGGGAGAGCGCCGCGAAGGGCGCCGCTCGCCCGTCCGCGGTCCCCGGCGCGATGAGGCGCACGCGAGAGGGCGCCGCGCCCATCGCGCGCAGGACAGCGAGCCCGAGCACCGTCGCCGACTCGCTGCCCATCGTCCGGGCCTCCGCCGAGCCGGACATCTGGGGCGCGTACGCCACGAGCTTCACCTCGTCCGTCGCGGGCAGCGCCTTCAGGAGAGCGCCCTGCTGGGCGCGGAGCTCCTCGCGACCGTGAGAGAACCCGACCACCGCGACGACCCGCGGATCCAGCGCGCGGAGCTTCTCGTAGGCGACGATGAACGCGGGCACCGGGAGGACGGCCAGGTCGGCGCCGTCGGCGGAGTCGCCGCCACGCGCGAGACGCGCGGACACGGCGTCGAGATCGCTCTCGGGCGCGATGTCGATCGCGGGCGTCGCGCCCGACGTGACCATCGAGACGCCCGGCGCCGCGATCTCCCAGCCGAGAGCCACGACGCGAAGGGGCCGCGGGCCGGAAGGAGCCGCGCCCGCGTCCGCGCCGCTCGCGAGCAGGCCTCCGCCGTCGAGGAGCACGAACGAGCTGCCGCCCTCTCCGGCGCCGGCATCGACGATCGCCGGACCGACGGGGGACTCGAGCGGCGTCGCGTGGGGCAGGCGCGCGCGCGTGAGGAGGAGGAAGAGGAGGCCCAGGGTCATCACCGAGGTGACGAAGAACGTCGCGTACGCGCGCATCTACTTCGCGCCTCCGTCGGGGCGCGCCGCGAGCGGGAGCCCGGTCACGGGCGAGACGGCGACGAGGCCGCCGTCCTCGAGGCGGAGGAACGTCCCCGCTCCCGCGTCCGCGATCTCCCCCTTCCAGCCGGCCTCGTCGGGGAACGTCGGCGCGACGCCCGCCACGAAGTACACGACGCGCGCCATCACGGTCGACCCCGCGCGGGCGTAACGGTCGCCCTCCGAGCGCATCATCCCCCGCGTGAAGCCCTCGAGCCCGACGAACGCGATCGCGATCGCGAGGAGGACGATCGCGAAGACGTCGACGACCGTCGCGATGCCGCCCCCCATGCTCGTGCGCTTGAGCACGCGATCGGCCGCGAGCGCGGGGAGCGCGAGCCCGACGAGGAGCGCGACGACGAGGCGGACCCAGAAGATGTCCGTCACGACGCCGACGAGGCTCATGAGGGCGACGACGGTGACGAACCCGCCGAGCGCGATCCCGATCGCGCGCGCGATCCGGATGAGGCGCGTCATCGGCGCGGAGGGAGCTCGTCCCCCCGGGACGAGCTTCTTGCCCACCGGCTTCCGTGGCAAGACCGGCAGATCGTCGTCGTCCTTCTTCGGCACGGGCCAGAAAGGACTCGATAGCGCCCCCCGCGTCAAGGCCTCGTCGAGCCTCGCCAGGACGGCCCGCCCGCGTTAGGGTCGGGCGGCGGGGATCGCGGACGGGATGCACGGCGACGACGGGGAAGGCGCGCGCGCGCACGACGAGGACGCCGCGGAGGCCCTCGAGCGTCTCGGCTACGCCCAGGAGCTCCTCCGCCGCATGGGCGGCTTCTCCAGCTTCGCGGTGAGCTTCTCGATCATCAGCGTCCTCACGGGCTGCATCACGGCCTACGCCGACGCGATCGGCCCGGGCGGGCCCGTGGCGCTCGGCCTCGGATGGCCGCTCGTGAGCCTCGGGACGATGCTGGTCGCCCTCGCGATGGCGGAGCTCGCGAGCGCCTTCCCGACGGCGGGCGCCCTCTACCACTGGTCCGCGCTCCTCGGCGGTCCGGGCTGGGGGTGGCTCACGGCCTCGATGAACATCGTGGGCCAGATCGCGATCGTCGCCGCGATCGACTACGGCCTGGCCGGCCTCCTCGCCGCGACGCTCGGACTCTCGCCCGAGAAGGTCCTCCCGCTCTACGCGCTCGTCCTCGCGTCGCACGCGGCCGTCAACGCCGTGAGCGTCCGACTCGTCGCGATCCTGAACGACTTCTCGGCGACGGTGCACGTCGTCGGCGTCCTCGTCATCGTCGGGGCGCTCTTCGCCTTCGGCCGCGCACAGCCCGTGGAGTTCCTCTTCCGGACGGGCTTCACGACCCGCGAGGACGGAAGCGCGGTGTTCGGCTTCGCGAACGGCCTCGTCCTCAGCATGTTCACGTTCACCGGCTACGACGCCTCCGCGCACCTGAGCGAAGAGACGCACGATCCGGCGCGCGCGGCCCCGAAGGGGATCCTCGCGAGCGTGGGCATCAGCGCCGTCGCGGGCTACCTCCTCCTCGCCGCCATCACGCTCGCGATCCGGGATCTACCGGCGGTCGCGGCGGATCGCGACGCGGCGCTGTCGGTGATGACGAGCGCCCTCGGGAGCTCCTTCGGGAAGGCGGCGATGGGCGTCGCCCTCGCGGCGATGTGGTTCTGCGGCCTCTCGAGCATCACGAGCGCCTCGCGGACGCTCTACGCCTTCTCGCGCGACCGCGGCATCCCCTTCGCCGCCGCGTTCGCTCGGGTCCACGCGTCGCTCCGAACGCCCGTGGCGGCCATCCTCGCGGTGACGTTCGGCCCCCTCCTCCTCGTCCTCGCCACCTCCCTCGCCTCGAACCGCCTCTTCGACGCGATGGCGAAGATGGCGACGATGGGCCTCTACGTGAGCTACGCGGCCCCGATCCTCCTCGGCGCGCTCGCGCGTCGCGCGGGGCGGTGGAGGACGATGGGGCCGTTCTCGCTCGGGCGATACGGAACGCTGGTCGCCTGGGCCGCGGTCGGCTGGAGCGCCTTCGTGCTCGTCGTCTGCAGCGTCCCGCCGAACGCGCTCCCCGCCGCGATGCTGGTCGGCGTCGTCGCCTCGCTCGGCCTCCTGTGGACGTTCGTCGTGAAGACGCGCTTCGAGGGACCGCGCGTGACGCTCGCGGCCCTCGAAGCGGGTTCGTCGACGAAGTCGGATCAGCGGCGCGGCGGCGGCGGCGCGTAGCGCGGGTCGGCCGGGAACGGGCTCGCCGTGTCGCGGAGGCGGAGCTCGCTCTCGGGCACGAACGCGTCGCCACGCTCGCCGAACAGCGCGATGCCGATGACGCCCACGTTGCGCGCGCTCCCCGTCTGGGCGGCGTACGAGTCTCTGACCGCGGCGAAGCGGAAGGCGGCGACGCGGCTCGAGCTCTCGCGGAAGCCCTCGATCTCGAGGGTCGCCCACGGCATGAGCACGTAGCCGCGGTTGTCGAAGCTCCCCGGCTTGCCGTTGACGACGTCGAGGCCGTCGACGGTCGTGACCGCCTCGAAGCGGTGGCTCGTCCGGTTCGTCAGGACGATCGTGTAGCGCTGGCCAGACTCGCCGACGACGAAGGTGCGGTTCGCCACCTTGACGGCCTCGAGCGGATCGCCGCTTTCGTCGCGGACCGAGATGCTCACCGCGCCGCCACCGGTGGGGATGTCGCGGTAGCTCTCGTGGCGCGCGTGGTAGTCGGCGAGCGCCTCGACGCCGCGACGATCGTTGTAGTGGAGGGTCGCGGTCGCGAACGGCGCGCCCGACTCGCGGACGAAGGCGACGTCGTGGACGCGCGAGGCGCGAGCCTCGCCCCACTCGGTGCCGAGCCCCTGCCGCTCGCGCGGAGGAGGCGCCGCCTCCACACGGGCGCCGCCGCGGCTGCTCTCGGCCGCGGCCTTGGGCGCGTCCTGGGCAGGGTATCCGGCGGGGGAGGCCTGCGGCGACACGGGGCTCGCTTCCGCATCCGCCATGGCGCCCGACGTCGCGTAGCGACCGCCGCCGCTGCTGCCCGTCTCCGGCACGTAGGCCGGGCGTGCGCCCGAGCCCCCGCCGCAACCGGCCAGGCAGAGCAGCATGCCGAGGAGCAGACCGAGCTTCGAGCGGACCATCGTGACCTCCATGTCGAGGAAACGACGGCCGGGCGCGGACCTTACAGGGCGACCTGCGCTACCGCACCGTCGCGAGCACGGCCTTCATGTGCGGGTCCCGACCGGGCGGCGGGGGATGGTCGCTCGCCGGCGGCAAGTCCTTGATCTGGATGGGCTCCCGGCCCGCGGCGCGGACCCCCTGCCCCACGAGGCGGCGCAGCTTCGACCGCGTCAGCCCGCGGTGGTTCACGCTCGCGAGGAGGCGGCCTCCGGGCGCCAGCAAGGCCGCCGCGAGCGCGACGAGCTCGTCGTAGTCGCTCTCGGCGACGAAGCGGCGCTTCTTCGTCGACGAGTAGCTCGGCGGATCGCAGATCACGAGGTCGAACCGCTCCGCCTTCTTCGCGGCGCGCGCGAGCCACGCGAACGCATCCTCCGCCACGAACGCGTGCGCGCTCTTCGCCTCGCCCGCGAGGAGGCCGAGGTGCTCGAAGCCACGCCGCCCTCGCTCGAGCGCGACGACGCTCGCGTCGACGCTCACCGTGCGGCTCGCGCCGGACGCCGCGGCCGCGACGCTGAACGCGCAGGTGTACGAGAAGAGGTTGAGGACGCGCGCCCCCTTCGCCGTCTCCCGTACGAGCCGCCGGTTCGGGCGCTGATCGAGGAAGATGCCCGTCGAGAGGCCGTCTCCGAGGCGCACGAGGTAGGGGACGCCTTCCTCGTGGATCTCGATCTCGGGCGGGGCCGACGCCCCGCGGACGGCGTCCTTCGGCGCGACCTCGTCCCGCCGCGTGTCGACGAGGACGTTGGCCTGCTTCGGCCGGTTCTTCACGTAGACCCCGTCGAAGCCGAGCGCGCCGAGGCGATCGAGGACGCGCGCGCGGCGGCGCTCGTCCTCCCAGACTCCTCCGACGTGGATCTGCGCCACGAGGTGCTCGCCGTAGACGTCGACCGCGAGGCCCGGGAGGGCGTCGCCCTCCTCGTTCACGACGCGGAACGCCGTCGTGCGCCGCTCGGCGGGATCGCGGTCGGCGCTCCGTCCGAGCCCCCAGCGGCGCTCGAGCGCGATCGCGAGCGCCTCGCCCAGCGCCGCGTCATCGTCGTAGATCGCCTCTCCGAGATCGCCCCGCGCGAGCCACCGCTCGAACGCCTTCGGCGCCGGCGCGCGCACGACGAGGGGCTTCTTCGTCGAGGGATGCGCGAGCGCGAGCTCCGCCGCGTGGAGCATGAGCCGCGGCGCAGCCGGACCGCCGTAGACGACGTCGCCGGCGATCGGAGCCCGCGCGTGGGCCAGCTGGACGCGCGCCTGGTGGGTCCGCCCCGTCTCGAGCGAGAGCTCGAGGAGCGCCCGCCGGTCGCGACGCGCGCGGACCTTCACGCGCGTGACGGCGCGCTGCCCGCCCCCGCGACGCCGCGGGAGCACGATCATGCGCCCGTCCTCCCCCTTCGCGACCTCGTCGTCGAGCGTCGTCTCCTTCACGTGCGCGGGCCACCCCTCGACCAGGGCGAGGTACGTCTTCTTCACCTCGCGTGTCTCGAACGCGCGCGCGACGGCCGGGTTCGCGGAGGGGCGGCGCGTGAAGAGGACGAGGCCGCTCGTGTCCTGATCGAGACGCTGGTGCACGCCCAGATACGGAAGCGCATCCGGATGTCCGCGCCCCAGGTGCGAGCGCAGGCGCAGGACGAGATCATCGGGTCGGTCGAGGTGCGCCGCCTGGCTCGGGACGCCGCACGGCTTGTCGACCACGACGACGTCCTCGTCGGCGAACGCGATCGCGTCGTCGCGGAAATCAGGCCAGATGCGCGCGCGGTCCATGAGCGCCGCGCACGCTAGCAAGTTCCCTGTTCGCGCGCGCGCTCGGCGGCGCGGTCGGCGCCGCGACCGGTGGCCACTCCGCCGACCAGGTACGGAGTCTTGCAAGTACACGCTCCTACAAATCTTTTGGCCGCCCGACGGTTCTTGGTCCAGCCTCCGGCAAATCGCGCAAGATGTGCTTCGCCGGTCGGGGTCGCGCGGGAGGGTTGCGCGACGTTCGAGCCCTGCTCGAGGAGGATGAGGATGAAGAAGCTTCCCTGGGCTGCACTCGCGCTCGCCGCGAGCACCATGGCCCTGAATGTCGTGTTCACGGGTTGTGGTAGCGAAGCGAGCATCGAGGAGGGCACGGACGGCGGTGACGACGGCGGCGACGGGAGCACCGCTCCGATCGGCGACGGCTCCACCAACCCGAGCACCGACGCCGGCGCGAACGGCGACGGGAGCTCGGCCAACGACGGCAGCGTCGACCCGCGCGCGGACGCGGCGGTCTGCGCGCCGACGGGCACCGCCTGCACCGGGAGCGCGGAGTGCTGCACCGCGAACTGCGACGCGACGAGCGGCAAGTGCGAGGTCGCCGACACGCTCTGCAAGGCCCCGGGCAGCAACTGCGGGACGGCGAACGAGTGCTGCACCTTCACCTGCTTCGGCGGGAAATGCGGCGACAAGCTGTGCACGAGTGACAACGGCGCCTGCCAGGTGAACACGGAGTGCTGCTCCGGCACGTGCACCAACGGCACCTGCGCCCCGCTGAACACCGCGTGCAGGACGAGCGGCAACACGTGCCAGAACAACACCGAGTGCTGCTCGAAGCTGTGCAACAACGGCGTCTGCTCGCAGGCGGTCTCGTTCTGCGTCCAGAACGGCGACGTGTGCTCGACGGACTTCGAGTGCTGCGGCGGCACCTGCGCGAAGGCCGCCGGCGCGACGCTCGGCAAGTGCGGCACGGTCTCGGCGCCCGGCGTCCCCGGATGCCAGGCCGCGGGCGAGATCTGCACGCCCTCGATGGTCGGCGACGACAACTGCGGCGGCTCGTGCTGCTCTCGCTCCTGCGCACCGTTCGGCGCGTCGGCGGGCTTCACGGTCTGTCAGCCCTCGTCGGGCTGCCGCCCCACGGGCGAGCTCTGCCGCACGGACGGCGACTGCTGCGGCGCCGCCGGGACGCCGAACGTCATGGGCCCCGTGACCTGCTCCAAGGTGGCAGGCTCCCAGTTCGGACGCTGCGACAACGGCCAGGCGTGCCGCGAGCCGGGCAGCATCTGCAAGCCCGGCGACTACTCGTGCAACGCCGAGAACAACTGCTGCGAGCACCCCGACTTCGACCCGAACTACTGCAACAACAACCCCGAGAACTGCTGCCGTCGTGACTCCCTCGGCGTCCCGCGCTGCATCGTGAACCCGGGGCTCGACTGCACGGGGGGGCCGCCCCCGGCCGACACCGTCTGCGCCACCAGCGCCGACTGCTGCAACAACCCCTGCGTCGACGGCAAGTGCGGCTCCGCCTGCGTCGCCGCGGGCGCCTCGTGCACGAGCACGGCCGACTGCTGCGTCGGTCTCCCCTGCGTGGTCCCGCCCGGGTCGACGGACGGGGTCTGCGGCGGCGTCGTGGTCGCGGACGG
>JALHPN010000218.1 GCA_022842465.1 Polyangiaceae bacterium | reverse complement strand
CGGGTTCCCGGCGCCCCCATTGCCGCCGTTGCCGCCGCCCCCGCCGCCCCCGCCGTCGCCGCCGTTGCCGCCGCGCGCGACGAGCACGATCGGTTGACCCTCCGGGACGAGCAGGAAGTCCGTGACGTCACCGGTGAGGACGATGCCGACGAGGCGCTCGTAGAAGGGCGTCTTCACCATCGACGCGAACGCCTGGAGCGAAGGACCGCGCGATCCGGGCGCGCCGCTGCCGCCCGCGCTGCCCGGCGCGCCGTCGCCCCCCGGGGTGCCCGAGGTGGCACCGGTGCTTCGCGTGCCGTCGGCGCCGGCGCGACCGCCTTCGCCGCCCGCCCCCGCCTCGCCTGCCTTGCCGGGAGCGCCCCCCGTCTTGATGCAGGCATAGTCGGGCTTGTAGCTCATCGTCGCGGTGAGCTTGTCCGGGCGACGCTTGAACACGCTCCGGATCTCGAAGGGCTTGCCCGCGGTGGTGAGGAGGTTCCGATCGGGGATGAACCAGCCCTGCGCGTCGAAGCGTCCCTCCGCGCTCGCGAAGGAGAACTCGTCGAAGTCCATCTTGTCGTTCTTGTCGACCGCGCCGCGGCCGACGTAGGTCTCGACGCGCTTCGCGCCGCTCTCGCCGTCGAGGACGACGTCCGCGACGACGGCCATCTGGACGTCCTCGCGCGGGCAGATCGTCTTCACCGGCTTCCGGATGTCGACGGCCATCGCCCGGACGTCGGCCTTCTCGAGGACGACGATGTCGTTGCCGGCCATCCGACGAAACGCCCCGCACGAGGCGAGGGCGGTGCACGAGACGAGGGCGAGGAGGACGGGCGCGGAGAGGCGGGCGGCCGAGCGACGTGCGATCGAGTGCATCGAGCGCCGACGATACTACGTTCTCGAGCTCACTCGCAGATGCCGTTCCCCGGCAGACACTGCTTCGAGGCGCCGACCTGGGCGCACGCGAAGCCCTCCGGACAGTCGGAGGACGACGTGCAGGCCACGCTGCAGAAGGGCGCCCCCGCGTCGGCCCCGCCACGTTGGATGCACAGCGCCCCCGTCTGGCAGTCGTCGTTCGACGCGCACGGGCTGCAGAGGACGCCGCGACCGGGGCTCGGCCCGCCGTCGGTGGCCGGAGCAGGCGGAGGCGCGCTCGGATCCGGCGGCGGCGCGGGCTCGGGCCGCGACGGGTCGTACCTGCACTCGTCGAAGCACTGGTCGTAACAGACGGGGTAACACCCGTAGTAGTCACACCAGGTGTCGCAGACGGTCCGGCAACGCGTGACCACGTAGTCACAGTCGACGAACGACGGTCGGCTCGTGGTACAGCTCGAGCCCGCGAGCGAGAGGACGACGAGGGAGAGGCTCGCGGCCGTGCCGAGCGCCCAGGCACGAGAAGTCATCTCTTCTTTGTGGCGCTCCTCGCGTCCGATTTCAAGGCGCGCCGGGCGACGTCATAGCCGATGGGTGAACGCGAGCACGAGCGTCGCGGTGACCGCGGCGAGGACGACCAGCGTGAGGACCATCCCGAGGCCGCGGCCCGCCGGCGTCCGGAGGAGCGTCGGGAGCAGCGGCGCCGGGAGCCGCTCGGGCGGCGGCGTGGGAACGACCGCGATCGGAAGCGGCGCGAGCTCCATCGGCGTCACCGTGACGCCGAGCTCGCGCGAGTGCTCTGCCACGACGGGCGTGGCGGGCGTGGCGGGCGTGGCGGGCGTGGCGGGCGTAGCGGGCGTAGCGGGCGTGACGCTCGGTGACGGCTCGGCGGCGAGGGTCGTCGGCGCGAGATCGAAGGAGAACGCAGGGGCGGGCGCGGGCGTCGCCACCGGAGGGCGGACGATCCTCCGCTCGCCCGACTGGGTGCGACGCGGGCCCGGCTCCTCCGGGTCGTCGGCGCGAAGGCGCTCGAGTGCCTCGGCGAGCTCGTCGGGCGAGAACTCGGCGGTCGGCATCGGCTCCCGCATCGGACCGAGAGGCGTCCGCGTGCGCGGCATCGAGCTCCGCTCGCGACGCTCGCCCGAGATGCGGTCGTCGTCGCTCGTCTTCTCGGGTTCGTTGCGTCGGCGGACGATGGGCACGTCGAAGAGCTCCTCGCCTCCAACGCTAGCCAGCCTTCCGTCGTGTTTCGACGGTCAGCGCGTTCCGCCGCACGAATCGGTGCGCGCCTGTCGGACCTGCTCGCTCCCCCGGACGTTGCTCACCATGCAACACCGGCACGAGTGGGCGTGTCTTCCGCACGAGCGGAGAGGTGCTGGCGTGTGCGCGTCCCTCAGAAGATCGCGACGAGACCGCCGGTGACGCGCGACCCGCTCGGGGCGCCGGCGCCGCCCTCACGGGTGACCGCGAACGTCGGCGCGATCCGGACCTTCGGACGAGCCGTCGGCTCCGGCGCCGGCGCCGCCTCGGTCCTCCGCGCGAGGAGGGCGGCGTCGATCCCGCTCGCGACGACCGCGCCCGCGAGCGCGCCGTACATCATGCCGAGCATCGGGTTGCCGATCGTCCGATCGAAGGCGCCCTCGACGTCGTCCTTGGTCGGCAGCGCGGCACCGACGACCGCGCCGACGAGACCAGTCACGAGCGGCGTGCCGACGCGCAGCGCGAGGCTCCCGGCGCTCGCTCCCCATCGGCCGTGCGCCGCGTGGACGGTCGGACCGCCGAGCGCGTACGCGCCGAGCGCGGCTCCGCCGAACGCGTCCTTGCCCGTCCTTCCGTCTGCCGTCGCGGAGAGCACGGTGAAGAGCGCCGCGGCGCCGTCGGTCGAGAGCGTCTGCCACCCGTACCAGCGGGTGCGCGCCGTTTGGGGAGCGTCGGCCGCAGCCACGGGCGCTCCGGCCGACGACACCTCGTCGGCACGCGCGACGGGGGAGAGGGAGAGCGTGATCGAGAACGCGAAGGCGGCAGCGAAGAGGCGCGCGAGCGCCAGCGAAGGGTTCGACATGGTGCTCGGTCCAAGTGCAAGCGCAACGCCGCCGACGCCGACGCACCAACGCCGCGAAGATGCACGACACGCGCGGTGTCGCCGTGAACGCGACGTCTCCCGCGGGCGACAGGGCGACCACGGGTGATCGCACGGGTCACGGTGGATCGCCGCGTCCTCACGCATCCACCACCGGCTCCGGATCCGATCGTCCCCGGACGTGGGCCGAACCACCGCCTGCGCCGTTGATCCTTCGGCGGCGAGGTAGGGATCATCCGGGGACGCTCGCCTCGCGTCGGCTACGTGCGGCGTCACGTCCGAGAACGAAGGGTCGTGCGCCATGATCTTGGTACGCCGGTGCACCGGCCAGCCGGTGGCGCCCGGCTTGCAGCCTGTCCGTCCCATGAAGCGCCCCCTCACCCTCTGTCTCGGCCTCGTGATCGCTCTCGGTGCAGCCGCGTGCGAAGCACCGAGCCTGCAGCCGGAACCCGTCTCGAAGGTGTCGAGCACCCTCGCGACCTACGAGGCGACGAAGGCGACGACGTCGAAGTTCGGCATCGTCCGCTGGAGGCTTCGCCACTCGGGCGACGGCCAGGTGCTCGAGGGCCTCGACAAGACCGGCAAGTCGGTCTCGCACGTCTCGATCGCGGTCCGCGAGGGCGAGAACGAGCCCGCCGCGATGGTGTGGTTCGGCGAAGAGGAGGACACCCGCGGCTTCGTGAAGGGCAACACGCGCGGCATGGCCGCAGCCGCGGTACCGCAGACGCTCCCGGAGTGGGCGACGGCTGCCGCGACCGACCTCGACAAGTTCGCCGAGGAAGGCAAGACGCCGTACGGCTGCGCCGAGGATCTCTTCGGCGTCTTCGGCAACTTCCTCAAGTCGACGGCGAAGCCGGAGTGCGCGAAGACGGACTCGATGCAGGGTTGCATCTCGAAGCTGATGCAAGACCAGCAGTCGTCCGGATCGGGTCCGCTCGGCCAGCTCGGCGGCATCGGCGGGATCCTCGGCAGCGCGTCGAAGCTCCTCACGTCGTGCAAGCCTGGCTCGGCGACGACCCCCAGCACGGGGAAGACGGGCACGACCGGCACGACGGGCACGACCGGCGGCGCCGCCGATCTCTTCGGCGCGCTCGGGGGACTCTTCGGGGGGGGCGCCGCGCCCGGGACCGCGGTCAAGCAGGACCCCGCCGTCAACAAGGCGATCGGGCCCGTGGAGACCACCGATCCCTTCAACATGGCCGAGGCGTTCTCCTCGTTCTTCTGACGAGCCCTTGCCAGCGGCCGCCGGTCCTGCGCGCGCGCGCGCGCCTTGCGCGACCGCGTTCGAGGCTCCGGGGGCACTCGCGGCGATCTCGCCGGCACGGCCCGTGCTCCGTCGCGGGAGGCATGACCCCCCTCGATCACGTCCTCCCGACGCCGCGGCTCGTCGAGGTCCAAGGTGTGGACGTCGCCGTGCCGCCGTCCGAGGCGTGGGCCGAGGTCCGCCATGCCGACCTCGGCGCGGCGTCGCCGCTCGTCCGCGCGCTCTTCGCGCTCCGGACTCTCGGGGCCGCCCACGGCGAGGAGCTCGCTCTGCGTGTCGACGCGCTCCGCTCCACCCCCGAGCGACCTGGGTTCCAGGTGCTCGTCGACGCGCCGCCTCGCGAGGTCGTGGTCGGCGCCATCGGCAAGGTCTGGCAGCTCGACATCCCCTTCGTGCACGTCGCGGGAGCGGACGCCTTCGAGCAGTTCCGTGAGCCCGGGTTCGTGAAGGTGGCGTGGGCGCTTCGCGTGCTCCCGCGCGGCGACCGCGACGCGCGCGTCGAGGTGGAGGTCCGTGTCGACGCGACCGACGACGCGTCCTGGGAGAAGTTCGAGGCGTACTTCGCGTGGATCGGCCCCGGCTCGCGGTTCGTCCGCCGCTCGGTGCTGGGGGCGCTCGTCCGCCGCCTCGGCTCGCCGGACGCGGCCGAAGAGGACCGTCCGAGGATCGGCGACGAGCTCCTTCCGGACGCACGCGAAGCCATGACCCACGGCATCACGATCCACGCGACACCGGAGTTGATCTGGCCGTGGCTCGTGCAGATGGGGTGTGATCGCGCCGGGTTCTACTCCGTCGACCTGCTCGACGACGGTGGACGACGAAGCGCGCGCGAGATCCATCCCGAGCTCCAGGAGCTCCGCGTGGGAGACGTCGTCCCGACCGCGCCCGGCAGCGCCGAAGGATTCGAGGTGCTGCGGATCGTTCCGAACCGCGCGCTCGTCCTCGGCGGGCTCTACGATCCCGTCGCGGTCGGGCAGCTGCCCTTCGATTCGCCGCGCCCCGAGCGCTTCTGGCACGTGACGTGGGCGTTCGAGCTCGAGCCTCTCGAGCCTGCGATCACGCGCCTCCACGTGCGCGCGCGGGCGGCGTTCCCGGACGCGGGCGGCGCGAAGGTGGCATGGATTCGCCCCGTGCACGCCTTCATGGAGGCCGCGCAGCTCCGCGGGCTCCGCGCGCGCGTCGAGGGCACGCTCCCACGCGACGACCTGCGCGACGTCCTCGACGGGATCGAAGGCGCGGCGCGCATCCTCTTCGCGTTCATGACGCCGTTCCGCCGCCGCGCGCGTTCGCACTGGGGCGTGGACGAGGCGACGGCCGCGCGGCCGCTGCCCGGCGACGCCCTCGTCCCCGAGGCGCGCTGGAGCTGGACCCACGGCGTCACGGTGGAGGCCGAAGCCTCGTCGGTGTGGCCGTGGCTCGCGCAGGTCGGCGCGGACAAGGCGGGCTTCTACAGCCATCAGGCGCTCGAGAACCTCGCGGGGTGTAACCTCCGCAATGCGGAGACCGTCCACCCCGAGTGGGAGGCTAGGCTCGGCGGCGCGCTCTCCTTGCATCCGCGTGCGCCCTCTCTCGCGATCGTGGCGATGGATCCCGGCCGGTGGTTCGTCGCCTTCGCGGCGCCGGACGAAGCGGCACGCCGGGAGGGCGGGCCGTGGGTCGCCGCGAGCTGGCTCTTCCATGTCGAGCCCCTCGGCGACGGACGCTGCCGCGTCATCAGCCGTTATCGAGCCGCGTGCTCGGACGACCTCGCGACGCGGCTCGCGTTCGGGCCCGCGCTCGTCGAGCCGATCGGCTTCGCGATGGATCGTCGGATGCTCCTCGGCATCCGCGAGCGCGCCGAAGCCACCGCGGGCGCGCGCCCGAGACGAAGCCTCCCGGCGCCGCCCGCGTGAACAGGCGAGGCCCTTGCGGCCGGGAGCGCATGCACGGCACATTGGTTCAACCACCCAATGACCTACTCATTCTCACCTCGGACCCTCGAGCTCCGTGCAGGGCTCGTGACGGCGGTCGCCCTCGCCCTCGGCGCGGGCGTCTCCGCGTGCGGCAGCACCTGCGAGCTCACCGAGGACACCACCTTCGTTCGAGTCCCGGGACCGTGGTGCACGGAGGGAAAGTGCGAGGCTTGGCGCGATGGCCCGTGCGCCGAGACGTGCGCGGCCTTTCTCGGAAGAGCGAAGGACGAGATCCTCTCCTGCACGCAGCCTTCGCCCGAGCGCGCAGGCTCTGCGACCTGGACCCTCCGGTGCAGCGCGACGACCGAGACGTGCACGAAGGCGGTCCCCATGCCCCACGGGCGACCGCAGCTCCACCACGTGGCGCGCGGCGCCGCCTCGGGCGATGAGGTCGGGCGCTTCTTCGCAGCCCAGGCGGAGGCCGAAGAGTCGAGCGTGTTCGCGTTCGAGGAGCTCGCTGCGTTCCTGACGGCGCGCGAAGGTGGCGGAGCGCTCGCGCGCGCGTGCGAGCGGGCGGCGCGTGAGGAGGAGCGGCATCGGCGGGCCCTGACCCGCCTCGCGCGTCGTCGGGGCGCGACGCCGTCGCGGGCGATACCGGCCCCCTCGCGCTGGTCCTCGCCGGCGGAGCTCGCGCTCGAGAACGCCGCGGTCGGTCGCGTCGACGAGCTATGGTCGGCGGCCATCACCGCCTACGCGGCCGCGGCGGCCACGGACCTCGAGGTGCGCCGGCGCCTCGCCGCGATCGCCGAGGAAGAAGCCGGGCACGCCGCGCTCGCGGAGGACCTCGAGGCCTTCCTGACGCCCACGCTCACGACGGAGGAGGGCGCGGCCGTCCGCGACGTCCGACGCCGCGCCGTCGCGGTCCTCGCGACCCGCGTGCTCGGCGCCCCCCTGGCGCCGGCGCTCGAAGCGGAGGGGCTCGTCCCGCCGCGTCGCGCACGGCTCGTCCTCTTCGCGGCGGTCTTCGGTGACGCCGCCGCTCGGGGTGGAGCGTGAGCGCGTGCCGCGTCCGGGCCGCGCTCGCCGTCGTGTGCAGCGCCGGACTCCTGCTCGGCTGTGACGGGGCGACGGACGTGAGCTGCACGCCCGGCGAGACCGCGCAGATCATCGTGAGGAGGACCGACGCCGGGACGTCGTCGCCCTGCGCCGAGGTCTGCGCAGGTTGGAAAGCGCGCCCACGGGCCTACGCCTACGTACCGACGGACACGAACGCGCCGCCGAGCTCGTCGATCTCCGTCTACTGCGAGTGGGCCGACGGTCAGCGCTGCGGCTTCGATGAGTGAGCCGCGCCGCGGCTGCGATCCCGACATCTCCTCACGCGGGCGCCCTGCTGGCGTCGACCGATGGTCGTGGATCGGGGCGAGACTCCGTCGTCTCCGCGCGATGACGCGCGCGAGCCCCGTCCGCGGGCAGCTCCACCCCAGATATCCGAACGACTCGTGATCGCCGGTGCGCGGCACGCGTCGTGCGTCGAGAGAGAGCATGACGCGCTCGATGCTCCGGGGTCTGCTCCTCCTCACCTTGACCGCGACCGCCGCCGCGTGTGCCGCGCCCGTGCCGCTCGGCAGCTACTCGAACGGCAGGCAGAAGGCGAAGGTCGCCGACGACGATGCGGATGACGACGACGACGACGACGAGCGGCAGCAGCAGCGAACGAAGCCCACCGCCCACACGCCGGAGGGAGAGACGGCGCCCACGCCCGTGACGGCGCCGCGCCTCCGCGCGAGCTACCGAGGCGCGGACGGCATCAAGGCCGGCGACTTCCAGCTCGGACGCATCTGCACGGACGCCGGCGCCGAGCAGTCCCGCGCGACGTTCGTCGACGGCACGGCCCTCTACCTGGTCCCCGTCTCGGACGGGCGCACGGTGGTCGCGCGCCTCGAGGGAGAGGAGCTCGCGGCGATGAAGAAGGTCATGACATCGGGCGACGCGACGGGCGGCCGCTTCGAGATGACCGTCGATCCGAGCAAGCTCCCGACGAAGCCGACGGAGTTCGCGATGATCATGACGGGCGACAACCGGTTCGGTTCACCTGCGAAATGCAACTATCAGCTCCGACCCGGCGACGACGAGGAGCGGCGCGCCAAGCTCTTCCCGGAGGACTGCGGGATCGTCGCGTTCGTCGAGGCGTACTGGGATGCGGCGAAGAAGGAAGTCGTCGCCCGCGCCACCTCGCAGTTTCTCCTCGCGGCCGACAACGAAGGCCGGGCGGGGTTCTCGCGCGGCGACCATTACCCGGGTTGCGACGGCCATAGCTCGCCGCTCGTCCTCGACCTCGGGGGGCGCGGCGTGACGCTCGGCGCGCCCGTCGCCGACCGCTTCGACATCGACGGCGACGGCAAGCGCGACGAGATCTCGTGGGTGACGTCGGACGACACGCCTTACCTCGTGCGCGACGGGAACGGCAACGGCCTCGTCGACGACGTCGACGAGATGTTCGGCAATCGCACGCGCCCCGCGCTCGGCGGGCGCCCGAGCATGGACGGGTTCGAGGCGCTCGCGGCGTGGGACAAGGACGCGCTCGGCGGCTCGGCCGACGGCGTCGTCGACGAGCACGACGCCGTGTGGTCCACGCTCCGTCTCTGGTTCGATCGGAATCACGACGGGCGCACGGATCCGGGCGAGCTCGAGACGCTCGAAGCGCACGGCGTCCGCTCGCTAGGCCTCGGCTACGTGCAGGTGCGCCACGAGCTCTCGGCGGCCGGAAAGAAGCAGGGCGCCATCCGTCAGCGCGGCGCCGCCACGCTCCGCGACGGTAACGTCGTCCCGATGATGGACGTCTGGTTCGAGAAGGATCTCTGAGCGGACCGGACGGGGAATGTCGTCGCCTCACCGTCGCGAGCTCGCCACTCTCACCATCCCGCACGCAGCCGTGGCCAAGCTCGACGAGTCTGGAGAGCAGGAGCGCGTCACGATCTCCGATCGCGACGAGGCGCCGAGGACGGTGCGGACGGTGCGGACGGCAGACGAGGCGGCGCTCGAGGTCGAACGGTACGCGCACGACCGCCTCCTCGGCCGCGGCGGCATGGGGACGGTCCACCTCGTTCGCGATCGCCGGATCGGCCGGCATGTCGCGCTGAAGCAGCTCGGCGAGCCGCAGCGCTCGGATGCGCGGCGCGCGCCCGCTTCGCGCGCGAGGCCCTCGTGCAGGGGCGGCTCGAGCACCCCGCCATCGTGCCGGTCTACGACGTGGGCACGACGCCGGAAGGGGACCCGTTCTTCACCATGAAGCGCGTGCGCGGCCGCTCGCTGGCGCAGGCGCTCCGCCAGCAGCGGGAGGGAGACGCGCGACCCCTGACGCGAAGGAAGCTCCTCACCGCGTTCAGCCAACTGTGCGCCGCGGTCCACTACGCGCACGAGCGCGGGATCGTCCACCGCGACATCAAGCCCTCGAACGTGATGCTCGGCGCCTACGGTGAGGTCTACCTGCTCGACTGGGGAGTCGCGAAGCTGATGGACGCGGGCGAGGACGGGGCCGGGACCATCGGCGCGTCGTTCGAGGAGTCGGGCGAGCGCGACGTCGTGACCACGGGGCAGGGCGTCATCATGGGTTCGCTCAGCACGATGTCGCCCGAGCAAGCCGTCGGCGGCGACGTCGGCGCGCCCGCGGACGTCTACGCGCTCGGCGCGATCTTGTTCGAGCTGCTCACGCTGGAGCCGCTCCATCCGCGCGGGTCCGCGAACGAGATGGTCGGCGCCATCACGCGCGGCGTCGAGGCGCGCGCGAGCGTTCGCTGTCCCGCCGCCGAGGTGCCGCCGGAGCTCGAGGCGCTCTGCGTTGCGGCGACGAGACCCCCTCCGCAGGACCGCGTGTCCTCGGCGCTCGTCCTCCACGAGGAGATCGAGCGCTTCCTCGACGGCGACCGCGATCTCGAGCTCCGACGCGTCAGCTCGGCGCGCCATGCCGACGCCGCCGAGCGCGCCGCGGCTCGTGCGTGCGACGCCGAAGCACGCGCGATGGCGCTCCGGGAGGTCGGACGCGCGCTCGCGCAGGACTGCGCGAACGACAGGGCGGTCGAGCTCCTCGTGCGGATCCTCACGACGCCTCCCCGGACCGTGCCGCCCGAGGTGCAGGCGGAGAACGAGGCGAGCATCCGCGCCGACCTCCGCACCGGAGCCGTGGCGGGCATGGTCGTCTACGGTGCCATCCTGCTCGTCGCCGCACCGGTGTTCTGGGCGCTCGAATGCCGCGACGCCGCGTCGTACACCGTCGCGCACGTGCTCTGGGGCCTCGCGTTCGCGGCCTCCGTCCTCGCCGGACGCGCCCCGAGCTACACGGCCCTCTCCGCGATGTACGCCGCCGGTATGCTCGCGACGGCTTACGTCTCGACCATCTTCAGCCCTTTCCTCGTCGTGCCAGGGCTGCTCACGGCGCACGCCGCCGCCTTCGCGGTCGCGAGGCCGCGCCGGGTTCAGGGGTACGTGCTCGCGCTCGCCGGCGCGGTGTGCCTCGCGACGATCGTGGCGGAGACGACTGGCTCTGCGGCGTGCTGAGCTTCGACACCAGCAAGGTCTGCGCCCGACGCGCACGGCTTGCGGGCAAGACCTCCTCCGCACGGGCGTTTCCTACATGGCACGACGCCTGCTGATGCGCCTTCATGCTGACGACCTCCGATCCCGCGAGCTCGTCGTTCGCGACGCAACAGCGCCGGGTCGGGCTCATGTTCCGCTTGGGGTTCGCGCTCTCGGGCTCGTTCCTCGTGGTGATGCTGGTCGCGCGTGGGGTGATGGGCCATCTGGGCGACGAGCTCCGGAGCCCGTCCCGCTGGATGCACGTGGCGGCGACCGCGTGGCTGGCCCTCGTCTGGTGGTTCGCGCGCCGCCGGCTCATGCGCACGACGGGCCGCGTGGTCGCGCTCGACGCGATCGGGACGCTGGGCGCCGTCGCGCTCCTGGATGCCAACGCCCTCCTCCTCCCGGCTCGGACGGTCGGGACCTTCAACGTCATCCTCACCTGCGGCCTCGTGCTCGTCCTCCGAGCCGTGATCGTGCCCAGTCCGTGGACGCGAACGCTCGCGGTGTCCGCCGCCGCGAGCCTCCTCTCCGTCGGTCTCCTCGTCGCATCGACGGTCGCGGGCTGGCCGCCGGTGCTGGACGATCCGAGCTGGCCGCCTGCGTATCAGATGATCAGCGCGGCGGTGTGGCTCTCGGCCCTCACCGCGTCCGCGACGCTCGCGTCGCGCATCGTCTTCGGCCTGAGGCGCGAGGTCCGGAACGCCCGTCGCATCGGGCAGTACGTCCTGCACGAGAAGATTGGCGAGGGCGGAATGGGCGTCGTCTTCCGGGCGACGCACGCGCTCCTCCGGCGCGACACCGCGCTGAAGCTCCTGCCGCCGTCGAAGATCGACGCCGCCACGGCGGCGCGCTTCGAGAAGGAGGTCACGCTCACGGCGAAGCTCACGCACCCGAACACCATCGCGGTCTTCGACTACGGCTCGACGCCGGACGGCTCGTTCTACTACGTGATGGAGTACCTGGACGGCCTCACGCTCGGTGAGCTCGTCGAGCTCACCGGTCCGCTGCCGCCCCGTCGCGTCGTGCACCTCGTCGCGCAGATCTGCGCGTCGCTCACCGAGGCCCACGAGCTCGGCCTCGTGCACCGCGACATCAAGCCCGCGAACGTGGTCGTGACGTGCCGCGCCGGGATCGCGGACCACGTGAAGGTGCTCGACTTCGGGCTCGTCAAGGACGTCGCGCGGAAGGACGGCCTTTCGACCGCGGGCCAGCTGCTCGGCACGCCGCTCACCATGAGCCCGGAGGCGATCACGAGCCCGGCGAGCGTCGGGCCGGCCGCCGATCTCTACGCCGTCGGCGTGGTCGCCTACGAGCTCCTCACCGGGCAGAACGTCTTCGACGGCGCCACGGCCGTGGAGGTCTGCGCGCACCACCTCTACGACGCGCCCGTATCGCCGTCGGCGCGTCTGGGTGAGCCGATCGACCGAGACCTCGAGGCGATCGTGCTCGAGGCGCTCGCGAAGAAGCCGGAGGAACGCCCGGCGTCGGCGCGGATCATGCGGGAGCGCCTCCTCGCGTGCCCCGTCGGGACGTGGACGGAGGACGAGGCGATGGCGTGGTGGAAGGACGTCGGAGCGGAAGCCCTCGCGCGCCGGCAGGCGTCCTCGTCACGGAGCACGCTCGAGCGGTCGCCTACCCTCCCGATCCTGACGCGCGGCCGCCGCGCGAGCGGCCCGCCCGCGCGGCTTCGCCGAGACGGGGCGCGGGTTCGGCCGCTTCCTCGAGGCGACGGCGGAGCCTCGGCGGACCGCTCCTGACGTCCCGGACGACGTTGCTTCCGTCGCCCACCTCGCCTACGCGACGAGGCGATGGTCTTCGCGACGACCGAGCGCCTCGTCCTCCGGAGCCTCCGGGACGAAGACGTCGAGCCGATGATGCGGACGTGGGGCGACCCGGAGATGACCCGCTACACGACTCCGCGCCCCGACGTGCGAGCCTTCCTCCTCGCCCTCGTCGCCGAGATGCAGCGGAAGAAGCCTGGCGAGATCGGTCCGAGCGGGCCTTGGTACCAGCTCGTCGTCGAGCGACGATCGGACGGCGCGCACCTCGGCGACGTGGGCGTCGGATTCGGCGTTCCCGGCGAGCGGCAGGCGGAGCTCGGCTATCGCATCCACCCCGATCACCAGCGCCAGGGCTACGCCCGCGAGGCGGTCGCGGCGGTCGTGTCGTTCCTGATCGAGCAGCACGACCTCCACCGCTTCGTCGCGGTCGCCGCGGCCCCGAACGTCGCCTCGATCGGCGTACTGCGCGCGCTCGGGTTCCGTCAGGAGGGCTACTTCCGCGAGAGCTTCCTCTCCCGCGGCGAGTGGCTCGACGACGTCTATTACGCGCTCCTCGCCCGCGACTGGCCCGCGCGTGCTCCCGCGTAGGTGCGGCGGCCTTCAGATCCCGAGCCAGGGTCCCGGCTGCACGGTCTCTGTGCCCTTGCGGATCTCGAAGTAGAGCATCGCGCCCTTCCCCTCGTCGCCCACCGAGCCGATGCGTTCGCCGGAAGAGACCTCGTCGCCGACCTTCACGTCGATGGACGCGAGGTTCCCGCTGACGGTGTAGTAGTGGTCGCCGTGGTCGACGATGACGAGCCTCCCATAGGGGCCGTACCGATCCGCGAACGCGACCCGCCCTGCGAAGACGGCGCGCACGGCCGAGCCGAGCTGCGCTTTGATCTCGAGGCCCGGACCGTCCGTCCCCTCGCGCCGCGTGGGACGAGCCTCCGCGCGCCCCGCGATCGGAAAGAGGAGGCGACCGCGCGAGGAGCCGAAGCCGCTACCTGCGCCGTCGGCGGACGCGCCGTTGCCGCCGTAGACGGCGACGTACTCGCTCGAGCCGGACGTCGTCGCGAACGCGCGGTCGAAGGCCACCTGACGGCGCGAGTCGTCCTCGACCTGCACGCGCGCGCGGTCGAGCGCGCTCCGCTGGCCGGCGAGCGCGACGCGATCGCGCGCGATGCGCTCGAGCCCGCGCGACAGCTCCGCCCCGCGGCCGCGGAGCCGCGCCTCGGCATCGAGGTCGGTCGCGAGCGTCCGACGCGCGCGCTCCACCTTCAAGGCGTGACCGACGAGCTCGCCGAACCCGCCGCCCACCGGGAGCATGCCTGCGCGCGTGAGCCGGTAGAAGGCGCGGCCACGGAGGAGCGAGCGCGTCTTCGCCTCGCCGATGCGCGCGCCGAGCCCTTCGAGCTCCTTCCTGTGCGCCTGCTCTTCGGACTCGAGCTCCGCGATCCGGCGATCGATCGCCGCGAGCGCGAGCGCGGGCGACCCCGACACGGTCGGCGCGATGCCGACGGCGTCTGCCTGCCCGGCCTCCCCCCCGCGCGCGAGCGCCGAGCCGAGGGCGAGGACGACGACGAAGGAGACCGCGCGCTTCATACGGCCACGAGCCTCCGGAGTCCGAGCATCGCCGCGACCATGCCGAGGAGCATGCCGACGAGCACCATCCCGAGCGCCACCTGCCACGGTAGGAACGACGGCTCGACGCCGACCAGCTGCGCGAGCTCCGCGTCGAGACGGCCACGGACGAGCAGGAAGAGCGCCCCGAGGAGGGCGAGCGCGCCGAGGGCGCCGAGCGCCCCCTGCGACATGCCCTCGACGAGGAACGGCCCCTTCACGAAGCGGTCGGTCGCACCGACGAGCTTCAGGACCTCGACCTCCGTCTTGCGCCGCTGGAGCGCGAGGCGGATCGTCGAGCCGACCACGGCCAGGACGGACGCGAAGACGACGAGCGCGAGGAGCGCCGCCGCGGCCACGCCGCCGCGCACGAGGCGCGAGAGGCGCTCGGTCCACGCCTGGTAGGTCTCGACGTCCTCGACCGCAGGTAGCTGCCGGAGCTTCTGGACGATGTCGCCGATCTCGGCGTTCGTCAGGTCCGGTCGAACGTCGATCTCGAGCGACGCCGGGAACGCCTCGACGGGCAGCGCCGCGAGGTCGTTCTTCGCGCCGACCTCGAGCTTTCCGAACTCGGTGCGGGCCTGGGCGGCGGACACGTAGCGGACGCCCGTGACCCCAGGCACCGCCGCGAGCGCGGTCTTGAGCGTCTCGACCTCCTCGCTCTTGGCGGTGTCACGGAGGTAGATGGACGCGCGCCCGGCGTGCGCCCAGCGTTCTTCGACCGCGCGCAGGTTGGTCACCACGAGCAGCGCTGCCCCGAGGCACACGAACGCGACCGCGAGCGAGAAGATGGAGAGCGCGTGGAGACGCCACTCCCGGAGCATCCCTCGCCGCGCCCTTCGCGTGGTCCCATCGAGCATCGTCGTTCTCCTTGGAATCTCTTCGAGAGCGCCTAGAGGGGCAGCTCGTTGTCGAACACGTCTTCTTCGATCGCGACGCCGTTGGGGACGTCGAGCGCCTTGCCGTCGTCGAGGACGATGAGGCGGCGCGCACGGACGTCGAGCAGCGAACGATCGTGCGTCGCGAAGAGCACCGTCGTGCCGGTCGCGTGGATCTCCTCGAACAGGCCGAGGATGTCGAGGGCGAGCTGCGGATCGAGGTTCCCCGTCGGCTCGTCGGCGAGGATGAGGGCCGGCTCGCCGACGATCGCGCGGGCGATCGCGACCCGCTGCTGCTCGCCGCCCGACAGGACCCCCGCGGGATCGTCTCCGCGGCCCGAGAGCCCCACACGATCGAGCGCCTCCCCGACGCGCGAGCGGACGAGACGGGCGGGGAGACCCAGCACCTCGAGGGTGACGGCGACGTTCTCCGCCACCGTCCACGATGGGATGAGCTTGAAGTCCTGGAAGACGACCCCGAGGTTCCGCCGAAGGAACGGGATCGACTGATCGCGGAGCCGGACGATGTCACGGCCCATGAAGAGGATGCGGCCCTCGTCCGGCTTCTCGGCCGCGTACAAGATGCGCAGGAGTGTGCTCTTCCCCGCGCCGCTCGGGCCGGTGATGAACACGAACTCGCCCCGCTCGATGATGAGGTTCATGCCGCGGAGGACGGGCGCCCCCGGCCGGTAGGACTTGTAGACGTCCTCGAACATGAGGATCGGCCGGTTGGCGGCCTCCCGCGCGAAGCGCTCGCCGGCCCGCAGCATCGGACGGAACCCGTTGCTCCGCTCGAAGGCGTCCTGCCCCGAGCTGGACCTCGCTTGGCGCCGATCGTCGCGAATCCTCATCGCTTCCCGCGTAACAGCAGGGATTCGATCCCGACAACTTTTCGGCCGCCCGGGCTATCCTCGGCGAATACGAGAGCCCCGGCGCTCGTCCTAGATCGTCGTGGCCCGAGGAGGGATTCATGAGGAACGTGTGGGTGAGCGGGCTCTGTGTCGTGGTGCTCGCAGCGACGGCGTGCTCCGTCCGGATCGGCGGTGACGCGGGCGGTGCGCCGCCTTCGTCCCCCCGTCGCGCCTCCGCGCCTCCGCCGCCTCCGCCCCCTCCCGCGCCACCCGCGCCCGC
>JALHPN010000217.1 GCA_022842465.1 Polyangiaceae bacterium | reverse complement strand
GAGCCCTCGTCGGTCGCCCCCCCGCCCTTGCACGCCGCCAGGGCGGCTGCGCTGGCGACGGCCGCGCCCGAGAGGACGAGCGCGGCGACGACGAGCCTGCCGCGCACGTCTCCCCTCAGCCCATGCGGAAGTCGCCGACGACGTGCACGCGGCCGTGGAGGTCGGGAGCCCCCGGCAGGTGCTGCGTGTCGACGAAGACGACGTCGGAGTCGGGCGCGATCTCGAGGAAGGCGTTGCAGTTGCCCGGCTCGTTGTCGAACGCCGCGACGATCTTTCCGATGCGCGAGATCTTCGGCCCCTCCGCCCGCTTGAACTGCTCGTCGGGGATCGCGGCGTCGGGCTTGAGCACGAGCTCGGTGCCGACGATGCCGATCGGGAAGCCGAGGTCGCGCAGGCTCCCGAACGAGCCGAGCCCCATCAGCGGGAGATCGCGGCCGGTGAAGTAGACGAGGACCGCGCCCGCGTCGTAGCAGGCGCGCGCGAAGGTCGTCGCGCCGGCGATGGCCACGTCGTGCTTCAGGTACGCATCCGAGAAGAAGCGGCTCTTCCAGAACGACTCGGCGCGCGTCATGAGCTCCGGATGCTCGACCCCGAGGCGACGGAGGGAGTCGCCGAGCAGGTAGGCGAGCTCCTCGGCGCGCGCCGCCGCGAGCGACTCCGCGGCGGAGTGAGCCTCGACGCGGAGCTCGTGCGCGAGCTCCTTGAGGATCACCTCCGTGCGCGGCCGATTGTCCATCAGGGTCCCGTCGAGGTCGAAGACGACGACGGGCACGGGCTGCCCCGGGACCGGGCGGCAGCGCTCGACGATGCGCGCCATGAGGGCGCTCTGCTCGGCCATCGGGAGGCGCGTGTACGAAGGCAGCATGAGGGCGGGGGGCTCCTACCACGTAGCCGCTGGGCGCGGAAGACGGGGGTGTGCTACGAGGTCACCCGACGATGGGCGAGCAGACGCGTGACCACTACGAGGTCCTCGGCGTCTCCAAGTCGGCGACGCCGGAGGAGATCAAAGCCGCGTTCCGCAAGCTCGCCTCGCAGCACCACCCTGATCGCAACGCGGGGGATGCCGAGGCGGGCACGCGCTTCAAGGAGATCAACGCCGCCTGGCAGGTCCTCTCCGATCCGCAACGGCGCGCGATGTACGATCGCTTCGGCCATCGGGCCGAGGAGCCGGGATCGCCCTTCGCCAGCGGGGGCCCCTTCGCCGGCGGGGTCGTCGACTTCAGCGACATCGCCGTCGACGGCATCCTCGGCGATCTCCTCGGCGTCTTCGGCGTCGGCCAGAAGGACAAGGGCGACCTCCGCCGCGAGCTCGAGATCACGTTCGAGGAGGCGGCGTTCGGCGTGACGAAGACCATGCGGTACGAGCGCATCGTCTCGTGCGGCGACTGCTCTGGCTCCGGCTCGCTCCCCGGTACGAGGCCGGACACGTGCAGCGCGTGCAACGGCCGCGGCCGCGTGCGGTTCCAGCAGGGGATCCTCCCGATCGCGGTCGAGCGCGTCTGCCAGCGCTGCAAGGGACGCGGGACGATCGTCACGTCTCCGTGCACGGGCTGCAAGGGGTCTGGCCTCGTGACGGAGACGAACACGATCGAGGTCACGGTCCCGCCGGGCGTCGAGCACGGCGCCACCCGGGTCGTGAACGGGGCCGGCAACCGGCCGCGACCGGACAAGGCCGCCGGCGACCTCGAGCTCGAGATCCGCGTCGCCGCCCACCCGTTCTTCAAGCGCGCCGGGGACGACGTCGTCTGCTCCGTCCCGGTCGCCTTCACGCAGGCCGCCCTCGGATCGGAGGTCGAGGTTCCGACGCTCGACGGCAAGGGCAAGCTCCGGGTTCCCGCGGGGACGCAGCCGGGCACCGTCCTCCGGATCAAGGGCAAGGGGATGCCGCGTCGGACGGGCATCGGGCGGGGCGACCAGCGGGTCGAGGTGACCGTGGAGGTCCCGACCGAGCTCACGCCGCGTCAGCGCGAGCTGCTCGAGGAGCTCGCCAAGGAGCTGAAGGACGACGTGAGCCCGGTCCGCAAGGGGTTCATGGACAAGCTCCGCGAGCTCTTCGGCTGATTTCACGCGACGACGGCGGCGCGGAGGGCTCCTCATGTCGATGTACGGTCCGAACCCCTATCCGTATCCGCCGCCGCCGGTCCCGCCGACGCGGTCGATCGTCCCGTGGATCATCGCAGGCGCGGCGGTCCTCCTCGGCACCTGCGGTGGCGGGCTCGCGTTCTGCGCGTACACGCTGGGAGGCGACGACGGCAAGGAGATGGGCGTCACGATGGGCACGCAGGTGACCGAAACGACGCTCGCCGATCTCCGGAAGCGAGGCCTCCTCCGCGAGGACGAGGTCCTCGTCGTCTTCTACGACGCGACGGTGTCGCTCGACATGTCGGAGCTCGCGGTGCTCACGAACAAGCGCGTCATGACGACGAAGGCGAAGGCCGTGGCGAGCATCGACCTCGCCGACGTCGCCACCGCCCGGCACACGACCGAGGGGATCATCGGGGACGTCATCGAGGTCTCCGCGAACGACGGTCGCCGCCTCCGGATCGAGATCGCGCACCTCAACAATGGCTCGTCCTTCGTCACGGCGCTCGAGGACGAGCTCGCGAAGCACCCGTCCAAGGTGAAGGTCGAGCGCCGCGCGACGCCGAAGTGACGCACCGATGCCTTGCGAGCGCGACCGCATCGGGGTAGCGCTGTGACCGTGACACGCGCGTGGGCCAGGCGGTTCGCTGGAAACCTCGGCCGCGCGGGCGCCGCGCTGTCGCTCGCCGTGCTGCTCGCCGCGGCCGTCACGTGCGCGCCGCCGACCGAGATCGTCGTCGACGTCTACACCGACGTCGACTGCGCCAAGTCCCCCCAGACGGCCATCATCGCCGCGCCGACGCTCGAGGAGCTGCGCGAGCGAGCGCCGCTCTCGACCTCGACGCGTTGCGCTCCGGTCCGCGAGCGCCTCGGCCGCGTGGTGCTCCAGCCCTCGGGGGCGAAGGGCGATCCGATCGCCTTCCAGGTGGTCACCCGGAACGACGACGGCGCGCCCGAGACGTGCACGGCCGAGAGCGCCTACAAGGGCTGCATCGTCGCTCGCCGCCGGCTGCGCTTCGACCCCGGCGCCTCGACGATCGTGAACGTCGTCCTGCGTCTGTCGTGCCTCGACCTGCCGTGCGACGACAGCCAGACATGCGTGCAAGGCGCATGCGTGTCGGCCTCGCTGCCGGACGCCTGCCTCGGCGGCACGTGCGACGAGCCGGGGTCGTCCGAGGTCGGGCCGGAGCCGTCGCGTGACGGCGGGGCGCCCCCGGATGCGGACGCCGCCTCGACGCTGACCGGCGACGGCGGCGGCGCCTTGGCCAGGCTCGAGCTGCCGGTCCCGAGCGCCGATGTCCGAGGGCTCCACGCGCTGTCGACGGGGCTCTCCTGGATCGAGGTCCCGAGGCCACAGCCTTCCGAGCCCGTCGTCCGCACGGCGCCGTGGGACGCGCTGGCGAACGCGACGTCCCTGCTCACGGTGTCCCTCTCGCCGGCGTTCGGCCTCGCCGGCGACGCGACCGGGACGAGCGTCCTCGTCGCGCAGGAGGCGGACATGAGCTGCGGGCAGCAGCATGCCCAGTCGTTGTGGACCCGGGTGGAGTGCCCGGACGGGGCCTCGGCGCCCTTCGGCGCAGCGCTCGACGGCACGACCGCGTGGCTCACAGGCCCGCTCAGCGCGGCGATCGGCGGTCTCGTGCGCTTCCGTTTCGACAGCCCGCTCCCGCCGCCGGCTGCGATATGCAAGACGCCCAGCGCGCCGAGGTACATCGAGGCGCGCGGCGGAGTGCTCCACTGGGCCGACGACCTCGGCGTGAACCGCGCGGTCGCGAGCTCGGTCGGCGCCGGATTCGGCGCCCCGCCGCCTTGCGTCAGCACGCGCATCCTGGAGGTCACAGGGGCGCGCGGCGTCGCCGTCGACGCCACCGGCAACACGGTGTGCGCCGGATCACCGGCGGGGATCACGTGCTCGAACCCCGTGAGGACGTTCGGCGTCCCCGAGGCGCCGACCGAGGATCTCGCCATGCGCGAGGAGGCGGGCGTCCTCACCGTCTATTACGCGACGCCGTCGGGCATCTGGCGGCTTCGCGTGAACTGACCGGCGCGCGAGGCGCTGACTAGCGCGTGCGGAGATCGACGAGCCCCATCGCGAGGAGCTCGAGGAAGCGCGCACGCACCTCTTCCGTCGGGAGGCCGGCGAGGAGGGCGATGTCCTCGAGCGTCGACTCACCGTCGACGTGCAGGAGCACGAAGGCGAGGCGGACGTCGAGAGACGACGGCGCCGCCGCGACCGTGCGAAAGGCGACCGCCCCCGTCGTCCGCGCGAAGCTCGGCGTCGCGAGGCGGAGCACGGAAGGCGTCACGTCCGCCCAGGTCAGCGCGGCATCCATGGGCGGTGGCGGCGCCGGCGTCGTCTCCCGCTCGTCGGCGCTCCGCGTGCCGGCGGGAACGGGACCCGACACCTGCCGCGGCTCGTCCTCGTGGACCTCCTCGGCGACGCGCAACAGCCTCTCCCGCTCCCCAGGGTGACCCATGAAGGGCCGGAACATGACACGCGGGACCGGGTCCGTCCACCGCGCGACGCGTCAGCGACAGCTTCGATGTCCTTCACGAAAGTGCGTGAGCATGCCCGGGAGACGCGCGCGCCATGCCGACCACTCGTGGCCGGCGCCGTCGACGGTGACGCGCGCCACCTCGTAGCCGCGTTCGCGCAGCGCCGTCGCCATCGTACCCGTCACCTCGCAGTTGTCGGCCGGACAGCCCGAGTCGAGGTAGAAGCGCGTGGAGAGCTTCGGCTCGGTGCGAGCGCGCGTCACGAGGCCCTCGTCGTCCCAGAAGAAGGAGGCGCTCTGGGCGCCGACCCAGCCCCACGTCGAGGGGCGCTCGAAGGCCGCGAAGGTCGAGACGAGGCCGCCGAGGGAGGCGCCCGAGATCCCCCGGCCCTCGCTCTCCTCGCAGACGCGTACGCGGGCGGTCACGTTCGGCCAGAGGTCGCCGGCGAGGAAATCGACGTAGTCGCGCGCGCGATAGCCCTCGCCGAAGCCGTACTGCGCGCTGCGGACGTCCTGCGACGGGAGCCCGACGAAGACGAGGACCGCCGAGAGCTCCGGGCGCGCGCGGTAGAGCGTGTCGGCGACGCCCGGGAAGTCGCCGCGCGTGATCGCCTCGTTGCCGTCGTGGAAGAGGACGGAGGGGAGGCGCTCGCACGAGCCGTCGTCGTACCGCGGGGGGACGTAGACGTAGACCTCGCGGTCGTCGCCGAGGGACGTCGCGCGCTGCCTGCCGAGGGACAGGAGGCGCCCGCGGTCCGCCGCGAGGGCGGCCGGGTGGCCGACGCCGTTCATCTCGCCGCGGACGCCGAAGGGTCGCGGGACGCCGTCCCACGCCACATGCCCTGCGAGCGGATCCTCGAGGAACGCGGCGCCGGAGAGGAGCTTGTACTGGAAGCTCCGATCGGGAGGCACACGGAGCTCGGCGGCCCAGAGATCCTTGCCGCCGACGGCGACCATCTCGGTCGCCGAGGCGACGTCGAAGCCCACCTCGGAGGTGGTCACCGCCCACGGCCCGCTCGGGGGCGCGCCCCGCGCGAGGACGACGACGCGGCTCGAGCCCGGGTCTTCGAGCGGAGCTCCTCCGGCCGCGACGACGCTTGCGACGAGATCGTCGATGCGTGCAGACCGCACGCTAGGCGGGAGGACCCCTCCGAGCTCGCGCCGCGCGGCGTCGAAGAGCTCGACCGGCGCCGTGTGGACGCGCCCCCGGAGACACCCCGTGGGCCGGAGTCCGTCGCCGGGGGGGCTCGACGGGCTCGCGGGCAGGCCCGGGGCCTGGGCGGGCGCCGCGAGGGTCTGGGGCGGGTCGGAGGAGGCGTCCGGAGGCGTCGCGGCGGAGCAGCCCGCGACGGCCAGGAGCCACGACGTCTTCCCGACCGCGCGCCGCACCCCGAACGTGTAGCAAGGCGATCGCGGTCCGCACGAGTGTCGCAGACCACACATACCTTTACCCACATCTTCGGTGTCGTTCGGAATTCGCCAAGACGAGGCTCGAACGACACTCGGATTTGCGTTACGTAGCGCGCCCGTGGTGAGCACGTCTGCGCCAGTCCGATGTGCGGCCGTCGGGATCCACAAGAGCTTCGGCGCGACGTCGATCCTGCGCGGCGTCGATCTCGAGATCCCCGAGGGGTCGTTCGCGGTGCTCGTCGGACCGAGCGGGTGCGGAAAGTCGACGCTCCTCCGCCTCGTCGCCGGCCTCGAGCTCGCCGACGCGGGGACGATCACGATCGCCGGCCGCGACGTCACGTCGCTTCCTCCGCGCGATCGCGACGTGGCGATGGTCTTCCAGAGCTACGCGCTCTACCCGCACCTCACCGTGCGCGAGAACCTCGCGTTCGGGCTCGAGCTGCGGAAGACGGCGAAGCGCGAGATCGAGTCGCGCATCGCGGAGGCGAGCGCGATGCTCGGACTCGACGCGCTGCTCGACCGCCTCCCGAAGCAGATGTCCGGCGGCCAGCGCCAGCGCGTCGCGATGGGGCGCGCGATCGTGCGGCGCCCGAACCTCTTCCTGTTCGACGAGCCGCTCTCGAACCTCGACGCGGCGCTCCGAGCCGAGGTGCGCGTCGACATCCGGCGCCTCCACGAGCGCCTCGGCGCGACGACGCTCTACGTCACGCACGATCAGGTCGAGGCGATGACGCTCGCCGACACGCTCTGGGTGCTGAACGGCGGCCTCGTCGAGCAGAAGGGCCCGCCTCTCGAGATCTACGAACGGCCCCGCACGCGCTTCGTCGCCACCTTCCTCGGCTCGCCCCAGATGAACATGATCGAAGGGGTCCTCGCCCGGGACGGCGGCGACGTCGTCGCGGAGGGCGGCGGCCTCCGCGCGCGGGTCGACCGGGAGCGCTTCGCGACGGCGCTCGAGCCGGGGCGGAAGGTCGTCATCGGCGTCCGTCCCCATGATCTCTCGCTCGCGAAGGGCGGCGCGCCGTCCGTCGGCGAGCTCGCCGTCGACCTCGTCGAGGCGCTCGGCTCGGAGGCGTTCGCGCACGGGTTCCTCCGCGAGGGCGCTCCCGCCGTCATCACGCGCCTCGACGCCGATGACGGGCGCACGGTGAAGAAGGGGAGCGCGGTGCCGCTCGCGATCGCCCCCGCGCGCGTGCACCTCTTCGATCCGGCCACGGGCCGCTCGCTCGCGGCGGAGTGACCGTGCATCGCGCTCTCACGGCCCTCGTCACGATCGTCCTCGCCCTCGTCGTCCTCCCGTCGTGCGGCGAGCCCCCGGGCGGGATCGTCGTCTGGCACGCGTACCGGGGCGGCGAGCAGAAGGCCCTCGAGGCGATCGCCGCACGCTGGTCGGCGGAGCACGGGACGAAGGTGACCATGCTCGCCGTCCCGTACGACGCGTACGGCGCCAAGCTCGAGGCCGCGATTCCGCGCGGCAACGGGCCGGACCTCTTCGTGAGCCCGCACGAGCGCCTCGGGAGCTACCGCCAGAACGGGCTCGTCGCCCCGGCGGGAGACGCCCTGCCGGAGGCCGAGGTGACGCGCTACGAGCAGGCCGCGCTCGAGGCCGTCACCGTCGACGACCAGCGCTGGGCGGTGCCGCTCGCGACGAAGTGCGTCGCGCTCTACGTGAACACGTCGCTCCTCCCCGAGCCGCCCGAGACGCTCGAGGCCCTCGCGGCGAAGAGGGGCTCGCTCGGGCCGGGGGTCCTCCCGCTCGCGTACGAGGCGCAGAGCGCCTACTACCACGCGGCGCTCCTCCACGCGTACGGCGGGCAGCTCTTCGACGGGAAGACGTTCGCGATGGTCGGCCCCGCCGCCGAGCAGGCCGCCGGAAAGCTGCTCGATCTCGTCGCGTCGGGCGTCGTCGCGGAGGACGCGAGCGGGGACGACGTGAAGCGTCTCTTCGTCACGGGCAAGGCCGCGGCGGTCATCAGCGGCCCATGGCTCGCGAGCGACGTCGGCTCCCGCGTCCCCTACCGCGTCGTGCCGCTGCCGCGCGTCGCGAGCGCCGGGCCGATGAAGCCGTATCTCACCGTCGACGGCGCCTTCCTCACGCCGTCGGGGGCCAAGCGCGCGGAGGTACGGGCGTTCGCGCGCGAGCTCGCGTCGGACGCGTCCTCGCTCGTGCGCGCGACGACGGGCGCGCAGGTCGTCGCGACGCGGTCGTTCTGGGAGAGCCAAGGCGTCAGCTCCGCCTCTCCTCTTCTCGTCGCGTTCCACGAGGCCGCGCGCGAGGCGGTGCCGATGCCCTCGTCGGTCGCGATGCGCGCCACGTGGGTGCCGGCGCAGCAAGCGATCCTCAAGATCCTCCGCAAGGACGCGAGCCCACGTGACGCGCTCGCCGAGGCGAAGGCGCGCTACGAAGACGTCATGCGGCCCGCGGAGCCGCCTGCGTCGCCGACCCCCTTCGTGATCCTGGTCGGGATCGCCGCGCTCGCGCTCGCCTCCTTCGTCGTCCAGCGGACACGGCGACCGGGCTTTTACGCCGAGCTCCGCGCGTCGAAGCCCGCGTACAAGTACGTCGTCCACTCCGCGGTCACGATCTTCGTCCTCGTCGTGCTCCCGCTCGTCGCAGGCGCCGCGACCTCGTTCTTCGCCGGCTCGCGCGACTCGCTCTCCTTCGTCGGGCTCGCCAACTACGTCGACATCCTCACCGCGCGCGGAAAGCCCCTCCTGTCGCACGGCTCCTTCTATTTCACGCTCCTCGTCACGGTGGCGTGGACGATCGTGAACGTCACGCTCCACGTCGGGCTCGGCCTCGTGCTCGGCATCCTCCTCGCGCGCCCGTACCTCCGCCTCCGCGCGGTGTACCGCGTGCTCCTCGTCCTGCCCTGGGCGGTCCCCTCCTACGTGACGGCGCTCGCGTGGAAGGGGATGTTCCACCGTCAGTTCGGCGCGATCAACGCGGTCCTCGGCCTCTTCGGGGCGCCGCCCGTCTCGTGGTTCGCGAAGTTCTCGACGGCGTTCACCGCGAACGTCGCCACGAACGTCTGGCTAGGCTTCCCCTTCATGATGGTCGTCGTGATGGGCGCGCTCACGTCGATCCCGAAGGACGTGCTCGAGGCGGCGGAGGTCGACGGCGCGACGCGCTGGCAGTCCTTCAGGCTCGTCACGTTGCCGCTCCTCCGGCCGACGCTCCTCCCCGCGGTCGTCCTCGGCTCGGTCTGGACGTTCAACATGTTCAACGTCGTCTTCCTCGTCTCGGGCGGCGAGCCCGACGGCACCACCGACATCCTCGTGAGCGAGGCGTATCGCTGGGCCTTCGCCAGGAACGCGCAGATCGGCTACGCGGCGGCGTACTCCGTGATCATCTTCGGCCTGCTCGCGGTCATGTCGCGCGTGCTCGGGCGCATCGGCGGCGGCAAGCAAGGGGAGTCGGCGTGAGCGGCGAGCCCTCGGACCGCGCGACCTTCCTCGAGCGCGCGCTCGTGAACGGCCTCCTGGTCGTCGCGGTGATCTACGCGCTCTACCCGATCCTCTGGGTCGTCACCCTCGCCGTCTCCCCGGCGGCGACGGCAGAGCCCAAGGCGATCCCCTTCCCGTCCTCGGTCGACTGGGGCAACTTCCGGACCGTGACCGGCGCCGGCGACCCCGACCGCGCGTGGCTCTTCGGGCGGCAGCTCGTGAACTCGCTCGTCGTCTCGCTCGCGACGGCCTTCGCCGCGGTCGCGATCGCGACCCCGACCGCGTATGCGCTCGCGCGCTTCTCGTTCGTCGGGAAGCGGACGGGGCTCCGGACGATGCTCCTCACCCAGATGTTCCCGGGCGTCGCGAGCGCGGTGCCGCTCTACCTCATCCTCGACGCGCTCCAGTTGCTCGACACGCGCACGGGCCTCGTCCTCGTCTACGCGGCGACGGCGGTGCCTTTCGCGATCTTCCAGCTCCGCGGCGCGTTCCTCGCGATCCCGGTCGACCTCGAGGAGGCGGCGATGGTGGACGGCGCGACGCGGACGCAGGCCTTCCTGAAGGTCGCCCTTCCCGCCGCTCGCCCTGCGATCGCGGTCACGTCTCTCTTCGCGTTCATGAGCGCGTGGAACGAGTTCATCCTCGCCGCCACGCTCCTCGGCCGCGAGAGCGCGTTCACGCTGCCGGTCGTCCTCCAGAGCTACGTCGGGGAGTACGACGCGAACTGGGGCGCCTTCGCCGCCGGCGCCATCCTCGTGAGCGTGCCGGTGATGATCCTCTTCTACATCGCGCAGCGGCAGCTCATCAGCGGCCTCACCGCGGGCGGCGTGAAGGGCTGATCGTCACCGCCGGTCGCGGCTCATCGTCAGCGGAGCCGCATCAGCCTGGTCGTGTTCGCCTCGCGGTCGCGCTGGACGTAGAGCACGTCGCGTCCGGCCGCCTGCACCGTCTCGATGATCTGGTCTCGGCCCGAGATCCGGGTCGACGCGATCGGCATCGGAACGGGTACGAGCTTGCTCGAACGGAAGATGTAGCTGTTGCCGAACGGCGTGGTCGCGGCGTAGTAGAGCGCAGCCCCGTCGGACGTGGCGTCGTAGCTCATGACCCCAGCGGCGGTTGTCCACGCCCAGCCGCCCGCGGTCGAGACGGACCGCAGCTGTCCGAGGAACGTGCGCCACGTCAGCGTGCCCCCGCTGATGCCGAGCCAGACGGGGCAGTCCTCGCCGGTGACGAGCGCGCGCTCGGGGCCGCCGCTCTTCGGCCGCACGTGGATGATGCCCTCGCCCGGCGTGCAGCCGATCGCGGGGTTGCCCTTGCCGTGCGTCGCCCAGTAGACGTTCGAGCCGTCGACGGCGATGCCGAACGCATCCTCCTGCTTCTCGGCGATCGACTCCGGCGCAAGGGCGACGCCCGCCTTGGAGAGGCGCACGACGTCCGAGCGCGACGCGACGTACACGTGAGTCGCATCGGTCGTGAGCGCGGCCATGTTGGAGAGGCCGGTCCCGGCGACGAGCGTCGTCGCTTGGCCGGTCGCGAGCGGGATCTTCGCGAGGGCGCCCATGCCGTTCGCGTGGAGCACGACGACGAACATCTCGGCGCCGTCGATCACGAAGTCGCCGACGTCGTCGCCCTGGTCGACCGTGTAGAACGTCTCCACGGGTCCGCCGCCGAGAGCCACGCGTGCGATCGCCGTCGTCGCCCGCGAGGCCGAGCGGAAGTACGCGTGCGTCGCGGTCGTACGAAGCGGAGCACCGCCCTGGATCGTCGCGAGCTCCGTCACGGAGGAGAACGCGTGCACCTCGTCCTGGCTCGTGCCCTCGGGCGCCGTCGTGTCCTCGGTCGGGGCGGCGCACGCGGCCGCGGAGACGAGGACGAGAGCGCCGAGGACCGTTGCAATGCGTGACATGCCCGCGGTGTAGCATCTTGTCCGACACCGTCCAGCCCCTTGTAAGCGCTGGATTTCTCTACTTCACGGTCGGCAGGACGGCGTCCTCCCACTCCACGACCAGCCGCCACGTCTCGGGGCGGGTGAGGGCCGGGAGCCAGCAGCGCGCGGCGTTGGCGACGCGCGACGGCACGTTGATGGCGTACGCGCGGGCATCCCTCGTGGGCGCGAGCTCGTGCTCCCAGAAGCCGTGCGTGCCGGCGAGCCCGTTCGCGGTGTACTTCGCCCAGCGCGAGTCTCCGACCGGGCCCACCGAGGGTACGCGCAGGCACGCGAGGCTCGCATGGTAGGCCCCCACGGACGAGTCCGCCGTGGTGCGCGGGGTGAAGCGCACGTTCTTCGCCTCTCCTCGCGTCACGTCGAAGGGCAGCTCGAAGACGACCCAGTTCGCGTGCGTGTGGACGCCGACGTGCCCGAGGTCGACGAGTCGGGCGACGAGCTCCGCACGGTGCCGTCGCCGCCCGCCGGGGAGCTCGCTCGTCTCCTCGCGGCCGGTCGGCAGCTCCTCCGCGCTCGCATCCTCGCCCCCCGGCGGGGTGACGAGCGCGGCGCCAGCGGTGAGCACGAGGCCGATCACGATCGCGGCGCCGACGCGGCGCGCGCGCGTCATCGCTTCGCCTCGAGGACTCGGCGCCCCACGTCCGCGACGATGCCGCGCAGCCACGCATGGGAGGCGGATGCGTCGAGCCGCTTCGGCCACAGCATCTTCATCGTCAGCGACGGCTGCGGGATCTCCTTCGGGAGGACGGAGCACGCGAGGAGCCCCTCCGCCGCGAGCGCGCGGGCGAACGGGCCGGGCACGATCGCGAGCGCATCGCTCGTCGCGAGGAGGTGCGGAATCGCGAGGAACGAGCCGAGCACCACCGCGACGTGGCGCCCTTCCCCTCCGGCGGCGAGCGCGTCGTCTACCGCCGTCCGGACCGGCCCCGCGAAGGACACGACCACGTGCGGGAAGCGGGCGAGATCGGCCAGCGCGACGCGGCGAGGCCCTGCGAGCGGATGGCCGAGGCGCGTCGCCAGGACCAGATCGAGCGGGAAGAGCGGCGCCCACGAGACGGCCCGTGGCACCGCATCCTCGGGCAGGGGCGCGATCGCGAGATCGATCTCCCGCGAGGCGAGGAGCACAGGCGCCGCGAACGGGTCGATCGGCCTCACGTCGAGTCGCGCGCGCTTTGCCTCCTTCATCACGCGCCCGCCGACGTCTCCGAGGAGGACGGACAGCACGGCGTCGACGGCGCCGATCCGGAACGTCGCCTCCGTCGCCGTGGGGTCCACGTCGCTCGTCTCGATCGCGGCGCGAAGGTCCGAGAGCGCGCGGCCCACTGGCTCCGCGAGCGCCTCGGCGCGCGTCGTCGGCTCTAGCCCTCGCGGCGTCCGTACGAAGAGCTCGTCGTCGAACGCCGCACGGAGGCGCGCGAGCACCGCGCTCGTCGCGGGCTGCGAGAGACCGAGCCGCTTGCCCGCCCGCGTGACGTTGCGCTCACGAAACAGCGCGTCGAACGCGACGAGCAGGTTCAGATCCATGCCGGCGAGGCTCCGCGGACGACGAGACGGCGCGCGCGCGGGCGTTGACCGGGAGGAGGCCATGAAGGTTCATCGCGAACATAAAGGGCACGAAGACCCACGGCAACGTGAGGCTCGTCGTGGCGCCGCCGTGAGCGACGGACCACGGCCGCACGACGAAGAACGCGCCCCACATCACCGCGAGCACATCCGCGAGCCCGAGCGCGTGGACCGCGCTTCGCCAGCGCGGCGAGCCCGGCGGCGCGACCGAGGCGACCCACCCGACGACCAGGTCACCGAGCCCAGCCGTGAGCGCGAAGCTCGCAGGGAGATGACCGAGCCCCGCGAGCGCGAAGAGGAGGGCGCCGAAGAGCGCGCGGTAGGCGAGGAGGCCACGGGTCGCGTCGTCGTCGAGGGAGGCGAACCGGAGGCGCAAGGCCGGCGAGGCGAACGTGAGCCCCGCCACGACGAGGCTCGCCAGCGAGCCGAGCGGGAAGACCGCCATGAGCACGCCGCGGGCGGCGTCGAGATGCGAGAGCAACGCGGCGGCGACGAAGACGACGACGCCGTAGGCGGCGAGGAGGCGAGAGGCTCGGTCGGCCGCCGGAGACTCGAACATCACGCGCCGTACGTGGAGGAGGAACACGAGCACCGACGCCGTGACGGCGGCGCGGACCGGGAGCGACAGAGGATCGTCGAACATGCCGTCGATCCTGGAGCCGTCCGCTCACGGTGCCGAATCGAACGTCGTCATGGCCGTCATCCACGCGCCGGATGACGCGGCGGCGGCCTCATCCGCATCGCAGGGAGCTCGACGAGAAGGAAGACGGCGATCGCGAGGGCGTACGAGACGGCGAACGCGCAGACGAGGAGCAGCAGGTACGACCGGAACGGATGCGCGAGGTCGAAGCCGACGAGCCCGTAGAGCGGGGTGATGCAGATCGGATGGAGCAGGAACGTCGCGTACGAGAGCTGCGCGAACGGATGGAACGCGCGCGCGCCGAGGACCCGGTCGAGCCGCCGCCCGACCGTGTGCCGCGTCCGCCCGAGAAGGAGCAAGAGCCCGACCGCCGCCGCGAAGACGTAGCCGCCGAGCGCGAGCTGGACGGCGCCGAAGAGACGCGGCGAGCCGTCCGCCGCACGGGCCTCGGGGAAGACGACGATCACCGCGCCCATCGCCGCGAACGCGAGGAGCGCGAGGAGCGCGCTCGTCCTCCGGTGTCGCTCGAGCCACGCCTTCACCGTCTCGTGCGCCTCGAGCTCGGCGACGAGCACCCCGAGCGCGATCGACCCGAAGCGGGCGTAGGGCTTCACGTAGAACGCGTTCATGTACCGCCAGAAGCCCGCGCTGCTCGGCGCCCGGAGCGAGAGCTCGAGACCGAGGGCGAGCACCAGACCGAGCGCGACGACCGCCGCCATCACGATCACCACGCCGAGCACGCGCAGGCGGCGCGCAGGCGGCGCGCGGAAGAGGAGCAGCGCGAGCGCAGGGAACACGAGATAGAACTGCTCCTCGATCGCCAAGGACCACGTGTGCGCCATGAAGGCCTTCGTGAACGGGACGAAGTTGTTCACGAGCAAGAGGTTCGCCCAGGCGTACTCCTTGTTCGGGACGGAGAGCGCGAGGTTCACGCCGATGGCGAGGAGGTAGACGGGGAGGATGCGGAGCCCGCGACGAACGTAGAACCGCCGGAGATCGATCCGGCCCGTCTGCTCCCGCTCGCTCCGGAGGATCCGCCCGATGAGGAAGCCGGAGAGGACGAAGAAGATCTCGACGCCGAGGTTCCCCGCCCACCCGAGCATGAGCAGCGGATGGGTGAGGAGCGCCGCGCCCTCTGGCGTCGCGAGCAGGGGACGGAGCCCCTGCTGGACGTGCTGCACGAGCACCCACGCCATCGAGAGCGCGCGCAGCCCGGTCGCCATCGGAACGGCGTCGGCGCGGGGGACGAGGAGGAGGCGCAGGTTCTCGCGCCACGAGAAGGCCGTCCGGAGGCGTGACGAGACGGAGTGCTTCACCGCGCCGTCGCCGCCCGGCCCGAGGCCTTCACCGCGGGGCGACGCGCGCGCTCCGCCGCGGCGCCCATCGCTGCGAAGCGCCGCCGAGCGCGCGCCTGGCTCCCCTCGCCCGTCGTGTCGTCCCAGCGCGCCACGGTCCCACGCGTCCGCTCGGCCCACGCCCGGAGGAGCGCGGCGTAAGGGACGAAGAAGTCGTAGACGAGGGCGCGCGTATGCGCTTGGTCCTGGAAGGGGCTCCGTCCCGCGGCGTAGTCGCGGCTGTTCCGGGCGAGCCGCGCGAGCAGCTCGTCGGCCTGCACGGCGAGCTGGTCGAGGGCGGCGACGAGGTCGCCCGGACGCCCGGCGCTCCCGAGGAACACACGGAGGAGCGCCTCGATCTCGAGCGACGGCTCGCGGGAGAGCGGCGTCCGCAGATACGCCGCGAGCGCGCGCTTGCCGGCGGCCGTGATGCGGTACTCCGTGCGAGCGCGCTTGCCCACGAAGACGCGCTCGTTGGCGAGCAGCCCCGCCGCCTCGAGCGCCTTCGCCTCCGCGTAGACGTGGCTCGCCGCGCGGGGCCAGAAGAAGTGGACATTCCTCCGCATCGTCTGCGCGAGCTCGTACGCCGACAACGGTCCCGTCACGGCCACCTGGCCGAGGACCGCGTACGAGCTCGTGGAGAGGGCGGGGCGCCTTGCCATCTGCTGGAAGAATACTCCACTCAGGACTATAACCTCCCGCGCTCGATGGACTCCACGCTTCGCTCGTCCGTCCTCGCTCCGTTCGCGCTCGCCGGTCTCGTCGGCGGGTGCGGGAAGAGTGACACGCCGCCGCCAAGGCCACGCCCTGCGCCGGCGGTCGTGGTGTCGACCGTGACGACGCGAGACGTCGTCGTCACGGCGCGGGCGCCCGTCGAGCTCTACCCGATGGCGCAGGCCGACGTGGGCTCGAAGACGCTGGGCTACCTCGACGCCGTGTTCGTCGGCCGCGGCGACGCGGTGAAGCGGGGTCAGCTCCTGGCCCTCGTCAGACCGAGCGACCTTCCCGACCAGCTCGGCGCCGCGCGCGGCACTCTCGCGCAGGCCCAGGCCAGCGTCGCGCTCGCACGCGAGAACTCGGCCCGGGCGACGAACCTCGCGCCGAGCGGCGTCGTCTCGCAGCAGGAGCTCCAGTCGGCGGCGGCCGCGCTCGCGAGCGCCGAGGCGCAGGCGGCGGCGG
>JALHPN010000216.1 GCA_022842465.1 Polyangiaceae bacterium | reverse complement strand
GGTACGTGCCCGGCCGCGGTGCCGCCGTCGGCGGCTCGACCTGAGGAGCACCACGCGCGAGGGCGGCGAGCGCCGTCACGATCTGCTCCATCGCGCGCGCGTGCTCGCGCATCACCTCGACGACTCCGCTCTGGCCGCCTCCCTCCGCCTCGAGCCGGAGCTCGATCTTCGGCGCCGCCGTGCTCACGTGGACGGCGGGGGTGGGCGCCGTCGGCGGCGGCTTGTCGGCGGCAGCGAGGGCGGCGCCCGAGACCTTCTCGATGGTCTCCCGGATGCGCACGAGCTGCTCGTCGACCCCGCCGAGCGCGCCCGTGACGCGGGCGACGGGGTCGTCGCCCTTGCCCCCGGAGCGCTTCTGCCGGACGTACGCCTCCTTGATGGCGGCCCAGCGCTCGCGCTCCACCTCGCTCATCCGCGCGCGGAGCTCCTGGAGCTTGAGGAGGTTCTGCTCCGCGCCGGTCGTCAGCGTCTGCGCCTCGCTCCGGTAGTGGTCCGACACGAGCTGGTCGCGCTCTTCGTCGTTCATGCCGGCGACGATCTTCTCCGCCAGCTTGTTCATGTTGCGGTAGCTGCCCTGGAGCTTGAACGGCGGCTCCGTGCGGAACGCATCCTCCTGCGCCGCGGAGAGGATGTACTCGCGGTTGACGGCGAGGAGCACCGTCTGGACGGCGAGCATGTGCCGGAGCACGCGGGAGAGCTCCTCGACCTCCGCGGCGGAGTAGCCGTGGGCGAGGTCGGTGAGCGGCACGTCCTCGCCTCGCGCGAGCCTGACGAGCTTGTGCACGTCGGCCGGCTCGCGCGTGGCGAGCGGCGCGAGCACCGCGTTCGAGGTGAGCGCGTTCTCGATGTAGCTCGAGGCGAAGAGCTCGTCCTGCCCCCCGAGGATGTCGCCGAGGTTGTAGGTGTCGGCGCGGTTCGCGAGCATGTCGGGGATCTGGAAGCGGGCGCCCGTCTCCGTGTAGGGGTTGCCCGCCATGACGACGCAGAACTTCTTTCCGCGAAGGTCGTAGGTGCGCGAGCGCCCCTTCCAGACGCCCTCGACCTTCCGCTGCCCGTCGCAGAGGGAGATGAACTTCTGGAGAAGCTCGCTCGACACGTGCTGGATGTCGTCCAGGTAGAGCATCACGTTCGAGCGCATCTCGAAGGCGAGGTTGATCTTCTCGATCTCCTGGCGCGCGGTGGCCGTCTTCGCGTCGGCCGGATCGAGAGAGGTGACCTCGTGCCCGATCGCCGGCCCGTTCACCTTCACGAAGACGAGCCCGAGCTTGCTCGCGACGTACTCCATGAGCGTCGTCTTGCCGTAGCCCGGCGGTGAGACGAGGAGGAGCATGCCCATGAGGTCCGTGCGCTTCTTCGCGCCCACGGTGCCGATCTGCTTCGCGAGGTTCGCGCCGACGAGCGGGAGGTAGACCTGGTCGATGAGCTTGTTCCGGACGAACGACGTGAGGACGCGCGGGGTGAGCTCGTCGATCCGGAGGCGCTGCCGCTCGCGCGCGGCGATGTCGGCCTTGAGCCTCCGGAAGTCCCGGAAGCGGGGCGCGGCTTCGTTCACGAAGGGCGTGAGCCGCGAGAGGAGCTCGTCGATCGCGAGATCCATGGTCCGGCCCTGGATGCGCGGGTGGTTGCCGAGGAGGCCGTCCACCGTCGTGCTCACGGTCGCCGCGCTCGGCTCGCGATCCACCTTCCGCTCGGTGACGAGGAGGACGGCCCCCTCGCGCGCGTAGGGTCTCGCATGCGGCACGCTCCGCTTCGCGACGAAGGCCTCCACGTAGGCGACCGCCACGGCGAAGCGCTCGGCGGGGTGCTCCCGGAGCGCCTCGAGCTCGTCCTCGAATGCGCGGCGCGCGCCCTCCTCCTCGAGGAAGCCGAGGAGCCCGCGGCCGAGGCTGTCGGCGACGGCGCTCGCCGTGAAGCGCACCTTCTCGGCGGCGAGCTCCTGCACGAGGTAGCGCGCCGCCGACGTGATCTCGCCCGGGACGAGCGCCGCGGCGAGGCCGAAGGACCGCGCGCGCGCTTCGAGCGGCTCCTCGAGCTCCCTCGCGAGATCGGCCTGCGCGACGGCGTACGAGGCGCGCTCCCGGAGACGCCCGAGCGCTCGCGCGCGGGCATGGAGGACGCGCCGCTCGCGCTCGTCGAGGCTCGACCAGTGGAGGACGGCGATCGAGCGCGCGTTCGCCGAGTAGCGGAGGAGCCCCGCGGAGGCGCGGAGGGCGAGGAGCTTCTCGAGGATGCGCGCCGCGTCGGCGTCATGGATCCCGCGCTCGTACCCTTCGTCGAGCCGGTCCTGCGCGTAGGCTCGCACCCGCTCGACGAGCGTCGCCTGATCGCGCGCCGCGTCGGTGAGCGCCTCGATGGTGAGGCCTCCGCGGCCGTCCTCGGCGTCGAAGAGCATCGAGGCGGCGAGGAACTCCCCGCGATAGACCGTCTGTGACTCGCTCGGGAGGGTCTGGTCCCAGAGATCCTTGGCGAGGTCGAGGGCAGCGTCCTCGATCGGCTCGAAGAGCTCCGTCCCGGCGAGGTGGAGCATCATCGCGCCGTCCTTCGGCACGAGGACGAGCTCGAGCGCCTGCGTGTGGACGCTGAACCGGTGCTCGCCGAGCTTGATCGAGTCGCCGTCGAAGAGCTCCGTCTTGTCGCGGAGCGCGCGGAGGGCGTCCTGCTTGGAGGACTTCACCCGCGAGGCGACGTCGCCTGCGCGCACGGTGTCGCCGAGGGCGGTGATCTGCGCCTGGATGTCGCCGAGCTTGAGGACCATCGCGTCGGACGCGAAGTACGCGTTCAGCTCGTCGGCGCTCCCGAAGGTGCGGGCGCGCCGGGCGACGCCCGCCAGGATGCGGTCGGCGGCCGTCATGAGCGACTGCGCGCGCTTCTGCCGCTCGTCCGCGAGCTGCTGGCGTCGTGCGCCGATCGCGTCGACGACCTCCTCGCGCTTCTGCGCGAGGTCGGCCGTGAGCTCGTCGATCTCGCCGAACTTGCCCTCGAGCTCCTCGAGGGAGAGGAGCAGCTTCGAGAGCTGCTCGTCGCACGCCTCGGGGGTGTCGCAGAGGGCGAGCGCGCCGGTGACGGCTTGCCCGAAGAGCCGGAACTGCGCCGCGAACTCGGCGCGGCCCTCCTTCGAGGCGAGCTCCTTCTTCTGCGCCTGCCAGATCGCGCGCGCGCGGTTCTGCTGCGCGAACGCGGACGACACGCCTTCGAGGATGCGCGTCCGCGCCGTCGCATCGTCGATCGGGAGCGAGCCGATCACCTCGGCGAGGAGGGTGAGGCCCCCTTGGACGAGATCGAGCTCCTCGACGAACGGCGAGAGGTCGGCCGCCTTCGCCGTCTTCTCGACGGCAGTGACGACGGCGTCGAGGCGCGCGAGCAGCGGCGCGAAGGCGTTCTCGGCGAGGAAGAACGCCACGCACGCGCGACTCACGTCGTCGAAGTGGGCGACGACCTCCTTCTCGAGCTTCGCGACGGCGTGAACGTCGACGCCGCGTAGGTCCTTGAGGCTGATGAGCGCGCCGCGCTGGTGCCGGAGCGTCGTCAGCGCGCGGAGGTAGTCCTCCACGACCTTCAGATCGTCGACCCGGACGCGGGCGAGCAGCTCCTTCTGCGCCGCATCGGCCTTGTCGAGCTCCTCGCGGGCCTTCCTCTCGATCGCCTCGACCTTGTCGAACTCGTCGAGGACGAGCTCCGAGGTCTTCTTGATCTGTTGCAGCGTCGCGAGGAGGCCTCCGGCCTCGGCGTGCCCGAGCCAGTAGTGCGCGTCGATCGCGCGTCCCACGCCCGTGACGAGGTCCTCGTACGTCGCGCGCGTCGGATGCTCTGCGCCGGCGAGGCGGCGGAGCGACAGGGCATCGGAGATGCCGCGCACGAGGTCGGCGTTGCCGACCTTCGCGAGGTAGCCGCTCGCCTTCGGCTGGCTGGCGGCGTGCTCGGCCGTCGCGAAGGGCGTTCGCCAGATCTGGAGCGGGTGCACACGCGTCGGCTCCGGGACCGCGCGGAAGAGGGCGAGGGAGCCGTCGGAGAAGAGCGTGTAGCCGTGGCAACGAAGCGTCGTCGCCACCTCTTTCTTGATCAGGTTGTACGGCAAGAGGAGGTACGAGCCCTCCGCTCGGTGGTGGTAGACGAAGAGGACGTCCTCGCCGTTCGGCGCGCGCACGGTGCGCTCGAACTCCATGTCGTCCACCTCCGCGTCGAACACCTTGTGCTCGCCGCTCTGGAGGTAGTAGCCGCCGGGGAAGACGATGCCGTGGTCCTCCGGCAGCTCGTGGCAGGCGAGACCGATCGCGTCGATGCGCACGACCTTCTTCGTGCGGCTGTCGAAGACGAGGAAGCGGACCTTCTCCTCGCGGAACGGCTTGATACGGAGGAGGACGAGGTTGCCGACCTTCGCGTACGCCACGTCCGCGTCGTCGAGGGTCTGGTTCGCGTCTTCGACGGGCTCTCGGTAGATGCCGCGACCGTCCTTCGTGTTGTTCTCGACCTTGATCGTCAGGTCTCCGCGGATCGTCTCGACGAAGACGGTGTCGAGGACGTTGATGTGCGGATGCGGCCCGGCGATCTGATCCTCGCGCCGCGTCTGCGTCCACGTGAAGGAGTGCTGCTTCGGAGCCGCGGCGTCCTCGTCGCCGCGCGCATCCATGTACGTGATGCGGTTCGCCGCGTCGATCGCCCAGCGGAACACCTTCACGTCGCGGATCGTCGCGCCGACCTGCACCGTCGCGAGGAGACGCGTGTCCGTCCGCGCGAGGCGGAGGAGACGCGCGTCCTTCATGTACCGGAACGTGTCCTTGAGCTCCTTCGCGAATCCCTCCTCCGCGAGGAAGGCGCTCGGGGTGCCGGCAAGGACCGGCACCTGCGCGAGGTCCCACTCGCCGCCTTCGGCAGCGGGCCTGTCGAACTTGTAGAACGCGAAGACGTCCGAGACCCCCGTCTCCGCCTTGAGGCCCATGAAGACCTGGAAGCCGAAGAGGAGGTGACCGCCGACCGACACGAGGTCGCGCGCGACGGCGTTGTGCTCTGTGCGGACGCGCTCGTTCGCGACGAGGGCGAGCTCCGTGCCGCCGAAGACCTTCTTCCGTTCGGCGTTCAGCTGCTCGGCGCGACGCGCGAGGTCGGCGCCTTGCTCGAGCAAGCGTCGCCGGATGACGTCGTAGCTGCCGCCTTCGAGCTGCGCGGCGGAGGGACCCGCTGCGTCGTCGTCGGGGGGGAGGGGCGCTCCGCCCCCCTGCGTCGGCCCGCCTGCGCCGGGGAGGAGGGGCGCTCCGCCCCCCTGCGTCGGCCCGCCTGCGCCGGGGAGGGGAGGAGCCCCCGCGCCCGGCGTGGCCTGGGGGGTCGTGCTCACTCGCCGGCCGGAGAGGAGGTACCCGGGCGAAGCTTCGCGATCCGGGCCTGCGCGACGGGATCACTCGCGAGGAGCTTCTGCACCACGTCGAGCACTGCGTCCTCGCCGGCGGGCTTCATCGCCGACTCGACGAGGCTCTTCACGTTCGGCGACGAGTCCATGACGCCGTCGATCGCTTGCCCGACGCTGACCGCCTTCACGAAGCGGTCGAAGAACTGACCGTCGCCGCCGACGATGTTGAACTTCGCGTTCGTGAACGCCTGGGCGAGGACTTGCGCGGAAGCGGCCGCGACGTCCTTCTTGGCGTGGATCGTCTCGAGCTCGATCGTCTTCTCCTTGTCGAGCTTGAGGCGGAACTCCTCGTGGGTGCGGCTCGCGTCGTCGAGCGCCCGCATGCTCGTCGCCTTCTCCGCGATGCCGGCTGCCTCGGCGACGAGCTTCTCGCGGAGCGCGCTCGCTTCGGCCGAGCCGAGCTTCTGCACCGCGTCGGCTTCGGCCTCGCGCACCTTCATGCGGGCGAGGCCTTGCTTCTCCTCGCCGCTGGCGGTCGCCTGCATCTTCTCGAGGGTGACGCGCGCCTCGACGAGGCCCTGCTTCTCGAAGGCGACGGCGTCGGCTTCCTTGACGCGGACCTTGGCGAGCCCTTCGGCGGCGGCCTCGGCCTGCACGCCTTCGGCGATCCGGATCTTCGCGCGGGCGAGCTTGTCCGCCGTCTCGAGCTCGGCCTCCGCCGTGATCGAGCGCTGGCGAGCCGCGTGCTTCGCGACCTCCTCGGCGGCCTCGGCGGCCTTCACCTGCTTGACGAGCGCCGTCTGCGCCTCGGCCTCGGCCTTGATGCGCGTGGCGTCCTTGTCACGGTTCGCCGCCGCGATCGCGCGGACGTCCTTGATGGTCTCTTCCTCCACGGCGACGGTCTTCTCGACGACGATGCGGGCGCGGACGACGTCGGCGATCTCCTTCTTCTGCTGCTCGAGCTCCTTGTCGCGCGAGATGCCGACGAGGGAGACCTCTCGCTCGCGGCCGATCACCTCGAGCTGGCGCGCCTTCTCGACGCGCTCCGTCTCGACCGCGATCTCGCGCTCCTTGTTCTTCTGCGCGATCGCCACGCCGCGCTCCTTCGCCTGTTCGGCGACCAGCACCTCTTCGTGGTTCTTCTGCTGGAGGAGGGCCGTCTTCTTCGCCTCGTCGTTCTGGATGCGCTGCGCTTCGTTCTGCTCGCGCGACTGGGCGACGGAGATCTCCTTGTCCTTCTTCGCTTCAGCCTCGGCGCGGCGCTGGTCGAACTTGAACACGGCCTCGTCCGCGTTCAGGTTCTGGCTGCCCATCTCCATCCGCTCCTTCTGCCGGAGCTCGTTCGTCTGCACGTTGTGCTGGACGGTGATCTCCGTGATCTTGCGGATGCCGTCGGCATCCATGATGTTGTCCTTGTCGAGCGCCTCGAGCGGGGTCTGCTCGAGGTAGTCGATCGCCGCGTCGTCGAGGATGAAGCCGTTGAGGTCCTGCCCGATGACCTCGATGATCTTGTCCTTGAACGCGTCGCGCTTCGTGTAGAGCTGCTCGAAGTTGAAGTGCTTGCCGACGGTCTTCAAGGCCTCGGCGAACTTCGCGGTGAAGAGCTCTTGCAGCGTCGCGTGGTCGCTCGCGCGCGCGCAGCCGAGCGACTGCGCCACCTTGAGGACGTCCTCGCGCGTCTTGTTCACGCGCACGAAGAACGTGACGTTGATGTCGGCGCGGATGTTGTCGTTGCAGATGAGGCCTTCCTTGCCTCGCCTGTCGATCTCGATCGTCTTCACCGACAGATCCATCGTCTCGGCCTTGTTGATCACCGGCCAGACGAAGCCGCCGGTGAACGTCACGACCGGCTCGGTGCGCGACGCGTTCACGATGAGCGCGCGCCCTTGCTCCACCTGACGGTAGAAGCGCGCGACGAGCGCGAGGACGCCGAAACCGATGACGAGGATCGACCCGACGGCGATCCCTCCCAATACTGCGAGCTCGGACATGTTCACTCCCCTGCGAGGCGGGGGGAGCATCACATGCCCGCTCGCGTGAGGGGAGCGCTATTTCGCGTCTCGTCGCCGGCTTGCTCGAGCTTCCGCGAGCACCTCTTCCGCCGCGGAGAGAGGCGCCACGGTGAACTCCTGTCGCGTCTCGTCGTACCCGACGATCACGGCCTCTTCGCCGCGCGAGAGCGCCTGTCCGCTCGCCACGCGCACCCGCACGACGAGCCCCGCGCCCCCGTCGGCGACCTGTGCCTCGCCGAAGCGGTCGGTCACCGTCCCGGTCCTCACGACGCACACCTTCCCCACGAGGTCCGCGTGCGCGGCGCCTCGGTTCGTCACGAAGATCGGCGCAAGCGGCCGCAGCGCGAGCGACGTCGGCAGGAGCGACAGCATCGGCGCGACCAAGAGAAGCGCTCCCCGCGCGACCGCCATCTCGACCGCGAGCATCCCCACCATCGTGATGAGCCACGAGAACAGCACCACGCAGCTCAGCACCACCGTCGCCGGCGCCGACCTCAACCGCAGCGCCTCCAGCATCCCGGCCAGCGCCCCCTCTCCCCCGTGCCCGTGCCCGTGCCCGTGCCCGACCTGCTCGACCGCGCCGTCGATCGCCCCGTCCACCGCGCCGTCGATCGCTCCCTCCCCGAGCGCGTCCACCTGCGCCGCCCCTGCGATCACCAGCAGCCAGTAGACGAGCACCACGCCCAGGAGCACGGTGAAGATCACCGCCGGAAACGAGAGAGCCAGCCCGAGGAGATGCACGCTCGCTCCAGCGTACCCCCGTTGCTCAGGTCGCGCGCGCTTCGATCGCCTCGATGAGCCGATCGAGGCGCGCGAGGATCTCCCCGTGCGCGACGGCCGGGTCGTTCGGCGGTGCCTTCTCCGGCTCGTCGAGGATCCCGGCCGCCATCGCCGGTCCGTAGGTCATGAGCACGCTGCCGATGGCCTTTCCGGCCGGCGTCTTCGCGAGGATGTCGGAGTACCCGACGGAGAGGTTCGTCGAGACGTAGACGAGCGCGTCGTAGTAGGTCGTCACCCTCGGGTTGTGGCCCCGCTCGGCGCGGTAGAAGAGGTAGGCGCTCACGGCGACGGTCGACAACACGGTCCCCATCGGGTCGCCCGAGAACCGCCGGCGGACGATCTCCTTCAGATCGTCCAGCGTGCTCGCGCCGAGGTCGGGCGAGGTCGCGGCGGCGAGCGCGGCGAGGACGAGGAGGGGTCGGGCGTCCATCGGGCGGCCGGATCCTACGCGGCGGTCGGCCGCCCTGGAAGGCGCGCGACGTGCATCGTCCGCGACGGGCCGTCCGACCGTCTTGACGCGATGCGACAGAACTCCTTGCCGCAGGTCGGCCTCGACGCCTAAGGTTGATCGCTGTGGAGCTTCGTACGTTTTCCGCCGCGGGGGTCACGATGCGGTACGCCGACTACGGCGGATCGGGGCCCCCGATCGTGCTCGTGCACGGGCTCGGCGGCATCCACCTCAACTACATGCGGATCGCACCGGGCCTCACGACGATGGGCCGCGTGCTCGTCCCCGATCTCCCGGGCTTCGGCGGATCGCATCCGCTGACGAAGGCGACGACGGTGTCCGGCCTCGAGGAGGCGCTCACCCGCTTCCTGGCCGAGGTCGCGCCGGGCCCCGTCACGCTCGGCGGCAACTCGCTCGGCGGCGTCCTGTCCCTCCTGGTCGCGGCGCGCCACCCGGACAAGGTGAGACGCCTCCTCCTCTTCTCGCCCGCCGTGCCGCACGCGTACTTCGAGCCGTTCGATCTCCGAGCGTTCTTCACGATGGGCGCGGCGATGCTGCCGTACGTGGGGCCGAACGGCATCCAGGCCCGGCCGCAGCGGCTCGGGCCCGAGCGCCTCGTGAAGGAGATGATGTACTTCATGACGCACGACCGTCGCCGGATCCCGCGCGACGTGCTCGACGCGCACATCGAGGACGCGCGCGCGCGCATGCACCGGCCGTGGATCGGGACCGTCTTCAGCGACACGCTCCGCTCGCTCTCCTGGCTGCTCTTGAACCGCATGCACTTCAACGCCATCGTCCGTTCGATCGACGTCCCGACGTTGGTCTTCGGCGGCGAGCGTGATCGCCTCGTGCGCCTCCGATCGATCCGGACCATCTGCGAGATGAACCCTCGCTTCGAGCTCCGGACCTGGTCCGACGTCGGCCACGTGCCCCAGCTCGAGGTGCCCGAGCGCGTGCTCCACGAGATCGAGCGCTTCTTCACGGTGCACCCGATCACCGAAGGCGTCCGCGCGGCCTGAGGACCGTCCGCTGGCGAGGGCCGTCGCGATCTGCGGTATAAGCGCGTCGTGATCCCGCGTCGTCCCCCGGTCGTCTTCCTCGCTTCGGGCTCCGTGCTCGCGCTCGCCGTCGGGCTCGCGGCGTGTGGCGGCTCCGCCCTCCCGGCGCCGTCGCCCTCCGCGCGCGTGTCGGCCAGGCCGACCCCGCCGCTCGGCCTCTTCGAAGAGCGTCACTTCGCCGAAGTGCGTCAGCTGACGACGTCGGGCGAGAACGCGGAGGCGTACTGGTCGTTCGACGGCAAGGAGCTGATCCTCCAGTCGCGGAAGGGCGACGCCGATTGCGACCAGATCTACCGTATGCCGCTCGCGGGGTTCCTCGGCGACGGCCCGGCGCCGCCGCCGAGCGCGCGTCCGCCGCTCGTGCCCGTCTCGAGCGGCAAGGGCGTCACGACGTGCTCGTACTTCTTCCCTGGCAACAAATCCGTCCTCTGGGCCTCGACCCAGCTCGGGGGCGATGCGTGCCCGCCGAAGCCCGATCACTCGATGGGCTACGTCTGGCCGCTCTACGACACGTACGACATCTTCAAGGCCGATGTGGACGGCAAGAACATGGTCCGCCTCACCGACCAGAAGGGGTACGACGCGGAGGCCACCGTCTGCGGCAAGGACGGCTCGATCGTCTTCACCTCCGTCCGCGACGGGGACATCGATCTCTACAGGATGGACGCGGACGGCAAGAACGTCGTCCGCCTCACGAACACCGTCGGCTACGACGGCGGCGCGTTCTTCAGCGCAGACTGCTCGAAGATCGTCTGGCGCGCCTCCCGCCCGAAGCCCGGCCGCGAGCTCGACGACTACAAGCGCCTCCTCGGGCAGAACCTCGTCCGTCCCTCGAAGCTCGAGCTCTACGTCGCGAACGCCGACGGCTCGGAGGCGCGCCAGCTCACGTACCTCGACGCGGCCTCCTTCGCGCCGTTCTGGCACCCGTCGCAGAAGCGGATCCTCTTCTCCTCGAACTACGGCGATCCGAAGGGGCGCGAGTTCGACATCTGGGCGGTCGACGTCGACGGGTCGAACCTCGAGCGGATCACCTACGCGAAGGGCTTCGACGGGTTCCCGATGTTCTCGCCCGACGGGAAATGGCTCGCGTTCTCCTCGAACCGCGCGACGGCCGAGGGGAAGCACGACACGAACGTGTTCCTCGCCCGCTGGGTCGACGAGGGCAAGGCCGCGAAGAAGGAGGAGGACCCGGCCGATCGCCTGAAGAGCGACATCGCGTGGCTCGCCGATCCGGCCCGCGAGGGCCGCGGTGTCGGCACGCAGGGGCTCGAGTCCGCCGGGATGTACCTCGAGACGCGGATGAAGACCCTCGGCCTCGCCCCGGCGGGGGATGCGGGCGGCTTCCGCCAGGCGTTCCCCGTCACGACGAGCGTGAAGAACGACGACGCGACGCTGACCGTCGACAAGCAGGCCGCCGCGAAGGACGACTTCGTCGTCCTCGGCTACTCCCCGACGAAGTTCGATGTCACGGCCGACGCGGTCTTCGCCGAGTACGGCGTCGTCGCGAAGGAGCTCTCCGTCGACGACTTCGCGAAGCTCGACGTGAAGGACAAGGTCGTCGTCGTCCGGCGCTTCGTGGCGGAGGGCGGGAAGGTCGCGACCACCGAGGCGCAGCGCCGGTACGGAGACATCCGGCGGAAGGCGTGGAGCGCGCGAGAGAAGGGCGCGAAGGCCCTCGTCGTCGTCGACCTCCCCGCGAAGCCGGACGGCGCGAAGGCGGACTGGAAGATGCCGGACGAGGCGCGCATGCCGACGCTCCAGCCCGAGGGATACGCGGACGCCGGGCTCCCCGTGGTCGTCGTGAAGCGAAGCCTCGGAAAGGCGCTCGTCGAGCGCCTCCAGAAGAAGCAGAAGACGACGGTGCGCCTCGCCGCCACGCTCGTGCCCGTCACGTCGAACGCGTTCAACGTGGTCGGGCGCCTCGTCGCCGAGAGCGACAAGGGGAAGCTCCCCGGCGTCGTCGTCGTCGGGGCGCACTACGATCACCTCGGCAAGGGCGGACGTCACTCCCTCGCGCCGGCCTCGGAGGAGGCGCACGTCGGCGCGGACGACAACGCGTCCGGCACGGCGGCCCTCATCGAGATCGCGCGCGAGCTCGCGGCGCGGAAGAAGGATCTTCGCCGCGACGTGATCTTCGCCGCCTTCTCGGGCGAGGAGTCGGGCGTCCTCGGCTCCGCGCACTTCGTCCACGTGCTGAAGGGCGACGCGCCGAAGCTCGAGGGCGTCGTCGGCATGCTCAACATGGACATGGTCGGCCGCCTCCGCGACAACCGCCTCCAGGTGCTCGGCACCGAGACGTCCAACGAGTGGAGCGATCTGCTGACGAGCTCGTGCGCCTCCATGCGCGTCGAGTGCGCGGGCTCGGGCGACGGCTACGGCCCGAGCGATCAGATGAGCTTTTACACGGCGGGCGTGCCCGTCCTCCACTTCTTCTCGGGGACGCATGGCGACTATCACAAGCCCTCCGACACGGCCGACAAGATCAATGCGATCGGCGTCGCCCAGACGAGCCGCATCGTGAGCACGATGACGCTCGCCCTTGCCCAGCGCGCGACACCGCTCTCGTACAAGGGCGGCGTCGAGGGGCCGAGCCCGCGCGGCGATCTCCGCAGCTTCAACGCATCGCTCGGCACGGTGCCCGATTACGGCGGGCCGGGAGCAGGCAAGAAGGGCGTCCTCCTCGCGGGCGTGCGGCCTGGGAGCGGCGCGGACAAGGGCGGGATGAAGAAGGGCGACGTCCTCGTCCGTCTCGGCAAGAGCGAGGTCTCCTCCGTGGAGGACCTCATGTACGTGCTCAACGCGAGCAAGCCGGGCGAGACCGTCCCGGCCGTGGTCCTCCGTGACGGCAAGGAGGTGAAGCTCGACGTCACCTTCCAGGAGAGCCAGCGCCCGAAGTGAGGGTATCCTCCGGAGGCGCATGACGTGCCTCCCCCGCGCGTACCGCCGCGTCCTCGCGGCGACGCTCCTCGCGCTCGCGAGCGCGCGGGGCTCGGTCGCGCTCGCCGCGCCGGAGACCGCGCCCGCAGGCGACGACGCCGTGGCGCGCGCGGCGAAGCAGTTCGCCGAGGGGCAGAGGGCGTTCCTCGCGGGCGACTTCCGTCGCGCCGCCGATCTCTTCGAGGGCGCCTACCGCGACAAGCCCCATCACGCCGCGCTCTGGAACGCGGCGCGCTCCTGGCAGAAGGCCGGGGAGGAGGTCCGCGCGGCCAACCTCTACGCGCGCTACCTCGCCGAGGCGCCGGCGAACGCGCCCGATCGTGACCAGGCCAACGTCGCGGTGAGGGAGCTCGCGACGCGGCTCGGGCGCGTCGAGCTCCACGCGGCGGCCGGCGTCTCGAACCTGCGCCTCGACGGGCGACCGAGCGACGCGGCCGTCGTGTACGTCGCGGCGGGCGAGCACCTCGCGGAGGCCGACGCGGCGAAGGGCGTCGTCCGGAAGAACGTGCGCGTCGACGCGGGGGCGATCGTGAGCGTGACGCTCGAGCCCGAGCCGGACCGCGCGCCGGAGGCGCCCCCCGCGAAGCCCGTCGCCCCTCCGCCCGATCCCGGCGCCCGCGTCCTCACGCCGGCCTTCTTCTTCGCGGGCGCGGCGCTCTCTCTCGTCTCTGGCGGTCTCGCCGTCGCGTCGGGCCTCGACACCGTCTCGAAGCGCGATGCGTTCCTCGAGGACGCGACGGACGAGAACCTCCAGCGTGGGTTCTCCGCGCAGTCGCGGACGAACGTCGCGATCGGCGTCACGGCGGGCGTGGCCGTCATCACGACGGTCATAGGTCTCTTCTTCACCGACTGGGGCGGACGATCGAGCCCGGCCTCCACCGCACGACGCGCGGCGCCGGGAGTGTCCTTCTGATGACACGCCGGACGCGCCATCGCCTCGCAGTCATGCCGATCGCGCTCGGCCTCGCGGGGCTCGCCGCGTTCTTCGACGGATGCACGATCATGAACGGCCTCACGGTGCCCGAGCGCGAAGGGGGCGCAGGCGAGGCGGGCGCCGCCGACGCCGGCGACGGATGCGATCATGCCTTCGCGCCGAACGACCAGCCTTCGGGGGCCGATTTCGGGAGCATCGAGGCCGTCACCGCAGTGCGGGACGTCGACCTCGGCGTCGACGCGGGCGGCGGCGGAGGAGGGGCGCCCTCGTTCTTCGGGTTCGATCTCGACAACGCGTGCACCTGCCCCGGCCCGCCGACCTGCACGGCGAAGGCAGGGCAGACGTGCGACGACCAGCGCGGACGCGACAACGCGCTCACGCGGCTCGTCCGCGGCCTCTCCGAGAAGGCGATCGACGTACAGGCCTCCGTCACCGACGATCTCGAGAAGGGCGCGAACGGCCTCCTCATCATCGTCGAGGGCTACAACGGTCAGCGCGACGACAGTCGCGTCGACGTCGTGCTCGCGTCGTCGCCCGGCCTCCGCAGCGTCCTCCCCGACGGCGGCGTCTCGGTCAAGCGGCAGCCGACGTTCACGAGGTCGGACGCATGGCTGCTCGACAGCGACGAGTTCATCGCGACCGACGCCGGCGTCATCATCTCCGCGCGAGCTCGCCAGCCCGGGTACGTGCGGGACAACCAGCTCGTCGTGAAGATCGGCCGCGGCGACCTCCGCCTCGGCGAGGACGGGCTCGTCATCCAGATCGCCGACGGCTACCTGGTCGGCACGATGGCGGGAGACGAGACGACGGGCTTCTACCTCGCCTCGGGCGAAGTCGGGGGGCGCTGGAGCGTGAAGGGAGCGCTCGAGCGCGCCCGTGAGGTTCGTCCCACGCAGGAGCTCGGGCGCCTCTGCGAGCCGATCATGGCGGAGTTCTACGCCACGGTGAAGCAGGAGATGTGCAGCGCCGTGGACATCATGGCGACCGTCGCGGACGACAACGCGGAGAAGGCCTGCGACGCCATCTCCGTCTCGCTCCGCTTCGTCGGGGCGCCGGCGGGAAAAGGGCCGCTGTACAAGGTGATCCGGAAGGACGAATGCCCGCCGTCCGCGCCGGGCGAAACGGAATGTCCGCCCTGACGTGATACGCTGACGAACGCATGTCGTCCGGTGTGGCCGTCAAGGACGTGGCCTTCGCCCCGACGGCTGGCGAGCTCATCGCCGGCCAGTACAGGGTGGAGCGCGTCCTGGGCACGGGCGGCATGGGCGTCGTCGTCGCCGCGATGGATACGCGGACGGGCGAGCCCGTCGCGATCAAGCTCCTCCGCGCGGCGGAGGACCGGCGCGCGGTCGATCGCTTCTTCCGCGAGGCGCGTGCGATGAGCCGGCTGTCGACGGAGCACGTCGTACGCGTCGTCGAGGCCGGGACGGCGGACGACCGCCCGTACCTCGTGATGGAGCGCCTCGACGGGAAGGACTTCGCGGAGCAGGCGCGCGGCGGGAGGAAACTCCCGACGCTCGAGGTCGTCGACGCGACGATCCAGGCCTGCGAAGCGCTCTCGCACGCCCATCGGGCCGGGATCGTGCACCGCGATCTCAAGCCGTCGAACCTCTTCCTCCACGAGCAGCCCGGGCGACGTCCGGTCGTGAAGCTCCTCGACTTCGGCATCAGCAAGGTGAAGTCGAAGGAGGAGTGGGAGAAGACGCTGACGGCGACGAACGACGGGGGCGTCCTCGGCTCGCCTCCGTACATGAGCCCCGAGCAGGTCCGCGATCCGAAGAAGGTGGACGCGCGCTCGGACGTGTGGGCGCTCGGCATCGTCATGTACAAGCTCCTCGCGGGGAAGCTGCCCTTCGACGGGGAGTCGGTCGGTGAGGTGTTCGCGCGCGTCCTCGAGCGGCCCTATCCGTCGCTCCGGGCGTGGGGCGGCGTCGACGTGCCGCCGGAGCTCGACGCGATCGTCGGCAAGTGCCTGGCGAAGGATCGGCGTGACCGCTTCCAGCACACGGGAGATCTCGCGCTCGCGCTCGCGGCGTTCGCCTCACCCGAATGGTCCGAGCTCGCCGAGCGGATGGCGACGCGGCTGCGCGAGGATCCGCCGACGGTCGACGAGGCGGGAGAGCCGGACGACGTGCCCGCTGCGGCGCAGTCCGAGCCGAACACGCCCACGCTCGATCAGACCGATCCCGGCGTCGGGATCCCGGCGCCGGCCATGATGACGGGGCCGCCGACGCCGGGGATCGGCGTCGCCGTCCCGCGTCACGTCGCCTCGGGGCCGACGACGGCGAACGCGACGTTCGGGCCTGCCGTGATCGATCCGCGCGCCGTACCCGACACGAGCCCGGGCGCGCACGGCGCTCGGCGGCGCGCGGCCGGGATCGGCGTCATCGCGGGGGGGCTGGTCCTCGTCGTGCTCGCGGGCCTCGTCGTCGGGTACCGCGTCCGGCGTCCGCACGAGGTCCACGCGCGGAGCCCCTCGGCGGACACGGCGACGGCGACGTCGGACGCACCCGCGACGCCGCCGAGCGCCGCGCCCATCGAGAGCGCGAAGCCGTCGGTCGACATGGCCACCAGCGCGCCGACCGCGAGCGCGCCCACCCGCCC
>JALHPN010000215.1 GCA_022842465.1 Polyangiaceae bacterium | reverse complement strand
CGCGCCGGCCGGACGCGCCGCCGCGTCCGACGCCGCCCGCCGAGGAGGCGGACGACGTCGAGGTCACGGTGCGCTCGCCGGTGCGGATGGCCGACGGCACGATCGAGCTCGAGAACGCGCACACGATCACGATCGAGCTGAGCGAGGAGATGGCCCCCTCCGATGCGCTCGCGAAGGCGCCCACGATCACGATCTCCCCGCCGGCGCCGGTCCGCACCGTGTGGGTGAGCCCGTGGACCGTCGAGCTCCGGGCCGACAAGCCCCTCGATCCGAGCACCACCTTCACGATCTCCCTCCCGGAGATGACCGCGCCGAGCGGACACAAGCTGAAGGGCGGATGGAAGGCGCGCTTCAAGCCGCGCCCCGAGTCGATCCTCGCCGGCAAGACGGTGCCGTTCGTCGTCGTCCCCGGCGTCCTCAGACCGATCTACGTCCGCCCCATCGAGGACGGCGTCATCGGCCCCACTCGCGAGATGATCGTCCTCTACGACCAGCCGATCGCGATCGAGCAGGCCGAGTCGCTCGTCACGGCCAAGGACGCCAAGGGCTCGCCCGTCCCGCTCGCCTTCTCCCACCCGCCGCCGGGTCAGACCTTCGAGGGCGAGAAGATCGACACCGCCGCCGTCCTCCTCGTGAAGCTCGCGGAGACCCTCGCGCCGGGCGCGAAGCTCACGCTCCAGGCCGCGAGCCAGGAGAAGAAGCAGCCGCCCGTGAAGCGTCAGCTCACGATCGCGGACCTCCCGAAGGTCACGACGGTCGGCTGCGTCAACGTCGAGACCTGCGACGTCGAGGGCAGGCGTGTGAAGGCGTCGCCGTACGCCGGCATCACGATCGGCGTCACCAACCCGGTGCGCACTGCGGCGCTGAAGGGGCACGTCACCGTGACCCCCGCCGTCCCGAACCTCCACCTCTCAGGCAGCGCCGAGTCGATCTACGTCGATGCGAGCTGGCAGGCCGCGACGACGTACACGATCGAGCTCGGCGGCGTCGTCGACAAGTACGGCTACGCGCTCCCGGGCACGACGGTGACGTTCCAAGCGGAGCCGCGCTCCTACGCCGCGATCCTCCGCGAGGGGGTGATGATCCTCGACGAGCCTGGCGCGAAGGACTTCTACGTCACGACCCGCAACGTGAAGAAGGGCGAGCTCCGGTTCTGGCCCGTCGGCCCTACCGCGAACGACGTCGGGCTGGCGCTCGGCCACTCCGCCTCGAACACCGCGCCGAGCGAGGCGCCTGCCATCGTCGTCCCCTTCGCGGGCGCGACGGCGCCGCACGTCTACACGCGCACCGCGGTCGATCTGAGCGGACGGCTCGAGGTCGGTCGCGCCTACCTCGCGCAGGTGGAGGCGAAGGAAGGCGCCCATGGCGCTCGGCCCGCCCAGTACCCCGCGTGGAGCGAGGCGAACAAGGCGTCCGTCCCGTTCGTCCTCTTCGCCGGGAAGGAGAGCGTCGGCGCCCACGTCCACGTGGGCGGCAAGAAGGCCGTCGTCCAGGTCTACCGCCTCGTGGGCGGCGAGCCCGTCGCCTCCGCCGAGGTCGAGCTCGGCGGCGTGAAGGCGATCACGGACGCGAAGGGGACGGCGCGCCTCGACGTCCCGACCGACCTCGACTTCCCGTCTGTCGATCACGGGTCTCGGCCCTCCGTCGTCGTGCGGACGGGCAGCGAGACGACGGTGGTCCCTCTCGGTACGAAGGAGACCACGTCGTCCGCTTCGCTCTTCCCCGAGCTCGCGATCTCGGACGCCACCTCGGACAAGGGCTTCCTCGGCTTCGTCGTCACCGATCGCGGCATCTACCAGCCGGGGGCGAAGGTGCACCTGAAGGCCCACCTCCGGAAGAACGACGGCGATCGCATCGTCGCCGCCCCAGGCGTGAAGGTCCGCCTCCAGATCGATCAGGAGTACACGAGCGAGACGATCCTCGACGAAGCGCTGGTGACCGACGCGAGAGGGGCGGTCGCGTTCGATCTCGAGCTCCCCGAGTCGACGCGCTCGGGGAGCGCCCGCGTGCACCTCCAGCTCGACGATGACAAGAAGTCCGAGATCGCCGAGGAGCCGCTCCGCATCGCGACCTTCGAGCGGCCGCGCTTCCTGGTCGACCTCGCCGACGTGAAGCTCGCCGGCGACGAGCTCTCGGCGCGCGTCTCCGGTCGCTACCCGTTCGGCGCGCCCATGGAGGCCGGTCGCCTCGCGTGGACCGTGTCGAAGAAGCCCGCCGAGATCGACGGCGGCGCCCTCGCGGCGAAGGGGTTCTCCTTCGGCAGGGAGCGCCGCTGGTCTTCGTGGGACGACCGCGCGAAGCGCGATCCGCGCCCCACCACGGGCGAGGCGAAGCTCGACGCGAAGGGCGACCACAGCCTCCGGATCGGCCTCGGTCCGAACGCGGAGGGCCCCGTCGAGCTCCTCCTCGAGGCCGACGTGACGGACTCGTCGTACCGGCACGTCGCCGCGAAGGCGTCCGTCGTGCGGCATCCCGGGACCCGTTACTCGGGGCTCCGGGTGTCCTCGAGCTTCGGACGCGCGGGCACGGTCCACGTCGACGTCGGCGCCGTGGACCTCGCGGGCAAGGCTATCTCGGGCGTCCCCGTCGAAGCGCGCGTCGAGCAGGTCGGCTGGAAGCGCACGACCACGAAGGGGGAGAGCGGCGCGCTCCTCGAGTCGTGGGTGCCGACGACCAAGGTGCTCTCGTCGTGCACGGTCACGTCCGACGCCGCGAGCCCGCCGGGCTGCGACCTGAAGATCCCCGCCGGCGGCGAGTACCAGCTCTCGACGAAGATCGACGGCCGCGAGGACGCGAGCGTCTTCTACTGGGCCTGGGGCGAGGGCGACGACGGTGCCGCACCGAGCGCGGCGGTCCCGTCGAAGGGGAACAAGATCCCGGTCTCCACCGATCGCAAGCGCTACAAGCCCGGCGACGTCGCGAAGGTCCTCGCCCAGAGCCCGTACGCCGAGGCCACGGCGCTCCTCACGATCGAGAACGGCGGCGTCCTCACCCACGAGGTGAAGGAGGTGAAGGGAGCTGGCGTCGTGTTCGACGTGCCCGTCACGATCGCGCACGCGCCGCATGCCCACGCCGTCGTCACCCTCCTCCCGCGGCGGTCGGGCGAGGTGTCGTATCGCGTCGGCGCCGTGCGTCTTCCCGTCGCTCTCGAGGACGCCGCGCTCTCCGTGAGCCTCACGCCGACGAAGAAGGTCTACGAGGTCAAGGACACCGCCGAGATCACGGTCGAAGTGAAGCGCGCCGGCAAGCCCGTGAAGAACGCCGACGTCACGCTCGCCGTCGTCGACGAGGGGGTCCTCCGCATGACCGGGTTCCACGCGAAGGATCCGACGAAGGCGCTCCACCCTGCGCGCGGCCTCGACTTCGTCGTCGCCGATTCGCGCACGCTCCTCTTCCGTCGTCGCGACAGAGCCCACGCGCCGGGCGGCGGCGGCGCGGACGAGGACGCGCCGGTCGGGACACGGAGGGACTTCGCCGACACGGCGCTCTGGAGGCCCGACGTCGTGACCGGCGACGACGGCAAGGCGAAGGTGTCCCTGAAGCTCCCCGACAACCTCACCGAGTGGCGCATCACGGCGGTCGTGATCGACGAGAGTGGAGCCGGCGGCGCGGCCGAGAGCAGCTTCATCGTCACGCAGCCATTCCTGATGGAGCCGATCCTCCCGCGCTTCGCGCTCCGCGGGGACGATCTCTTCCTCGCCGCCATGGTGCACAACAACACGACCACGCCCGTGAGCGCGAAGGTCGTGATCGCCGGAGAGGTCCGCGAGATCGCGCTGCCGCCGAAGGGTAAGGAGCGCGTCGCCGTCGGGTGGAAGGCAGAGGCGTCGCGCGACGTCTCGATGACCCTCGAGGTCCTTGGCCAGCTCCGCGACCGGGTCGAGAAGCGGATCGAGGTCGGCCTCCCCGGGACGGAGGAGCACCCGCAGCTCTCGGGTGTCTTCCGTGATCCTCGAGAGATCACGGTGGAGATCCCGGAGGACGCCGTCTTCGCGAACGACGCGGCGCTCGTCGTTCGGACCGGGTCCTCGCTCTACCCCGAGCTCGGCCAGCGCCTGGCTTACCTCCACGAGTACCCGCACGGCTGCGTCGAGCAGACGACGTCGAGCACGCTCCCGTACGTCGCGGCGAAGAACATCCTCGCCTGGACGGGTGCGAAGGGTCTCTCGGAGGAGGAGCTCCGGAAGCGGGTCGCCTTCGGCGTGAAGCGCCTCGCGTCGATGAAGACGAGCGACGGTGGGCTCGGCTACTGGCCCGGCGACGCGCAGTCGAACGAGATGGGCACCGCCTACGCGGCGCGGCTCCTGCTCCGCGCGGAGGAGATGGAGATCGCGGAGAAGGGCCTCCTCCCCGGCGTCCTCGCGTACCTCGGCAAGCGGCTCACCGCGACGACGAGCCCCACGGTGAAGGTCGCGATCGCCCAGGTGCTCGCGGAGGCCGACCGCCTCGACGACTCGTTCGCCGACGCGCTCTGGGACACCCGCGAGAAGCTCGATCCGTACGGCTCGGCGAACCTCGCCCTCGCGCTCTCCTCCCTCTCCGGGCAGAAGAAGCGCGTGCAGGAGCTCCTCGACGGCCTCGAGCGATCGTTCGACGATCAGGGCGTCCCGAAGACGCCGCACGGCAAGGACGACTGGGTGTACTGGAGCTCGCCCGATCGCGATCGCGCCCAGGCGCTCGTCGCGCTCGTGAAGCTCCGCCCGAAGTCGAAGACCGCCCTCGTCCTCGCGCGGCGGCTCAGCAAGCGGGTGGAGGGGTACACGACGCAGACGACGGCGTGGTCGCTCGTCGCGATGAGCGACTACATCGGGAGCGAGGGCCCGCGCGGGAAGGTCGACGTGAAGGTGAAGGTCGAGGGGCGCATCGTCGACACGGTCCGCACCCTCGGGGGCGGGAACAAGGAGGTCGCCGTCCCCCTCGCCGAGCTGCGAGGCAAGACGGTGGTGCTCCGGCTCGAGGGGCAGAGCGACACCCCGAGCGCGTTCACGATGGAGGCGCGCTATGCGAGGCCGGACGACGCGTCGCCGCATCTCGCCAAGCGCCAGGCGCTCGGGCCGACGATTCACCGCGTCTACACCGACGCGAAGGGAGATCCGGTCGACCTCGGGAAGCTCGCGGCGGGCGACGTCGTCCGCGTCGCGCTCCGCGCGGAGGTCAAGCCGGCGGAGGCATGGCGAGGGGTCTACCTCGCGATGTCGGATCGCTTCGCGGCGGGGTTCGAGCCGGTGGAGACCGATCTCGCCTCGGTCGCGTCGGTGCCCGACGTGGGGCCCTCGCATCCGTTCTACGGGCACCTCGGCTCGGGGCACCACGCGAGCCACGTCGACGTCCGCCGCGGTCGCGTGAACGTCTACTTCGATCGCGCGTACGGCGCCGTGTACGCCACCTACCTCCTCCGCGCCGTCACGCCGGGGACGTATGCGATGCCCGCCGCGCACGGCGAGCTCATGTACGAGCCCGGGAGCGAGGGGTACTCGGACAGCCAGCGCGTCACGATCCGATGACGCCGCGCCGTCGCCGCATCTTCGTCGCGAGCGCGGTCGTGCTCCTGTGCTGGCTCGGCTGGCGGGGCTTCCGCGCGTGCGTCGGAAGCCCCCGCGCGGAGATGGAGGCCGCCGCGCGGAGGACCGAGGCGGTGCGCGTCCTCGCGCGGGACGGTCGGGTGCTCGGCGAGCGGCCGTCCGCGAGCGGGACGCGCGGGAGGTTCGTCCCGCTCGAGGAGATCTCCCCGCGGCTCGTGAAGGCGACGCTCGCGAGCGAGGACCGCCGCTTCTTCCAGCACGACGGCGTGGATCGCATCGCCCTCCTCCGCGCGCTCGCGTCCGATCTGCGCGCGGCCCGGATCGTCTCGGGAGGGAGCACCGTCACGGCGCAGCTCGTGAAGCGGATCGACCACGGAGGAGGCCGCGCGCCGCGCACGCTCCGGCGGAAGCTCGTCGAGGCCGCGCGCGCGCAGAACCTGGAGGCCGAGGTCGACAAGCGGACCATCCTCGAGGCCTATTTCGCGCAGCTCGACTACGGGCGGGGGCTCGCGGGACCGGAGGCCGCCGCGCAGGTGTACTTCGGGGTCTCGGCGAAGGACGTGTCGCTCGCGCAGGCGGCGCTCCTCGCCGTGCTCCCGCGCGCGCCGTCCGCGCTCGACCCGTACCGCCATCTCGATCGCGCGCTCGGCAGGCAGCGGGCGCTCCTCGCGAGCATGCGTGCGCGCGGGGAGATCGACGCCGACGAGCTCGCGCGTGCGCTCGCCGAGCCGATCGCGGTGAGGCCGCGGCGCCCCGGCACGATGGTCGCGCCCCACGTCGTCACGCGTACGCGCCCAGGAGACGGCCCCCTCCGGACGACGCTCGATCGCGAGCTGCAAGGGGACGCCGAGGCGATCGTCCGCGCGCACGTCCCTCGCCTCCGCGCTCGCGGCGCGAAGAGCATCGCGGCCGTCGTCGTCGACGTCGCGACGGGGGAGGTGCTCGCCGAGGTCGGGAGCGCCGACTACTTCGACCGCGAGAGCGCCGGCGCGGTCGACCTCGTCCGCGCGCGGCGCCAGGCGGGCTCGACGCTGAAGCCGTTCGTCTACGCGCGGGCGTTCGAGCGCGGGCTCTCGCCGATGGCGGTCCTCCCCGACGTACCGACCGAGCTCGGCACGACCGGCGCGATCTACGCGCCCGACAACTTCGACGGGACGTTCTCGGGGCCCGTCTCCGCGCGGGAGGCCCTCGCGGGGAGCCTCAACGTCCCGGCCGTGCGGCTCGCTGCGGAGATGGGGCCGAGGGAAGTGGTCGACACGCTGCGGGCCGTAGGACTTCCGCTCGACGGCGGGGCGGCGCGCTTCGGAGCGTCCATCGCGCTCGGCAGCGGGGAGGTCACGCCGCTCGCGCTCTCGGAGGCGTACCTCGTGCTCGCGAGGGGCGGGGAGCACGTCGCGGTGCGCGATCGGGTCGCGGAGGTCGCGGCGCCGTCGCGCGTCCTTTCCGCGGCCGCCGTGGCGCTCGTGACCGACGCGCTCTCGGATCCGCTCGCGCGGGTGCGAGGCCTGCATGCGCGGGGACCGTTCGCGATCGGCTTCCCGGTGGCGCTGAAGACCGGCACGAGCACGGGGTTTCGTGATGCGTGGACCGCGGGGTACACGCACGAGCGCGTCGTCGTGGTCTGGGTCGGGAATGCGGACGGGACGCCCACGGACAAGCTCACCGGCGCGACGGGGGCGGGGGCGATCTTCACGGATCTGATGGGACGCGCGATGCGCGACCTCCTCCGTGGACCGCTCCACGATCCCTCGCTCGTCGAGAGTGCCGAGGTGTGTCCGTTGAGCGGGCTCCGGCCCGGGCCTCTGTGCCCCGACGTCGTCACCCGGCGGTTCGCGAAGAGGAGGACGCCCGACGACGCGTGCGATCTGCACAGGCACGTGGTTTCGCGCGCGCGTGAGCCGGGTCTCTCGTGCGGCGAAGGGAGCCGGGCGCGCGTCGCGGTGCTGCTCCCGGCGGCGTTCGACCGCTTCCTCGACGAGCAGCCCTCCGGGGCGCCCGGGGCGGACGCGCACGGGCTCCCCTGGTATGCGGCGGATCGTGTCGAGGGGTGCGGGGTGGCGGGCGGCGGTGGGGAGGAGGCGCGGGTCGTCCTCACGCGACCGCGTCACGGGGCGGTCGTGCGGGTGGGGACGGAGCATCCGGAGGCGGACGTCCTCGAGGTGGTGGCGACGACGGAGGGGGTGCCCGGGCGGATCCCGCTCGAGGTGCTGGTCGACGGGCGGGTGCGGGGCACGCTCGGCGTCGAGCGGAGAGGGATGGTGGCGATCGAGCCGGGGGAGCACGACATCGAGGTGAGGCCGCGGGATCGGGGGCTCGCGGTGCGCGTGGCGCGGGCGAGCGTGAGCGTCAGGTGAGACCGAGTCTCGGGCACGGGGGTTGACGGAGAGGGCGGGGCGGTCGAGGCTGGCGGGGCGATGACGAGCACGATCCCCGAGCACGAGGCGCTGGCGTGTCTGAAGGTCCTGGTCGCGCTGATGAAGGCGGACGGGAAGATCGAGCCGAGCGAGCGCGCCTCGCTCGAGGGGGCGATCGCGGGCTTCGAGCTCGGCGCGATGGTGACGGTCGACTCGCTGCTCGACGCGGAGATCGACGTCGACGCCGAGCTCGCCCACATCACCTCCCCCGAGGCGCGCGCCCAGACGTACCGCAGCGCGAGCTTCATGGTGAACGCCGACGGTCGAAAGGTGCCCTCCGAGATCGCGCTGCTCGATCGGATCGCCGCGGCGACCGACGTTTCGTCGGGGGACCGCGCGAGCATCGACCGCGTGTTCGTCGCACAGCCCAAGAGCAAGGTCGCCGCCCTCGTCGACTCTCTCGGGAGCCTGTTCCGCCGGCGGAGCTGAGCGCGGCCGTAGCGCGCCTTAACCGCGCGGCCCCATGGGACGTACCTCCTTCGAGGCCCATGGATTCCCCCTTCTCCCTCGACGAGCTCCGCGCCGCGCAGGTCGAGCACCCCGCCGATCCGCACCTCGCGCTCCGCCTCGCCGACGCCCTCGTCGCGACGCCGGCGCTCTCGGACGACGATGTCGTCTTCACGGTCGATCTCGCGAGCGCTGCCCTCGAGGGGTTCGCCGTCGACGCGCCCGAGATGCCCGCCGTCGTCCGCGTCCTCGGCCGCGCGCTCGCGCGCGCCAATGCGTGGCAAGAGGTGCTCGATCTCGTCGCCGCGTCGCGGCCCCGCTACCCTCGCTGGACCGAGCTCTCCCTCCTCGAGGGGGTCGCACACGGCTCCCTCGGCGGCCCCGACCACACGCGGAAGATGATCTCCGCGCTCGAGACCTGCCTCTCGCTCGGAGACGACGACGTCCTGCCCGGCACGCCCGGCGGAGGGACGACCTGGCCGTTCTTCCACCTCGCGTCCCTGGCCGAGCGCTCCGGAGACGAGGTCGGCGCGCGAACGCTCTACGCCCGCGCCATGCCGCTCCCGGAGGCCGATCTCGCCCTCGCGCGCCTCGCCGAGGCCGCCGCCGTGCGCGCCGCACGCGAGGGGAAGGTCCCCGCCCGCCTCGCGGACGACGGCGTGCTCGCGACGAAGGCATGTCGCCACGGGACGTTCACGTACCCCGTCCGCGATCGCTTCGTCGGCCGCGCGCTCGATCTCTACGGCGAGTGGTGCGAGGCCGAGCTCGGCGTGCTCGCCCGCTACGTCCCCGAAGGGGCCACAGTCGTCGACGTCGGCGCGAACCTCGGGACTCACGCGGTGTTCTTCGCGAAGAAGGTCGGACGGGCAGGGCGCGTCGTCGCGTTCGAGCCTCAGTCGTTCACCCACGCGCTCCTCACGAGGAACGTCGAGGCGAACGCGCTCCAGAACGTCGTGGCACGACGCGAGGCCGTCGGCGCGCGGGCGGGCGAGGCGACCTTCCCCGTCCTCGACCCCCGTACGGCCGCGAACTTCGGCGCCGCCGCGGCGACGGCGAGCGGCGACGGCGAGCGCGTCCCGGTCGTGGCGCTCGACGCGCTCGGGCTCGAGCGCTGCGACCTCCTCAAGGTCGACGTCGAGGGCGCGGAGGTCGACGTGCTCGCGGGCGCGCGTGAGACGATCACGCGCCTCCGCCCCGTGCTCTTCGTCGAGAACAACACCGTCGAACGCTCCGCGGACGTCATCCGCGCCGTCACGGAGCTCGGCTACCGCGCCTACTGGCACATCGCGCGCTACTGGTCGCCCGAGAACCACTTCCGGAACGCGGAGGACGTCTTCGCCGTCTACCAGCCCGAGGCGAACCTGCTCTGCGTCCCGTGCGAGCGCGCCGCCGAGCTCGCGCCCGACCTCCCCGAAGTCGAAGGTGAGGACGATGACTTCACGAAGGCCATCGCGCGCACCCAGAGGACGCCGAAGCCGGTCACGCCGAAGCGACCCTTCACCCTCGTCGTCTGCATCCCCGGGCGGGAGTTCAGCGGGCGCTTCTTCGACGCCTGGAACGCGTTCGCAGAACGCTGCCGCGATCTCGGGATCCGCCTGGTCGTCTCCCGCGCCTATGACGCGGTAGTGTATTATGCACGCAACAAGGTCGCTGGAGGGGACGTCCGGCGGGGCCCGCGCCAGGCGCCCTTCGGCGGCGAGGTCGACTACGACTACATGCTCTGGATCGACAGCGACGTCGTCTTCCGCTTCGAGGACTTCCAGCGGCTCCTCGCCCACAAGGTCGACGTGGCCGCCGGCCTCTACCTCATGGCCGACAACACCCATTTCGCGGCCGTCGAGCACATGAACGAGGAGCGCTTCCAGCGGGAGGGCACGTTCGAGTTCCTGAGCCCCGCGAAGCTCGCTGCGCGCCAAGGACTCGTCCCGGTCGACTACTGCGGGTTCGGCTTCGTGCTCGTCCGCCGCGGCGTCTTCGAGCGGCTCGAGTACCCGTGGTTCCGGCCCATCTACATGGAGATGGGCGCCTGTCGCGAGTTCACCTCCGAGGATGTCGGCTTCTGCATGCTCGCGAGGAGGGCGGGGATCCGCATCCTCGTCGACCCGAAGGTCGTCGTCGGCCACGAGAAGGCGGTCGTCCTCGCCCCGAAGCAGACGGAGGCGGCATGACCCCTACGCTGCTCTCCCTCGCCATGATCGTGAAGAACGAGGCGGCGAACCTCCCCCGCTGCCTCGCGAGCGTCGCAGGGGTCGTCGACGAGATGGTCGTCGTCGACACGGGCTCGTCCGACGGGACGCCGGCCATCGCTGCCGCGGCTGGCGCGAGCGTGCATCACGTCGCCTGGGAGAACGACTTCGCGAAGGCGCGGAACTCCGCGCTCGAGCGCGCGCGCTCGGCGTGGATCCTCGTGCTCGACGCGGACGAGGAGCTCACCCCGGGGATGCGGGCAGAGCTGCGCGAGCTCCTCCAGGCGACGACCGCGTCGGCGCTGCGCGTGCTCGTCGAGAACCTCGGAGCGAGCGGAGACGTCGTCACGTCGACGCTCGCGCCGTCCGTCCGCGTCTTCCGCAACGCATCGGAGCATCGCTACGAGCGCTCCGTCCACGAGCAGGTGACGCCGAGCATTCTCCGTCACGGCGGGACGATCGCGGACCACCCGCTCCGGATCCTCCACCACGGGTACACGACCGATCGCGCCCAGGGCGGCTCGCGCGCGGCGCGGAACGGCGCCCTCCTCGACGCGGAGATCCGGCGAACGCCGAACGACCCGGGCCTCCACGTGCACGCCGGGCTCGCCGCGAAGGCGCGCGCCGACCTCGCTCGCGCCCGCGAGCACCTCGATCGCGCGCTCGAGCTCGTCCGCGGGGACGGCACGACGGGCGACGCGCTGCCCCGCTTCCTCCCCGCCGAGGCGCTCGGTCATGCGCTCATCGCCCGCGCGCAGGTCGCCCTCGCCGACGGCGACCTCGAGACCGCGATCGCCCACGCTTGCCGCGCCTTCACGATGGACCCCGAGAACCTCACCGCCGCGCACGTGGCCGCCGTCGCGCTCTGCATGCGAGGGGACATGCGGAGCGCGCTCCCGTTCCTGGAGGCGGTCTCGAGCTCCGCGAGCACCCACCCGTCGCTCCGCCACGACGTCGCGCTCCTCCTCGCGCACGTGCGCCGTGCGGCGTGACGGTGGCGGTCAACCGAGGGCGGGAGGCGGTCCGAGGCCGACCGCGAACCCCATCGAGAAACGCGCGTTGATCTCGCTCCGCGGCTGGAGGTGGAGCTCGCCGTCGGGCGTGCGGTACGTGAACGCGTCCACCCCGAAGGGGCCTCTGTAGCCCGCCTCGCGCAGCGCCTCGCCGACGCGTCGCCCCTCCTCTTCGATTCGCGCGCGCCAGCGGAGCTCCTCCGTAGCGCGCGCGGTCGCGAGCCAGCGGCCACGCTCGTCGCAGCGCTGGACGACCACCGCACCGAGGACGAGCTCTCTGGCTGGCGAGACCCAGCCGTGGATCGCGAGCTCGGTCTCGATCCCGAGGTGCGGCTCGATCCGGATCCCGCCCTCCGCCATCCCTCCCTCGACGAGGATGACGTCCGCGCGCGTCAGCTCGCCAGGTCGCGCGACGCGTTGCCCGCGTCCCGCCATCCCGTAGGCGCGCTTGATCCGCCACGCGTCCGAGAGGGGAGGCGGCGTCGCGAGCTTCGCGAGCGCCTCTTCCCGTGTCGTGACGAACGCGCCGCCTGGGAGCGTCTCGCCGAGCTCGGTCGCGAAGGCCCGTCCGTTCACGCGGAGGAGTACCGCGGCCGGAGGGCCGGGCTCGGGCTCGGCGCCCGCTCTGCGGAGGAGAGAGAGAGCACGCGGGGTCGGACAGAACGCACGACCGACGGCGCCGGCGAGAGCGCCTGGCGGCGTCGACGCGTCGACGAGCACGTCCCCGGGACGAAGCAGCTCCCGCGTGAGCGTCTCCGCGTGGAGGGCGCTCGCGGCCAGCGCGCGCGCGCTCGGCGTGTACGCGGTGACGCCGGACGCGAGCATCCCGAGCTCGACGTCCGCGTCGAGGTTCAGCACCCAGGCGTGACGGGTCGCCATCGTTCGAGCTCGTCGACGAACGCCGGCGGCTGACCTGCCCGGAGGCGTGCCTCCCGCTGCAGCGGCGTCCCCTTCATGAGGAGCGGCGTGAGCGGCGTCGGGAGCGCGCGCTCCCACGAGGCGAAGTCGAGCCCGCCCGTGAGCTCCGTGAACCAGCGCGCGCCGAACCGGACGTGGGCGATCTCCTCCACGCCGACGAGCTCCTGCGCGCGCGCGCCTTCCTCGTCCCCCACTGCACGGAACCTCGCCGCGAAGCTCGCGCTGTGCTCGAGGTTCGCGCTCTCGAGACCGAGACCCATCACGGCGACGAAGGAGGCGGGCGTCGCGCAGCTCGGAACTCGCGACCAGAACCAGTCCCGGACGGCGAAGTCGCCGACGCGGAACCCGAGACGCTGGATCTGCTCCGCGTAGATCCGCATGTGGCGAATCTCGTCCTCTGCGATGCGGAGGAGACCTCGGCGGAAGGCGAGCGGCGTCTCGGGGAAGGCGAGGAGCGCGAAGCACATGAGCTCGGCGGCCTGGAGCTCGTGGTGGAAGAACGTGTGGAGTACACGTGCTCGACCTCGCGCCGAGCCGAGCCCGCGCGTCTTCTCGGCCCGGGCGGCGACGAGGAGCTCCGGCGGACGGCCCGGTGACGCGAGGCGTCGCGGCGCCGGCCCTTCCTCCCAGCGCGCCGGCGGCGGAGACGGCGAGAGCTTCCCCGCGAGCGTGGCGCAGGCGACGTAGTCGAACGCCCAGCGTTCGGCGGTACCTTCGAGCGGCGGCGTCACGGCACCACTCCTAGCCTCGGGAGACGGCCGCGTCGACCGCTCGGCGGGCCGCGACGAGCGCCTCGAGGAGATCGACCACGTGCTCTTCTCGCGTCCGTGGATTCGTGATGCACGCGCGGAGCACCCGCGCGCCGGTCGAGAGCCGCACGAGCGTGAGCCATCCCGCGCCGCGGAGGATCACGTCCCGCGCGATCGCCTCCAGGCGCCGCGCCTTCGCACCCTCAGCGTGCGTCGCATCCACGAAGCACGCGACCGGGAGCGGAGAGTCGTTCACGACGCGGAATCCGCGCGTGAGGAGCCCCTCGCGGAGCAGCTCACCGAGGGCGACCTGCCGGTTCGCCGCCGCCTCGACACCTGCCATCCCGTGGGTCGCGAGGACCGCGAAGGTCGGCGCCCCAGCGAAGCGGCGGGACCAGGTCGGCCCGCGCGCGTACGGATCGCGGGATGCGTCGCGCGGCATGTACCCCGCGCGCTCCCGGTAGACGTCGCCGAGCGCGCCCGCGTGCCTCGTGAGGAGCATGCCCGCGCCGAGCGGCACGCCGAGCGTCTTGTGCGGGTCGAACGTGATCGAGTCGGCGCGCTCGAGGGGGAGGGCGCGAGCGCGGAGCGTCGACGTGAACGCCGCGAGCCCGCCCCACGCTGCGTCGACGTGGAGCCAGAGCGAATGGCGCTCGGCGAGGCCGGCGATCTCGGCGACGGGGTCGAGCGCGCCGCTCCCGGTCGTTCCGAACGTGGCGACGACGAGGAAGGGCAGGACGCCGCGCTCACGATCGCGCGCGAGGAGCTCACCGAGCGTCGTCGGCTTCATCCCGTGGACGTCGTCCGTGGGCACGACCCTTACCGCGTCGTCGCCGAGGCCCGCCAGACGCGCCGCGCGGGTGACGCTCGCGTGGGCCGCATCCGAGACGTAGAGCGCCGGATCGCCGGGCAACCCCCGGAGCCCCCGGGCCGAGAGATCGGGGAACGCGCGCGCGAGGGCGAGCTGGAGCGCGATCGCGTTCGCCTCCGCGCCGCCGGACGTGAACAGACCGTCGACGTCCACACCCAGCCCGAACCGGCGACCGATCGCGCTCGTGACCCTCTCCTCGCACGCGACGGCGAACGCGGCATGGCTGCGCGTCGCAAGCTGCGGGTTCGCGGCCGAGGCGATCGCCTCCGCCCGGAGCGCGACGTCCTCCGGGGCCGAGGTGAAATGCCCGAAGTAGCGCGCCGACGTCGTGTCGACCCGCCCCTCGGCGAGGCCGCGCGCGAGCCCTTCCACGACGTCGTCCGCCGAGCGCGGGACCACGAAGAGATCGGGCTCGTCGAGGAGGCTCACCCGCGTCGCCACGGGTCGACGTTACCACCGCGCCCGCGGACCGGAGGCCGCGGGCTCACGGGGCTCCGCCGATCCGCGATGGGGAGCCCACACGCGCGGCGAAGGCTGCGAATTCCCCGCGCGCGTCGTGGCCGCGCCCTGGCGAGGACGTTGCAAGCATGCCATCGCATGCTCGCTGCTCTCCGGCGCTCGCTCGCCGTCGTCTCGAGGCGCCTCTCCGCGACGGCTCTCGTCGCGGGCGGCGTCGGTCTCCTGGCCCACGCCGTCGCCTGCGCCGCCGAGATCCCGCTCTACGACGGAGAGCAGGAGGCGGAGGTGGCTCGAGTCGCGATGTCGGACGGCGGACCCGAGGCGAAGTGCACCCGCGCCGACGCCGGGGCGCCGATCACGATGCTCGCCCTCGCGCCGATGGGCATCGGTGAGGCGCAGCTCGGTCGTCCGCTCGACGCGCGCTTCGAGGCCTTCGCCGGCTCCGACGGCGAGCGCCTGTTCCCGCGCGGACAGATCAGGAAGCAGGGCCTCCACCAGATGGAGCACAGCATCACGGCGATGGAGTCACGTCGCTCGTGGGACGCGAACATCGGCGTCTCCGCGGCGGTCTGGGGCGCCTCGGCGTCGGGCGGGCAGGGCAGCACGAAGCGCTTCGCGAGCTACCGCGCATCTCAACTGGTCGAGTCCCGCGAGATCGACGACGCGACCGAGATGCGCGCGCCCCCGCCGAACGCCGTCTGGTACGTGTCGCGCCTCTTCTACGGAAGGTCCTACGAGCTCGTCTTCTCGGGGGACGCGCGCACGTTCAACGCCGCGGTTCGCGCGCGCCTCTACTTCGCGACCGGCGGGGTGAGGGCGTTCAGCGAGACGAACAAGCTCGAGGTCAAGTCGCAGGGGCGCGGGCTCGAGCCGGTGAACGGGGAGGCGATCTTCGCGACGAACGCCGACGAGATCCAGAAGGGGTACCGTCAGGCAGGCGAGCCGGTCCCCGTCATGGTCGAGTACCGGACGATCCCGCGCACGTGCGTACCGGACGACGAGCCGATCCCGTGGCTCGAACCGAGGCGCGTCCGCCTCGCGTTCGACACCATCGACGTCTACAAGAAGGCGGCCGACGGCTGGACCGTCGATGCGAAATGCACGATCTCGGACAAGGACGTCATCGTCGAGCAGCCTTCGATCTGGAGCAACAAGAGCGGGCTCTCCTCGGGGTGCAAGAGCGACGTCCCTGGTCCTCGCGGCGCCTCGAGCTACTGCTCGTACAACATGTACTGGGCGACGGGGATCGACCTCTTCGACGGCGATCGCCTGCGCTGCGGGCTGAAGGGGACGATGGGCGGTCCGTCCGGGACGAAGGAGATCCCCTACGCCGAGCTCTCCCAGGTCATCACGAAGGACATGCAGCCCGTGACGGGCACGTTCGGCGACGGCGACAACACCACCGAGTACCGCGTGCACTACACGCTGGCGCCGGCCGGCGCGGACGACCCGCCGAAGTGAGGCATGAGGCCTAGCACTACCTGGTCATTTTTATCTTTTAATCCAACGCTGTTTGCGCTCCATTGGAGAGCGTGAGTCACGCGAGCGGATGGGAGAAGCGCTTCGACCGATTCGTGCAGCCGTTCCTC
>JALHPN010000214.1 GCA_022842465.1 Polyangiaceae bacterium | reverse complement strand
CGTCCGCCGCCGTCCCCGCATCCCCCGCGGTCGCGACCGCGAGCACGCAGGGCCTCGCGCTCGCTACCGCCGGCGGGCGGGGGTCGAGATCCCCAGCGCCCCCGCCGCACGCCGCGGCGAGACCCACCAGCACCATCCCTGCGAGTAGCCTCCCGCGCATCGCCACCCACGATACACGCGCGACGAGGTCGCTCGCGTCCCCGCGGTTTCGCGCTACCCTCGCGGGCCTGATGCCCGTCGACCGTGCCGCCGCCGCTCGCGCCATCGACGCGTTCCTCCGCGCGATCGGTCGCGATCCGAGCGCCGAGCCCGACCTGGTCGGCACCGGCGCGCGCGTGACGGAGGCGTTCCTGGACGAGCTCTGCTCCGGCTACGGCGTCGACACCCGCGCGCGCCTCGAGGCGGCCTCGCTCCCGTCGACGGCCGACACGGCGGGGCTCGTCGTCGTCCGCGACATCCCGGTGGTCACGATGTGCCCGCACCATCTCCTCCCCGCCACGGGCCTCGCGGCGGTCGCGTTCCTCCCGCGCGCGAAGCTCGTCGGGCTCGGCACCGTCGTGGAGCTCGTGAACGCCCACGCGCGCCGCCTCACGCTCCAGGAGCGCATCGGCAACGCGGTCGCCTCCGACCTCGAGGCCGTGCTCGCGCCGGCCTGGGCGGCGTGTCGCCTCGTCCTCGTCCACGGCTGCATGACCGCGAGAGGCGAGCGCGCCACCTCGGCCCACGTCGAGACGGTCGCGATCCGCGCCGCGGACGAGGCCGCGCGCACGGCCGCCCTCGCCGCGTTGCGCGCCTGACGACGCGCCCTTGCGCGCGGACGCCCGCGCGCCGAACGTAGGCGCGAGTAGGCTCAGGGGGCGTCGCGGGCGGAGGCGGACACGAGACGCGCCCCTCGCGTGGGGGTATGCTCGAAAGGCAGTGGGGCGCGTGCCCCGGAGCAGCATCATGACGACGCAACGTCCGACCGCGAGCGAGCACCAGAGTCCGCGCGACCTCGAGGCCGCGCTGGAGGCGATCCCGATCTTCCCGCTTCCGCAGGTCGTCCTCTTCCCCGAGGCCACGCTTCCGCTGCACGTCTTCGAGCCGCGCTACCGCGCGATGCTCCGCGACTGCCTCGCGCGTCACGGCGCCCTCGTCATCGCGCAGATCCTCCCTGGCGAAGACGCCTGGGGGCGCCCCCGCATCGCGCCGATCGCGGGCGGCGGCGTCGTGGTCGAGCACCATCCGCTCCCGGATGGTCGCTCGAACATCGTCGTGCTCGGCAAGGCGCGTGTCCTCCTCGAGGAGCTCGACCCGGAAGAGGGGCTCCCCTACCGCCGCGCGAACGCGACGATCATCCGCGAGCGCGACGGCAAGATCCCCGAGTCCGATCGCACCGCGCTCGTCGCGGCTGCGACGATGTTCGCGGGCTCGGTGAAGCGTCACGACCCGATGTTCACGTTCAAGCTCCCGCCGAACGCCGACTCCGCGCGCCTCGCCGACCTCTGCGCGTTCCAGCTCGTCGTCGACGCGGGCGCGCGCCAGCGCATCCTCGAAGAGCTCGACCCACGTACGCGCGTCGAGCGCGTCATCGAGCAGCTCGCGCTCCAGCAGAGCGCGATGCTGCGGCCCAACACCAAGAGCACGACGCTGAACTGACGCGTCCGCGCAGGCCCGTGGCGCGCTAGATCCGTTCGCGGAACCCCGTGAAGCTCGTCGGTAAGGTCTCGCTCACAGAGCTCGAAGAGAAGGGGCACGTGCGCCTCGACTATCCGCCGTTCGACGTCCTCGTCGCGAAGGTCGACGGCGAGATCAGCGCGATCGAGGACGCGTGCAACCACGCCGGCGCGAGCCTCGCCGAGGGCTGGATCGAGGGCGACTGCATCGTCTGCCCGGTCCACGCCTATGTCTTCGAGCTCCGCTCGGGAAAGCTCCTCCGTCCGAAGGGGCTCTGTGGCGATCAGCGCACCTACGCCGTCCGCATCGAGGGTGACGAGGTCGCCGTCTACGACGATTTCGTGGTGTCGATCGTCGGCGTCTGAGCGCGTCTCGCAGAAATGAAAAAACCTGCGCGAAGGGGCCGGGGGGGCAGCCGCACTCCGCGCAGGCAGGAATCCACCAAGCACCGAGTGTGCCAGGAGTCGACCTCCAGGAAATCCCCTACGGCGGGTCTCCCGCGAGGTGGCGGCGTTTCAACCCTGCAAATCCGACTGCCGGAGTTGCACTACGTTATCGCGGGCTCACACACACGTTGCGATGCGTTTTACTACGGTTTCCATGGAGGAACGGCGGATGCGCGCTCTCTCCCACGGCCGATTCGGTGGACCCGAAGTCCTCACGCTTGGTTCACGGTCGGACAAGCAGACGACACTGCGGGCGTACCAGGTACGGATTCGTGTCCGCGCTGCGGCGCTGAATCCGAAGGACGTCTTCCTGCGGAAAGGCCGGTTCCGGCTCCTCGCGCGCGCGCCGTTCCCGCGGCTCGTCGGGCACGACTATGCGGGCGTCGTCGAGGCGTGCGGGGAGGCGGTCCTCGGCCTCGCGCCTGGGACGCGGGTGTTCGGGGCGCTTTCGTGGTCGGGGCGACAGGGCTCGCTCGCCGACGAGCTCGTGGTCCCGGCCGGGACGTTCGGACGGATGCCGGATGCCATGACCTTCGAGGATGCCGCCGCGATGCCGATCGCGGCGCTGACCGGGCTCCAGGCGTTGCGCGACGTCGCCCGTCTCTCCCCCGGCGAGAGCGTCCTCGTGCACGGCGCCTCGGGGGGCGTCGGCACGTTCGCGGTCCAGATCGCGAAGCGCCTCGGCGCGCGCGTGACGACGACGTCCTCCGCGCGGAACACCGACCTCTGCCGCGGCCTCGGCGCCGACGAGACGCTCGACTACGCCGCGGACGTGCATCTCGACCGTCGCTACCGGGTCGTCTTCGACGTGATGGGGAACCTCGGCTTCGCGGCCTCGAAGCGCGCGCTCGAGCCCCGCGGGATCTACGTCTCGACCGTCCCTTCGCTTCGGCTCCTCGCCGACGTGGCGTCCACGCGCCTATCCGCGCGCCGCGCGGCGCTCGTCGTCGTCGCCTCACGCGAGCAGGATCTCGAGACGCTCGCGAGCTGGTACACGGAGGGCGCCCTCCGCTCCGTCATCGACGACGTGTTCGCGCTCGAGGACTTCGCCGCCGCCTTCGCGCGACTCGAGAGCCGGCGCGCGCGCGGGAAGATCGTCGTCCGCGTCAGCGCGTGAGCGAGCACCGGAGCGGGTAGCGGCTCCCGCCGGCGACGATCGCCGCGCCGATCTCGCCGGGACGGAGGGGACCGCCGCGAGCGCCCACCTTCGTCAGCATCGTCGCGCGCTCCGTCGACTGCCCGTCGAGCATCCCGGACACGCGCTCGATGCACGCGCGCGAGCCGGTGAGGCGGAGCCGCGCGAGGGCGGAGTGGACGGAGCCCGTGCTCGCCCCCACCTTGAGACGGACGACCGAGCTCGGGATGTTGGTGTCGAGGACCCAGCCCACGGCGTCGTCGGCACACGCGTCGAGGGCGAGCCCGGCGAGGTCGTCGTACCCGAGCGACTCGGGCTCGCCCAGCGCGCCGGTCTCGAGGTCGATCGGGAGCACCCAGCGGACCGGATTCGTGCGCTCCGGGGTCGGCTGGCCGTCCACGACGAGCCCCAGCGCGCGGCCGTCGGAGCGGCGTGCGAGTCGCGTCTGCAAGGCGCGCCCTGTGTCGAGCCCCACGCGGGGGACGTGCGCGATCTCGCGCGCGACCGCGCCGTCGATCTGCCAGATCGTCGTCTGCGGCGCCGTCAGCGGCGACGTGGAGGTGATCGCGACGAACCACCGACCCGCCGCTCGCACCGCCCCGTCGAGCTCGGGGAACGGCTCGCCGTCGGCGCGGCGGATCTCGACGGCGGCGCGGTCGGCCTCGAGCTCGAAGAGGGTGAGCTCGTTGCGGTTGTTCACGCGACGGAGAGCGAGGAGGGCGTGTGACGCGTCGTCGGCGGCGGACACCTGGAACGCGCCGTTGCCGTAGGAGAAGCTGCCGTAGCCGAACGGCGAGCTCGTGCGCGTCATGTCGAGGATGGCGGAGGGGGGCAGGGACGCCACGCTCGTCTTCGTCTCCGGCCAGCCCGCGAACGGGCTCAGCCAGCGCACCTGCCAGCGGCCGAGGGTGTCCCAGTCGCCGGTCTTCGGTCCCCACGTGTAGACGCGCGCGAGCGAGCCGGAGCGCGGCGTGCGGAACTGCTGCTCTCCGACGTCGAACGAGAGGCCTCGTTCGCCGTCGCGGAGGGCGGGACCAGGCTGGCTGTAGAATGCAGGGAGATCGACGGCGCCGAGCTGCGACGACGTCGGCGCCAGCACGGGCGGACCGCCGAACCGGGTCGGAGCGCCCGGCCTCGTCACGCTCGGCTCCTTCGTCCGGCGCACTGCGGGCGCGGGGGGAGGCGGCGCGACCCCGGCGAGCGCATCGCAGGAGAGCGAGATCGTCGGGGCGCCGAGCGTGACGTTCGTGCGTGTGATCGGCGGGGCGACGGGCACCGGCGGCCTCTTCGGCTCGCCCCAGCCGACGCGCGCCCACCCGCTCGCGAGACAGCCGACCGGGCCGCACGCGCGGCGCACCGGCCGCCCCCGCGCCGGCATCGGCTCCGGGAGCTCGAGGCTCGACCAGGTCATCCCGCCGTCGGTCGTCTCGTAGCCGCGGCGCGACCCGCCCCATCCGAGGCCGTAGCGCCCGGCGACGAAGACCTGGCCGGCGTCGCGCACGAACTGGCCGAGCGTCGCCTTCCCGTCGGTGGCGATCTCGACGCCCAGCATCGTCCCCGCGGCCTCGATCCAGCCGCCCAGCACGCCGGGCCTCCGCTCCTCGAAGCCGTCGAGCCAGAGGCCGAGACGCAGCACGCGCCCGACGTCGGCAGAGACGCGGGGGAAGACGATCGGCACCGTCGTGGCCTTCCCCTTGTCGAGGAGGGTGAGCCGAGCGGGGGCGTCGGCCTTCGGCGGCGGGCTCACGACCGCGAGGCGGCCGTCGGCGAGCACGACCACGCGCTCACCGACGACATCGCCGCGCACGACGACCTCGCGCCACGTGTTGTCATGCCCCAGGACGCAGTACGCCTGCGGGCCGTTCGCCGACGTCACGGCGTCCTCGGCGCACCCGCCGTGGACGGCCAGGGCGCCGTTGCCGGACGACGTGACGACCCGCGGCCGATCGAACCGCTTGATCTCGGCGACCCGTCCGCGGAGCGGCTCGTAGGCGTAGATCACGGTCAGGCCGCGCTGCTCGCCGCACACGAAGCCGAACGCTCCGACCGCGTTCGCGCGCGTCAGCGAGACCGGGTGGCAGCGGGAGGGCTTCAGGGGGAAGGCCCCGTGCGCCACCTCGACGAGCGCGCCGTCCGAGAGTCGGACGCGTGCGAGCGCGCCGTCGCGTGCGATCACCGCCGTTCCGTCGGTGAGGGGCCAGCCGTCCTCGATCGCGGCGACGACGGGCCGCGGGCCGAAGATGCGGGCGGACGCGCTCTCGGGATCGCGCGCGGGATCCGAGCCCGCCTCCGGCGTCTCCTCGCCAGGCTCGACGCTCTTCGGCGGGATCGGCATCGTGCGCGCGCCCGGAGAGCTCGTCGGTGACGGCCACGGCGTCGGAAAGCCGGGGCGCGTGACGGTCGTCGGCGCGCGCACGAGCGGGCCGAGCCCCTTCGCGTCGCGCGGCGCGCCTACGAGGCGCGCGATGCTGCCGTCGGCGCGGACCTCGAACCACGCGTCCCCGCGCGCGCCGTCGACGCCGCCGACCGCGAGCGCGTCCCCGGACGCTACGACGGTCCGTGGCTCGATCGCGAGATCGAGCGTGCGCCAGGTCGCGCCGGCGTCGAACGTAGCGACGACGCCTCGGAGGTCGGCCGTTGCCACCGCTCGCCATCCGTCGGCCGCGGCGTAGCTCGTCACGTTCGGGCTCGCCGGCCACGGACCGCGGTCGAGGAGCGTGCCGCGGACGCCGTCGATGGCGACGTGGCCGCTCTGCGTCCGCAGGTAGACGCGATCGAGCCCGGGGACGATCGCCTGCACCGCTTGCGGCGACGTGAAGACCGGCGCGGCTGGCGCGAGCCACTTGTCCGCGCGCCACACGGTGGTGCCGAGGAGGAAGAGGAAGCCGCCGCCGAGGCGTTCCGGAAGCGCCGTCGTGATCAGCGGCGTCGTGGGCAGGCGATCGCCCGCCGCGACGAGCGCGCCCTGGGAGGAGGAGACGAGGCGGAGCCCTCCCGCGAGCACGCGTGTGCCGCCCGAGCTCTCCGAGCCGTACGTCGTCGTCTCCTCGATCTGCTCGGGGACGAGGCGCGAAGGCCGCACCGTGGGGTCGAGCGCCGAGCCCGGCGAGGCGGCGCGGAAGGCGCCCTCCGGCGTCTTCGAGGTGCTGCCGCCTCGACCACACGCGACCGCGCCGAGCGTCGCGAAGGCCGCGAGGATCGTTGCTCGGTGTCGGACACGCATCCCAGAAACCGTAACACGCGGGGCGGCGCGGTTCTTGGGTCGCACTCGCGTCGCGCCCGTGGCCGCGAGAGCGGCAGAACGCCACGAAAATCTCGCGAGGATCGTCGAATCGCGCTAAGCGAACATGCATCACCATGAGCTCGAAGAAGACCTCCTTCGTCGTCGCCGTCGTCGGCGCCACGGGCGCCGTGGGCCGCGAGATGCTCCGCACGCTCGAGGAGCGGAAGTTCCCCGTCTCGCGACTCGTCGCGCTCGCGAGCAAGCGGAGCGCGGGGCAGGTGCTCCCGTTCGCCGGGAGCGAGGTCGTCGTCGCGGAGCTCGGGCCGAAGTCCTTCGAGGGCGTCGACGTGGCGCTCTTCAGCGCGGGCGCGAGCGTGGCACGCGAGTACGGCCCCGTCGCCGCGAAGTCCGGCGCGGTCGTCATCGACAACTCGAGCGCGTGGCGGATGGACCCCGAGGTCCCCCTCGTCGTGCCGGAGGTGAACATGGCGGCGGCCGAGAGCCGGCCGAAGGGCATCATCGCGAACCCGAACTGCTCGACGATCCAGATGGTCGTCGCGCTGAAGCCGCTCCACGACGCGGCGCGCGTGAAGCACATCGTCGTCTCGACCTACCAGGCGACGAGCGGCAAGGGCCACGCGGCGGTCGAGGATCTCCTCGCGCAGGCGAAGGACGTCCTCGCCGGCAAGGACGTGACGCCGAGCGTCTTCCCCGGACAGATCGCGTTCAACGTCCTCTCCGACTGGAAGGCGGGCGACATGGACTACTCCGAGGAGGAGTGGAAGATGGTGCACGAGACGCGCAAGATCATGGGGGACGACGCGATCGGCGTGTCGCCCACGACGGTCCGCGTGCCCGTCGTGAACGGGCACTCCGAGTCGGTGCACGTCCAGTTCCACCGCCCCATGAGCGCGGAGGAGGCGAAGCGTCTCCTGAAGGGCGCCGACGGCGTCGTGCTGATGGACGAGCCCTACGCGCCCGGCAAGATGCCGACCCCGGCGAAGGCGTCGGGGACGGATCCCGTCTACGTCGGCCGCGTGCGGGACGACATCGCGGTGAAGGGCGCGCTGAACCTCTGGATCGTCGCGGACAACCTCAAGAAGGGCGCCGCGCTGAACGCCGTCCAGATCGCCGAGAAGCTCTTCGTGCGGTGACGCAGCCGCGCATCACGAGCCTCCTTCCGGCTCGTCGGTCCAGTCAGCGGAAGCGGGGCAGTCGTCAGCACACATCATGGGTGCTGATAAGCTCGACGAGCGCATGAGCTCTCCGACGAAGCTCGTTCTGCAGGGCGGCTCGACCCTCCGATGGCTCACGGGGACGTGGGGATACCTCGTCGTCTTCGGGGGTGTTGGCTTCGTCGTCCTTGACCTGCGGACGAACGCCTTGAACTTGGTCATCGGTGTCGCGACGGCGCTCTGGGCCGCCGCGCTCTTCTGGCCGACGCGTCTCGAGGTTCACGAGGACGGGGTCACGGTCCGAACGTTTCTCCGGCGGCGCTTCATCCCGTACACCGACCTGAAGCGCGCGCGCGGCGTCCAGAAGCTGCTCGACAAGACCAAGTACGCGCCGGAGTGGCCACTCCTCGAAGCCTTCGAGCTCGAGCTCCGCGACGGCTCGACGATCACCTTCCCCCGCGGGACCAAGCGCGTCGAGCTCTCCGAGGGGAGCACGGGGGCCGTCGGCGTCTACTGCCCGCTCGATCGTGAGCACATCCGCCTGGCGCACGAGATCAACACGCGCGTCACCGACGCGCTCGAGAGGCGGCCGCGGTCGGCGCTCGCGCAGCGGCTCGCGCGTGGCGGGCGGGCCTTCGGCGCGTGGCTCACGTCGCTCGAGGGGCTCGCCAGGCCCGCGGGTGGCTATCGCAATGGCCCAGACGAGACCGCCGCGCTGTTCGACGTGCTCGAAGACCGCGCTGCACCTCGGGACGCGCGGGCGGCCGCCGCAGCGGTGCTCCGCGAGTGTGTCGACGAGAGCGTGAGAGAGCGCATGCGCGTGGCGCTCGAGGACGACGCCTCACCGAAGCTGCGCGCGGTCGTGGACACCGTCCTCGACGGCGATGCAGAGCGCGACGCGCTGCTCGCGGCCCTCGAGCGCGCAAGCGTCCGCGGCAGCGACTGAGCCACCCGTCTCCTCGCGCGCCGCCCCCCTCGACGCATGATGAAGCGGAGCGAGACGGAGCTCCGCGCGGCGCTGCTCATCGGCCTGCGGATGCACCACCAGGATGCCCCCGAGGTGGCCGTTCTCTTGCGTGACCTCTTCGCCGACCCTGCCGTCCGTGGTACCGCGGTCGCGACGACGTCCGACCTCCCGGAGCGCGATCTTCGTGTGACCTGCGACAAGCTCCTCGTGATCGCCTCGCCGCCCGGCGAAGCGATGATCCGACGAGATGCGGAGAGCGCGTTCGGTACCTTCCCGATCGCCCCGCCGATGAAATGCGCCGACCGCATCGTGGACTTCTCACGGGACGGCACGGCAAGGGCTGGCGCTGGACAGCACCATCGAGGCTGTCGCGCTGCGCTGTCAGGGGGTCATCCCGAAGACCGAACGCAAGAAGCTCACCGACCTCGTCACCGCGTGGAGCGCGTCCGGCGGTGCGAGCACGAAGCTCGCGACCGACGCCGTTCACGTGTGCACGACCGGTCGCGCGCCCGCGAAGGCGACAAGCTAGAACCCGTACCGCTTCCCGCGTCCTCGCTCGCGTCACGTCCTGCGATCTGCGCGCGCCCGAGCTCACCTGCGAATCGGTCGGTCTCATCGGCCCCCCGGGCCGCGTGTTCTACGTCTCGCCGACGAGCGTGTACGTGTGGATGCAGGACTACGCGGGTCGCCGCGGCTCGCGCAGCAGCGAGAACCCGCAGAAGAACGGCTTCCTCGCGAAGCTCCCGATCGGTCGCGCGAACGCGACGCCGAGCGCGCTCCGCGCGAGCGGCATGCCGCGTGCACAGGTACATCGATGCCCAGTGGGTCGTCGTTGGCACGTGCCGGGGAAGGGTGGCCGACTCTCTCTGCGGTCCGATCGCGGCGCCATCGAGGTAGAGGACCAGGCCGGCATCACGACGCGCTACGAGCGCCGTCCGTCCTTCTAGAGGTGCGCGCGAGAGCGCTCGCGACGCGCGATCGAGCGTCGAGCGCGGAAGGTCAGCGCACGACGAAGGATGCGAACGCGACGACCGCGCCGGCGGCCATCGGGAGCGACCAGTACTCGAAGCGGACGTACGCGAGCGAGTGACGGAAGTACCCCCGGTCCCGGTCGTCGACGACCCCGCGCGTAACTCCTTCTCGGCGATCGCGGGCATCGTTCATGCGTCGCCCGAGGAGCCAGTTCACGAAGGCCATCATGAGCAAGGCGAGCGCGACGAAGGGGGTCGCGAAATCGCTGCTGGCGTCGGCTCCCGGGCCGCCCGGGCCGACGAGGCCCGCGTGGTCGGCGGCGACCAGGCCCATGAGGAGCCCCGCGACCACCAATACCAACGGGAGGATTCCCCAGCCATGCCAGACGATCGTGCCGGGGTCTACGCGACCTCGGCGATCGAGCTTCCTCCCGCGGAATCGAAGCCGCAGCCTCGGCGGAGCTCAGCGCGGCCGCGTGGAGACGCGTCGCGCGCGACGGCGGAGCGTCGTGGCGAGAGCCCCGGCCAGCCCGAGCGCGCCAGCGAGTCCGCCAGCTCCCGAGCCCGATCCCGGGGTCATGCGGCACCCGCCCTCTCCGGCGGCGTCGCTCGGGGACGCGCCGCTCGGCGTCGAGGCACAGGACAGCGACACGCGCGTCGTCGTCGAGAGCTCCGGGACGCCCGAGAGGCCCGGGAGCTTCGCGCGGACGGTCACCGCGTGGTCCCCTTCGGCGAGGACCGTCACCTTGTCGCCGGGGCTGCTCTGCCTGCAATCCGCGAGGAGCGTGAACGTGTCGAACGCGGAGGCGGGGCCGAGCCTCCCGGGCTCGTAGTCGACGACGGAGCCGCGCCAGGGCGCGCCGTCGACCTCGACCTCGTAGAGCGCCACGGCGGCGAAGGGCGCGAAGCTCGGATCCGGCACGAGCGCGAGCTTCGCCTGCGCGGCGTCGATGTTCGCGACGCACGCGGAGGCTCTCTCCTCGGCGAGGACGACACCCCGCGACGACGTGGCCGTCACGGTCCCGAGCTTCGTCGGAGCCGGCGCCGCGGGCACGACGGTGAACGCTGCCTTCGCGCCGAAGCTCGTCTGGCACGCCGAGGGCACCTCGAAGGTGTACGGCCCCGGAGCGAGCTCGGCGCTCCACCGGACGACGCGCTCGAAGCCGCTCCGTCGCAGCGAGCCCTCCGGCAACGCCTCGACGCTCGTGGGGACGACGTTGCCGACTCCATCACGGAGCGTCGGCCCCCCGTCGCCCGCGTCGGACGGCGAACCGGCCGCCGACCCTCCGAGGTAGAACGGAAGCGCCCCTGCGTTGGACGGCACCGTCGTCTCCTGCCCCGAGGGCAGGAGACGAACTGGGAAGCACGATCCGGAGCAGGCGCGCGCCTCGCGGACCGCGGCGACGGTGGTGAGCGTGGCGATGGCGACGAGCAAGGAAAGAGAGCGCATGCGGGTGATCCAGCACGCGCCGTGCCGCCTGAGCAACCCGGGTTTCCGGCCGCCCTTCGCGCCTACGCTCGGGCATCGAAGAGAAGCGCGCGACGGCGCGATCATACCGACGCGGCTCCGCACGCGCGAGGGAGCTCGTGACGGACCGTCGGGTTTTGCTCGAGTAAGCGTTCTGCCGCTTGGTACGCTTTTCTCGGAGGGACATGCCCAGGACGACCGCGAAGCCGGGAGCGTTGGACACGCAGACGACGTACAGCGTGGGGCGCGGTCGCGTGGACGTCAGCACGCTATGGGTCGTCGTCAGCGCCGCGAGCGGACTCCGCGCCGAGCAGCTCCCGCGGAAGAAGCGGATCGTCGTCGGCCGCTCGAGGTCGTGTGACATCGTCGTCGACGACGGCTCGGTCTCGCGCGAGCACGCCGCGATCTTCGACGCCGGAGGGGAGCTCCGCCTGGAAGATCTCGGGAGCCGCAACCGCACGACGGTCACGGGGCGCGCGCTCCGCGAAGGAGAGTCGGCGGCGATCTCCGTCGGCTCGGTCATCGAGATCGGGCACGCGACGCTGCTCGTGCAGCACGGGGAGCCCGCGGGAACACCTGTCGCAGCCGGAGCGACGCCGGGCACGGTCGTCTCGGATCCCACGATGCAGCGACTCCACGCGCTGCTCGACGTCATCGCGCCGAGCCCCCTCAACGTGCTGCTCCTCGGCGAGACGGGTACCGGCAAGGAGGTCTTCGCCGAAGCGCTCCACGCACGATCGCTCCGCGCGCGCGCGCCGCTCGTCCGCGTCAACTGCGCCGGCCTCGCAGGCTCGCTGCTCGAGAGCGAGCTGTTCGGCCACGAGAAGGGTGCCTTCACGGGCGCGCAGGGCGCGAAGCCAGGACTCTTCGAGGCCGCGACAGGAGGCACGCTCTTCCTGGACGAGGTCGGCGAGATGCCGCTCGACACGCAGGCGAAGGTGCTGCGCGTCATCGAGGCCGGCGAGGTCACGCGCCTCGGGAGCGTGGCGCCGAGGCGGGTCGACGTGCGCTACGTGGCGGCGACGCATCGTCATCTCGAGGCGCGCATCGAGGACGGTTCCTTCCGCGCCGACCTCTTCTTCCGGTTGAACGGCTACACGATGACGCTGCCGCCGCTCCGCGAGCGCCGGGAGGACATCCTCCCCCTGGCAGAGCTCTTCGTCGAACGGATGGCGAAGGCAGGTCACGCGGGGGCAGGGTGCCGGCGCGTGCTCGGCCCGGACGCGCAGGCCGCGCTCGAGCAGTACGCCTGGCCCGGCAACATCCGCGAGCTCAAGAACGTCATCGAGCGCGCCTCCGTGCTCGCGGGGCCGAGCGGGCGGATCGAGCCCAGACACCTCCAGCTCGCGCCGCGTGCGAGCGACGGCGCGGAGGGCAACGCATCGCCCCTCCGCGCGCAGCGCTCGTCCTTCGAGTACCAGCACATCCTCGGCGTGCTCGAGGAGACGGGCGGCGATCGCAAAGCGGCGGCGGCGATCCTCGGGATCGCATACAGGACGCTCCTCGCGAAGCTCGCGGAGAACGGTCACCCGTCGAGCCGATCACGAAAGGGCTGAGCGCGTCCGCGCTCGGCTCATCGACAGACGAGCTTCCCGCGGCCTGCAGCGCCCCACGTGTCGACGCCCGCGCATGGGCCGCCGTCATAGCCCGAGAGCGTCTGGCGCTCGTAGCAGACCTCGCAGGAGAGCTTCCCTGTAGCCTTCGTGGACCCGTCATAGCCCGTGCAACCGTCGCCGGTCTTCTTCCCCGCCCCGCCATACGGTCCGACGAGAGACGAGCGTCCCCCGGCGCACGTGCCGTCGGGCGCCAGCGGCGTCGGACACAGCCGGGTGCTGTCGTCGAGGACGACGCAGTCGCACCTCGCGGGCATCGGGGTCGGGCAGAGCCTGCCGCCCCTCACGGTCTCGCACTCGCACGTCCTCGAACGTGTCCTCAGGCTCGCAGGAGCGGCGCGAGCCGTTGCGGACGGTTCCGCGGAAGGCGGCGCAAGCGGCGTGGACGGCACCGTCGAGACGGCGACGGCGGAGACCGGAGCGGGCGGCGGAGCTGGCAACGACGACGGCACGGGGGTGACCGTCACGGCGCGGGACCTCCAGAGCAGGGCCCCCGCGACCACGGCGGCGAGCGCGAAGGCCACCGCCGCGCTCACCACGAACACGACGCCGGTGCGACGCGTCGGCGAGGACGACGTCGTCCCCGCCCTCTCGGGCGTGAGGGCCCTCGAAGGCGGCGTGGCCGAGAGCTCTTGCGACTCCATGAGCGTCGGCGGCGCGATCGCAGGCGCGAGGACGAACGGCGCGAGCGCGTGGCGCATCTCGTCGGCCCGCGCGTAGCGCACCTCGGGATCCTTGGCCATCGCGCGGGCGACGACCACCGCCAGCGGCAGCGGCACCGACGGCACGAGCTCGCGGAGCAGCGGCGGGACGCGTTCGAGGATGTCGGCGGTCTGCGTGACGAGGTCGCCCTTCCAGGGGCGATGCCCCGCGATCATCTCGTAGAGGACGGTGCCCACGGCGTGGATGTCGGTGCGGGCATCGACATCCAGCCCGCGGATCTGCTCGGGCGCGAGGTAGGCGGGTGTCCCGAGGAACGAGCTCATCGTCGTGAGCGGCGCGACGTCGGGACGGAGCAGCTTGGCGATGCCGAAGTCGAGCACCTTCACGTGGTCCTCGATGCCATGGCCCGAGACGAGCCACACGTTCGACGGCTTGATGTCCCTGTGGATGATGCCTGCGCGATGGGCGGCCTCGAGCGCCACGAGCATCTGCGAGGCGATGCGGCTCGCCCGCCCGACCGGGAGCGCCCCCTCCTGGCGCAGGAGGCTCGCGAGAGAACACCCCTCGAGCAGCTCCATGACGAGGAAGGGCACGCCGTCCGGCGGCGCCTGGAAGTCGTAGACCGAGACGACGTGCGGCGACGTCAACGCGCTCGCCGCGAGCGCTTCGCGACGGAAGCGATCGACCGAGCGCGGATCCGCGGCGAGCAGGACCTTGACCGCGACCTTGCGTCCGAGATCGAGCTGCACCGCCTCGAGGACGGCCCCCATGCCCCCTCGGCCGATCGCGCGCTCGAGGCGATAGCGTCCGCCCAGCGTCTGCCCCTCGAGATCGTCGACTCCTCCCGCCATCCGGTGATCCCGGCACTCTGCCGGCTTTCCCTGGCTGGCGGCAACCGTCTGCCGGAACTTTCCGCACTCGAAGTGCAAGTCCCCGCACGGGAGCGCGGAAGGCGGGAAATTGCCGCGTGATCACGGCCGGCACACCCGTTGCGCAAGAGCTCCTCCGAACGAAATGAAACGGAGCCACACCATGAAGAAGAAGATGATCGGAATCCTCGCTGCCCTCGCGATCGCCGCCGTCGCGACGAGCAGCCCGCGGGCCGAGGCCCAGCAGCAGAGCCAGGAGCGTGCGCACGTCATCCAGAACGCCCGCAACGCGATGAACGCATCCATCACCTGGAACTCCAAGGCCAGGGCCAACTGGCGCGCCGCGCTGGAGGCTCGCTTCAAGGGAGGGAGCTTCGCGCAGCTCGAGCTGGAGCGCCGGATCTCGTACGAGTGGGCGGGGCGCGCCATCCAGGAAGCCAACTTCGCGATGAGTTTGGCGCAATCCGTCGGGGATTGGGAGCTCGCGGGTAGGATCGAGGGGGTGGTCGTCGGAGCCTACGTGACGAGCAAGGAGATCGGCCTGGTCATCAAGACGACCAACTTCCGATACGAGAGCGCAGGGACGGCGTCGTACGTCGCCGACCAAGGCGAGCGCGTGACCTTCTACAGCGGGTACAACTTCCTGACGATCGGCTGGCCCGACGGCACCTTCATCACCAGCTACGCGGACGGCGCGACGACCATCAAGGCGAGCTCCACCGGCTCGACGGTCAACATCACGCCGATGGGCACGTGCATCCACGGCTGCCAGTTGCTCGGGGCGAACGTCATCCTCTTCGCGAAGGACTCGTCCGGCACGCTCGGGGACTACGTGGCGCTTCCCTTCAATCCGCTCGACCTCTTCACGCAGGAGATGATGAGGCAGGACGTCATGATGAACCAGGCGCTTCCCTGACCTTGCGCGCTGGGCCGCCGAGCGTGCGACGTCAGGATCAGGACCGTGCCGCTCGAGGACTGACGGGGCAGCTCGCGGCGGCGAAGTCCGCAGCGACGAGCTTCGGGGCGGCGCCGCCGTCGGCGTGCGCGCGGAAGGTACTGGCGTCGCATGATCGCGAACGCGCGGATCCCTGGACACCTCGCCCCGGCCCTCCCGCCGGCGGTCGCGCGATGACGCGACACCTCGGAATCGTGGGCGGGGGCCTGTCGGGCCTCGCGCTCGCGCACCGCGCCGTGCAGGCGGGCGAGCGCGTGACGGTGCTCGAGGCGAGCGACCGCTTCGGCGGGCAGCTCTCCAGCGCAAGGGACGACGGCTTCGTCGTCGAGCTCGGCGCCGAAGGGTTCGTCGCGCGCAGCGAGGCCGTGCCCGCGCTCGCGAAGGCCGGGGGCATCGAGGATCAGCTCATCGGGCAGCTCGCCACCACGAGCCACCGCTGGGACGGCGAGAAGCTCGTCGGGCTTGCGCTCGGCGAGGCCGCCGAGGCGCTGAGCTTCCAGGTGGCGCGCGCCGACAAGGGTTCGGGGATCCGGACGTTCGCGGACGGCATGCAGGCCGTCACCGACGCGGTGGCGCGCGCGCTCGAAGGTCACGAGAGTAGGACAAGCTAGCGGGGGGAGGCCCTGAAGGGGGTGGCGATCGGCCTGCGCGCGTGGCGTCTCGGGCCCCGGTTGCTCTGTCGCTGGACAAGATTCCGCGCGTTCGGCGCTTGCAGGGCATGGGTCGGCCACGGCGCGACGTGTCGCGCAGTCCCCGAGCGAGGTCAGGCGGCGCTCTGGATAGTCTCGGCCACGACAACCATGCCAAGATGGCAGGTATGTGTAGACTGCAATAACGAGGTGCGGCCTCGTCGGAGTCCTGACGCTCGCCCCCGCGTGCGACGCGGCGCCCCCCAAGACGACGCCGCTCTAGCTAGCACTACTTAGTCACTTCTCATGGTGGTGCGAGCGTCCTCACCTTCAGGCCGCATCGCGGACAAGGCGCAGCGAGATGGAGCAGCAGCTCCCGGCGGATCGCCGGGAGCGTCAGCG
>JALHPN010000213.1 GCA_022842465.1 Polyangiaceae bacterium | reverse complement strand
TCCTGCGTCGCCGCGGGCGCCTCGTGCACGAGCACGGCCGACTGCTGCGTCGGTCTCCCCTGCGTGGTCCCGCCCGGGTCGACGGACGGGGTCTGCGGCGGCGTCGTGGTCGCGGACGGCGGCGTGGTCGCGACGGACGGCGGCGCGGACGCGGGCGTCGTCACGCGCGAGGACGGCGGCGTCTGCGCGCTCTACGGCCAGACCTGCACCGACAGCGCGGAGTGCTGCTCGAACGTGCCCTGCACGAGCGGTCGCTGCCGCTTCCCCTGAGGGAGCGGGCCGAGGGGGGCGGGCCGCGCGCTCGCCCCCTCTCCTTCCCCTTCCCCTCTCCTTCTCTTCGTCACCGGGCTTCTCCTACGAAAGGTCGACGCATGCGGAGCTTCTTCGTCGGGTCGTTCTCTCTCCTCGCCATCGGTCTCCTCGTCACGTGGACCCCCGCCTGCGGTAGCGACAACGGCGCCGACGGCAGCAGCGGAGGAAACGGCGACGGCGGCGTCTGCGAGGGATTCGGCTGCCCGCAGGACGGCGACGGCGGACCGAAGCCCGGGTGCGTCGGCCTCGAATGTCAGCAGGTCGTCTGCGAGGGCTCCGGGAAGACCACCGTGAGCGGCACCGTCTTCGACCCCGCCGGCAAGGTCCCGGTCTACAACGTCACGGTCTACGTCCCGAACGCGGACCTCGCGCCGATCGCCGAGGGTGCCTCGTGCAACCGCTGCGACGCGGCCGTCTCGGGCAATCCGGTCGTCATCACCGCGACCGACACGGAGGGAAAGTTCACCCTCGAAAACGTCCCGGTCGGCAAGGACATCCCGCTCGTGATGCAGATCGGCAAGTGGCGCCGCAAGGTGACCATCCCTGCCGTGGACAGGTGCGTGAGCACGCCGCTCGACGCCGGCGTGACGCGCCTGCCGAGGAACCGGTCCGAGGGAGACATCCCGCGCATCGCGGTCTCCACCGGCGCGGCCGATCCGCTCCAGTGCCTCCTCCGCAAGATCGGGCTCGACGAGAGCGAGTTCGGCACCACCGGCTCGGACGCGCGCATTCATCTCTTCCAGGGCGGCGGCTTCGATCAGAACGGGAGCCCGAAGGCGGCCTCCGGCTCGTTCGCCGGCGGCCAGGCGTTCGCCAAGTCCGACACGCTCTGGTCCAGCGCCGACGCCCTGAAGACCTACGACGTCGTCCTCCTCGCGTGCGAGGGCACGGACGAGGGCGCGAACGTGAAGCCGGACCCGGCGAAGATCGCGCTCTACGACTACGCCAAGGCGGGCGGCCGCGTCTTCGCCTCGCACTATCACCACCAGTGGTTCTCGCTCTTCCCGAAGGCGACCGACCCCGCCGTCTCGACGGTCGCGACGTGGGCGACCACGCCGGGCGCCAACATCACGCCGGGCGAGAACATCCCGCCGGGCGCCCCGACGCCTGCGACCACGCCGGTCGACGCGCAGATCTCCGGTACCTTCCCGAAGGCCGTCGCCATGAAGGAGTGGCTCTCGAAGCAGGACGCCCTGCCGGGCGGCAACCTCCCCCTCCTCGATGCACGTCACAACGTGGACGCCGTCTCCGGCGGGGCCCTCGAGTGGATCTCCCTCTCGAATGCGCAGGCGCTCCCGACGGCCGGCACGAAGGCCGTCCAGTACATGACGTTCAACACGCCGCTCGGCGCCGCCGACGACGCGGTCTGCGGTCGCGTCGTCTTCTCGAACCTCCACGTCGGCGCGGGCAGCGAGGGCGCGGCGACGGACGACGCGACGGCGCCGTTCCCGACGAGCTGCGCGACGCAGAACCTCTCGGCGCAGCAGAAGGCGCTCGAGTTCATGCTGTTCGATCTCTCGTCCTGCGTGCAGCGGGACGACAAGGACATCACGCCGCCGAGGTGAGGTTGGGTATTGCGACCGGGGGGGCGGCTGACGGAGGGGAGAGCCTCTCGCCGGCGCGATGGGGGCGCGGCCTTGCCGATCGCCGGCGTCGTTTCGGCGGGGCCTCCCCCCCAAACCATTTCGAGCGACCGCGAGCGAGTGCCACGGACCTGTCGCGGCATTCCATCCGGTCGACGCGGTTCGGGGCCCCCGAGTAGGTCGGCCCCTCGTCGGCGTCTTCCAAGCATCCGACGGTCCGCGCGCGCCTTTTTCGCGCCGGCGAGAGGCTCTCCCCTCCTTCGCCGCTGTGCCGATTCGCCGAGCCGTTCCAGGTGGTGGGAAGGGGTCGCGCGCGCCCTCGCGCCCCCCGACGGACCTCGCGCCCTGACGGCGTGCCTTCGTCCCGCGAGCGGGTGTCCGGCGCGAGGGTCGTGTTGCCGGTCGTGCCGCCGGCAGGCTCGTGGGGTCCGGGGGCTCAGCGGACGGTCACCCTCTCGGTGAACACGCAGAAGTCGCGGTCGTCGTCGGCGGCGTTGTCGCCGATCAAGACCAGCGCGGTCTCCTGATCCGATGGCAACACGACGTCGACGTACCACGTCCTCGGATCGGAGCTCGCGACGATGGCCGCCGTGGCTCGGGGCCGTTCGAGTACACCGTCTCTCCCGTGGCGGCGCGGACGACGCTCGCCACGACGACCTCCGTGACACGGATGGCGGAAGGAGCCGTCACCGAGACGCGATGCGTGGGGGCGTTCGGCCCGGCGGCGACCGCTGCCGAGACGACGGTGGCGATGTCCTCGCACGTCGGTGCCTCCTTGTTGTGGACGAGAATGCCCTCGGCGAAGTAGTTCGAGGTCGGCGCCTCGACGGTCAGGTTGAAGACCTCGAAGGCCGCCGTCGGGCGCTCGTCGGCGACGATGCGCCCGACCCGCGCCCGGACGAGCGAGCCGTCCTTCCGGATCGCGAGATCGTCTCCCTCGCGGAGGTCCCGGAGCGGGACATACACCCCGCGAGAGGGCAGCCAGATCGGATGCGACGGCGTCGCGACGAGGTCAGCGACGGGCGCTCCGTCGACGACGACCCCCATGCGCCGAACCTCTCGGACCCGCGCGCAGTGGATCGCGACGACCCGCCGGGCGACGACCTCTTCCGTCGCATGACACCAGCTGAGCACGACGTCGCCAGCGCGCAGCGCGTCGACGGGGCGGTGGCCGTCCGGAGTGAGGACGCGCGTACCGGGAGCGAAGCACGTGTCGAGGCATGCCGTCGCGTGCGTGGACGCGACGAGGATCGAGAGCCGGCGGACCATCCCGGTTGTCTACCCCCGATCGGCTGCCCCGCAACACGCGCCGACTCCCGCGCAGTGGAGTCCGCGCGTCGCCGCGGACTCCGGCTCGCGAGGCCTCGTCCTCGCAAGCCGAGCTGCGCGCTTCGAATCTCGAATGCGCTCGCCGCCACGTCCTCCGCGCGCGCCGTCCCCCAACGACCTCCCGCGCCTCGCAGGACAGCTCCCCGCCCCGGCACAGCGGCGGAGGACCGGAGGCTCTCTCGCCAAGCGAAAAGGGCGCGAGCCGAGCGCCGAAGCGCGGAAGGTGGTCGCCAGGGCCGACCTACTCGGGGGCCCCGAACCGCGTCACCCGCTGGGAAGACCTCCACAGGTCCCGTGGCAGGATCCACCAGGTCACTCGAAATCGTTCGGGGGGGAGGCCCCGCCGAAACGACCCCCGCACCCGGCAAGACCGCGCCCCCATCGCGCAGGCGAGAGAGCCTCCGGTCCGGCAGCCGCCCCGCCAGATCGCGACGACCGACGCCCGCCTCGCAGGACAGCTCCCCGCCCCGGCACAGCGGCGGAGGACCGGAGGCTCTCTCGCCAAGCGAAAAGGGCGCGAGCCGAGCGCCGAAGCGCGGAAGGTGGTCGCCAGGGCCGACCTACTCGGGGGCCCCGAACCGCGTCACCCGCTGGGAAGACCTCCACAGGTCCCGTGGCAGGATCCACCAGGTCACTCGAAATCGTTCGGGGGGGAGGCCCCGCCGAAACGACCCCCGCACCCGGCAAGACCGCGCCCCCATCGCGCAGGCGAGAGAGCCTCCGGTCCGGCAGCCGCCCCCCAGATCGCGGAGAGCTACCTCACCCCGGCTCGAGCCCGACGTCCGGCAGCGACGGGTTCGAGTCGCCCACGTCCTCCGCGCGCTCGAGGCGCTCGAGGCCGCGCTTGTGGAGGACGAGCGTCGCCGTCTCGACGTGCTTCTCGCCGCCCGACGTCACGCGGAGCTCGATGGGGATCCGGTAGCAGCGCGGCGCGTCGACGAAGCGGACCCGCCGCGTCTCGGGATCGAGGACGGGGATCTTCTTCACCGCGTCGTCGAGCCGCGCGAACATCGGCGACAGGTCGTAGCGGAAGACGTGCTTCACGCGGCGGACGCCCGAGGTGACGAGCGGCGTATGCGGGACGACCGAGCCGCGGTGCTCGTAGTGGATGACCATGAGCGACTGCATCGCGCCGCACTCGGGGTTGAGCGCGTCGGGGAGCTTCTTCGTGACGAGCTCGAGCGTCTCGCGCGCGGTGACGACGACGTCGCGGCCGGCGAGACGGCGCGCCGGCGCGCGGTACCGCGTGATGCGCTGCGCGCCGTAGAGGCGCTGGACGCGGCGCGTGATCCAGTTGCGCCCGACCTCCTTGATGCGATCCTTCGCGGCGTAGACGAGGCCGGCGACGAGCGCGAGGGTCGCGAGGCCGGAGCCGAGCGTCTGGCCCGTCGAGGCGGAGCGGGAGGCGAGCGCGATCTGCCACGCGAACGCCCACGTCGAGGCGAGCAGCGCGACGAAGCCTGCGACCCAGTGATAGGCGCGCTCGGCGACCTGATAGCTCTCCGTCTCGAGGAAGAGCACCTCCTGGAAGTGCTTCTTCAGGCGACTGGCGCGATCCAGGTAACGCTCGAGCGCGTCGGGGGACGACGGATCGGCGGTCGGGTACCCTCGCTCGGCGCGGTGGGTGATCTCGAGCGCGAGGGCCTCGCCGATGCGGCCCTCCACGACCTCGAGGACCGGCGCGAGCCGCTCGGCGTGGGGCGTCCGGGAGCTCGCGAGGCTGCTCGTCGCGCGCTCGGCGCCGGCGAGCATCTCGAGGAGGCGCACGCTGACGTACTCGTCGACGAGCGCACGCTCACGCGCGACCTCGGCCGGCTCGTCCCCGCCGCGGCGGGCCGGCGTGCAGAGGCGCGCGCGCGTGTCGCTCGCGATGCGGAGCGCGGCGTCCACCCAGATGACGAGCGCCTCCTCCAGCTCCGAGTGCGGAGCCGTCGCGAAGAGCGAGCCCGCGAGGCGACAGTGCCGCGCGAAGCCGTCCGACGAGCGCGCGAGCTGGTTGGCCATCGCGAGCGCGCCACGACGAAGCTGGTCGATGGTCAGCGCGCCGTCGGTCGCGAAGGCCGGACCGTCGAGGCGCGCGAACGCCTGCATCTGATCCCACGGCGCATGGCGGACGAACGCGTTCTGCGGGATCTGGATCTCGACGTCGAGGGTGTAGTCGAGCGGCGCGGGCGACGACGAGTCCGGGAGCGGCACCGAGAGGCTCCACTCGAGGCGCGAGGCATCGTGGACCGCGACGCGCACCTGTCCGGCGAGCGCGCTCTCCTGCGCCTCCACCGCCACCAGGTGCTCCGTCAACTCCGCAATCGCCATCGAAAGTTCACAAAACCGTCACGAAGGACGTCCTCGACTTCTGACGGATAAATGCGCAACGCGCAACAGGAAAGTCGTGGGATCGAGCCCCACGCCCCTGTCGCACGTTGTCTCACATGCGGGATTGACATCCAAGGAAGCGGTGCGAAGTCCGCGTGCCCTGGTCGTCGAGCGGTCGCTGACGCAGTCCGCCGCGCGGCGGAGGCGCCGGGACGTCACATCGAGAGGCCGCCGTCGACGTCGATGGTGCGGCCGTTGAAGTAGTCGCACTCGAGCACGAACTTCACCGCCACCCAGATGTCCTCCGGGAGGCCGATCCGGCCCACCGGGATGTTGGCGACGAGCGCGTCCCGAGCCTTCTGGTTCATGCCCTGCGTCATCGGCGTCTCGATCATGCCGGGGGCGACGGCGCCCACGCGGATGCCGAACGAGGCGAACTCACGCGACCAGGTGACCGTGTTCGACGCGAGGGCCGCCTTCGCCGCGGTGTAGTTCGACTGCCCGCGGTTGCCGTGGCGAGCGATGCTGGAGATGTTCACGACGACGCCCGGCCTCGTGTTGGTCTCCACCATCTTCGCGACGACGTCCCGAGCGAGGAGCGTCGCGCCGGTGAGGTTGACCCCGATGACGGCGTCCCACTGCGCCTTGGTGAGCGTCTTGACCGCGCCCGTCTCGCGATCCTTCTTCACGAGGAGGCCGTCGCGGAGGATGCCCGCGTTGTTCACGAGGCCGTTCAGGCCGCCCATCGCGCCGTGCGCCCACGCCACGAACGACGCGACGTCCGCCTCGTCGGCGACGTCGAGACGGCGCACGTGGATCTTCCCCTTGCCCTGGACGGCCTTGCCGGCCTCGAGCGTCTCGGCGAGGCCCACCTCGTTCACGTCGCCCACGGCGACCTGGGCGCCGGCCTCGGCGAGGCGGACGGCGAAGTGACGGCCCATGCCCTGGGCGCCTCCGGACACGACGATCTTCAGGTCTTCGAGCTTCATGGCCGGCGACTCTACAAGCCGACCCGGCAGGCGTCACCAGCGGATCATGCCCAGATGGGTGAGGAAGACGAGCGCCGCGGACACGACCGCGACCTCCACGGCGAAGCGCGCCGAACGGCGGAGGACGCGATACCCGACCACCAGAGCGACGGCCGCGACGACGAGAGCGGGCACCCCCGTGTGCGTGGACGCCCAGGCGAGCGCGGCCTTGGCGTGGAGCCCGAGGAAACCCGCGGCCTTGGCGAGGGCCGCGGACGACGCCGGCGCCAGGAAGGGCGCATGCGGGAGAGGCGACGTCCCGAAGAGCACGGCCCATCGTGCCAAAGCTCGCTCGTCCGAGGAAAGTTCGGGGAGCCGAGTTCCTCGTTTGTTTCGCTGGGCGATTCCGGATTAAGCTGCGAGCCGGACCATGGTCCGTGCTCCCCGGGATACGGCCGACCTCCGAGAACGATGCCCATCATGAACGGCGAGGAAGACCTTCGGAAGGCGGCGGATGTCCTCGTGAGGACGGGCCTCCGTGTCACCAAGGGCGAGCGCTTCGTGGCGGTGGGTGACGAGGGCTCGCTCCCGCTCCTCGACGCGCTCGAGGCCGCAGCGCGCGAAGCCGGGGCGGAGGTCGCCGCGCTGCGGCTCGATTTGCTCCGGAGCTTCGCCACGAACCACTCGGGAGAGCGACCGCACAAGGTCCTGCCCGACGGGGTGCGGCGCGCGATGCTCTCTGCGCAGGTGAGCGCCTTCGTCGCGTCCGATCCGCACGCCGAGGCCTCGATGCGGGACCAGTTCCTCCACATCGTCGGCGCCTGCCGCATCCGCCACGCGCACATGCCGGCCATCTCCGAGAACGCCTTCGTGCGCGGCCTCTCGCACGACCTCGGCGCGCTCGCCGACGTGGGGCGCGAGATCGAGCGTCACCTCGAGGCCTCCCGCGAGATCCACGTCTCGAGCGCGACGGGCACCTCGCTCACGATCAAGCCGACCGCCGGCCGCCGCTGGGTCTCGCGCCTCGGACGCATCGGGCCCGGCGAGGTCGTCGTCTTCCCGACCGGCTCGATCCTGGCGAGCCCCGACGACGTGTCCGGGGTCTTCGTGGCCGACGCGAGCATGGGCGAGTTCTTCGGCGCGCGCGAGGGCCTCCTCCGCGATCCCGTTCGCTTCGAGATCACGCACGGTCGCGTGATGCGCGTCGAAGCAGGGCAGAACCCCCAGCTCGTGAAGGACCTCGAGACCATGCTCGGCGTCGCGCCTTCCTCGGACCGCGTCGGGGTCGTGATCCTGGGCGTCAACGCGGGGATCGGCGCGCCGACGGGCGAGGTCACGGTCGATCAGCATCGCCCCGGCATGCACGTCGTCTTCGGCGACCCGATGGGGAAGATGACCGGCGCGACGTGGACCGCGCGGACGAGCTTCGCCGCGTGCCAGGCGAACGGCACGGTCGACGTGGACGGGACGCGCCTCGTCGACGGCGGCAAGCTCCTCCGCGCCTGAGCCGTCCGAGCCGAGGCGCGCTCGCGTGGTACCTTGACGCGCATGCGCGCTCCTCGTCGTCGCCTCGCCGTCCTCCTCCTCGCCGGCTCCGCGGGCCTCCTCGCCGTCGTCGCTTGCGGCGGCGACCACGCGCCCGCGACCGTCGACGCGGGCTGCACGCTCGAGGAGTGCGCGCGGGCGGACGGCGGCGTCGGCGGCAGCGACGCCGCGGTGATCCGCGACGCCAGCGCTGCCCCGGACGCGACCGGGCCGATCCCCTACCCCGACCCGCTCGCCGGGACGACGAAGGCCGCCACGCTCGTGAAGAACGGCTTCCAGTTCACCGAGGGCCCCGTCTGGATCGGCGGCCGGCTCCTCTTCACGGACATCCCCGCCGCGACGATCTGGCAGCTCGAGGCGAGCGGGCAGACGACGGTGTTCCGCGCGAACAGCGGCGGCGCGAACGGGCTCGCGGTCGATCCGCAAGGCCGCCTCCTCGCCGCCGAGCACGGAAACCACCGCGTCTCGCGCAGCGACGCGACGATCGGCGCGACCCCGGCGCCCCTGGCCGAGCGCTTCCCGCAGTCGAACGGCAAGCGCCTCAACTCGCCGAACGACGTCATCGTGCGGAAGGACGGGAACGTCTACTTCACCGACCCCGACTACGGCGGACCGATCGCCGGCGACAGCCAGCTCCCCGTGAAGGGCGTCTACCGCCTCGATCCGCAAGGGAACCTGACGCGGATCGCCGACGACATGAACAAGCCGAACGGGATCGCGCTCTCCCCCGACGGCGCGACCCTCTACGTCGACGACACGGAGGGCGCGTACGTCCGCGCGTACCCCGTGGGCGCAGACGGGAACGTCGGGGCCCCGACGAAGCTGACCGACACGGCCAAGGCGGGGTGCGACGGCATCGCGATCGACGACGCGGGGAACCTCTACGTGACGACCCAGTCCGGCGTCGAAGTGTTCGATCCGGCGGGCAAGCCCCTCGGCGTCGTGACGGTCCCGAAGAACCCGACGAACGCGACCTTCGGCGGCCCCGACCGCCGCGTGCTCTACGTGACCGCGCAGGACGGCCTCTATTCGATTACGTTGAATGTTCCCGGGTTGCCGTGAGCCAGGCCGTCGACTAGCTACGTCGCCATGCGTCTGGTCGTCTTCGGTGCGGGATACGTCGGCCTGGTGACGGGCACGGGGATGTCCGACCTCGGGCACGAGGTCCTCCTCTTCGACATCGACCCCGCGAAGATCGCGATGCTCCAGGACGGGCGCATCCCGATCTACGAGCCAGGCCTCGCCGACCTCGTCCACCGCAACCAGCGGAACGGTCGACTCTCGTTCGCGACCTCGATCCCGGAGTCCTTCGGGGACGCCGACGCCTATTTCATCGCGGTGGGCACGCCGCCCGGGCCGGACGGCGCGGCCGATCTCTCGGCCGTGATGGCCGTCGCGGACACGATCGCGAAGACCGCCAAGGCGGGCGCCGTCGTCGTCGTGAAGAGCACGGTGCCCGTCGGGACGTGCGACGCGGTCCAGGCGCGGCTCGCGAAGGCGGCCGTCCCGCTCGAGGTGGTCTCGAACCCGGAGTTCCTCAAGGAAGGCGACGCCGTCAGCGACTTCTTCAAACCGGAGCGCGTCGTCATCGGCGCGCGGAGCGACGAGGCGCGCCAGCTCCTCCGGGAGCTCTATGCCCCCCTCCAGCTCTCGGGCGAGCGGCTCGTCGTCACCGACCCGCGCTCGAGCGAGCTCATCAAGTACGCGTCGAACACGATGCTCGCGATCCGGATCTCGTTCATGAACGAGCTCTCGCGACTCTGCCACACGACGGGCGCGGACATCCACTCCGTCCGGCTCGGGGTCGGCGCCGACTCGCGCATCGGCAAGAAGTTCCTCTATGCGGGCCCAGGCTACGGCGGCTCGTGCTTCCCGAAGGACGTGCAGGCGCTCATGGCGCTCGGCCGCGAGCACGGCGTGCCGATGCGCGTCGCCGAAGCCGCCCACGCCGCGAACGAGGAGCAGGCCGTCTTCCTCGCGCAGCTCGTCGAGAAATCCCTCGGGGGCGTGACGGGCAAGCAGGTCACGCTGTGGGGGCTCGCGTTCAAGCCGGAGACGGACGACATCCGCGAGTCCCCGGCCGTGAAGCTCGCGAACGTCCTGCTCGCGCGAGGCGCGAGGGTCGTCGGGCACGACCCCGAGGCGGGGCCGAACTTCGCGAAGCACTTCGGCGACGCGGTGAAGGTGACCGAGCGCGACTACGACGCCCTCGACGGATCCTCGGCCCTCGTCCTCCTCACGGAGTGGCGCAGCTACCGCGCGCCGAACTTCGCCGAGATCAGACGCCGCCTCCAGGCTGCCGCCGACGGGAGCCCGCCCGTGCTCGTCGACGCGCGGAACATCTGGCGTCCGAACGAGGTCGTGCGCGCCGGGCTCCGGTACCAGGGGATCGGCGTGTCCCTGAACCGGGTGGCCGACCGCCCTTCGCAGCGCTAGCGTGAGCGCCATGCGACGGTGGCTCGTCACCGGAGGGGTCGGCTTCATCGGCCACCACCTCGTCCGCGCTCTCCTCTCGCGGGGGGACGGCGTCCGCGTCCTCGACGACTTCAGCGACGCGCCGTACCCGACGCGGCTGAAGCGACGGAACGCCGAGGACCTCCGCGCCCACCACGGCCCGTCCGAGCTCGACATCGTCGAGGGTTGCGTGACGGACCGCGCGCTCGCGTCGCGTCTCGTCGAGGGGACCGACGGCGTCCTCCACCTCGCCGGCCTCGCCGGCGTCCGTCCGTCGTTCGCCGAGCCGGCGCGCTACGCACGCGTGAACGTGGAGGGGACCGCGAACCTCCTCGAGGCCGTTCAACGAAAGGGCGTCCCCACGTTCGTCCTCGCCTCGAGCTCGTCCGTCTACGGCAACGACACCCCGCTCCCGGCGGCGGAGCAGGCGGCGGCGATCGTCCCCGAGTCGCCGTACGCGGCCTCGAAGCGGAGCGCCGAGCTCGTCGTGGCGGCGATGGCGAAGAAGACGCCCGGCGTCCGCTGCCCCGCGCTCCGGTTCTTCACCGTCTACGGGCCGCGCCAGCGCCCCGAGATGGCGATCACGCTCTTTCTGCGCGCGATCCTCGGAGGCGCGCCGATCACCGTGTTCGGCGACGGGTCGATGAAGCGCGACTTCACCCACGTCGACGACATCGTCCGCGGCGTGCTGGCCTCGATCGATCACGCCCCCGCGGGGTACCGGCCGTACAACCTGGGCTCGGGCGCGCCGATCCTCCTCTCGAAGCTCGTCGAGGCGATGGGGCACGCGGCGGGACGCGAGCCTGTGGTCGAGCACGCCCCCGTCCCGCTCGGCGACGTCGACGCCACCTTCGCAGACATCGCGCGCGCGAGGCTCGAGCTCGGTTGGGCGCCGCAGGTCGCGCTCGAGGACGGGCTCCGCAGCGTCGTCACGTGGCTCCGCGCCGAAGGCGCGTAGGGAGCGCGGCGCGCTCACTCCACGAAGCGGACACCGAGGAACGACAGGTTCACGCCCGGGTTGTCCTCGAAGAACCGGACGAGGTCCCGTCGCTCGATGGCGAAGAGCTTCCCCGCCTTCGTCACCTTCGCGCCGCTCGCCGACACCGTCCGGGTACGCAAGGCCTCGACGTCTCCCACGAAGGCGCCTGTCGTGAACGGAGTCAGCTCTCCGCTCGGGCCGGTCATCGTGACCACCGCGTCCTCGACGAGGAACGCCCGCGACGGGACGGCGCCCGCGGCCCAGAGCTCCTCTCCCTCCGTGGCGAGCACGGGCGAGAGGTACGTCTGGAGCTGCGTCTTCTGCGAGCTCGTGAGGCTGGCGAGCACGCTGTTCCTGGCGAGGAGCTCCCAGGCCCCCTCCCCACGGACGCGCACGAGACGCTCGAGTCGCGCGAGCATCTCGCTTCCCCGGAGGAGGGCGAGGAAATCGTTCCGGTCGATCGCGACGAGCTGCACGTCGGAGCGGGCGATGGCGTCGGCGGCGCGGACCGTGTCGAGGAGGATCGCGATCTCGCCGAAGTAGTCGCCCGCGCGATGGCGCTTGAGGAGGACACCGTCCTTCACGATGTCCACCGAGCCGTGCGCGACGATGTAGAAGCTGTCGCCCCGGGTCCCCTGCGTGACGATCTTCTCGCCCGCCGGGAGGTCGAGCCGACGCGCCACCTGCAGGAGCGTGCGCGCGCGGGAGAGCGGAAGGTCACGGAGGAAGTCGACCATCGAGAACACGTCGAGCATGTCGATCGCGTCCGCGAACCGCGGCGTCGACGGCGGGTCGACGCGGATCGTGTGCTCGATCCCGACGCGGGCCGCGCGGAGCCCGAGCCCATCGGGTACGTCCTTCTCGGCGATGTGGACGAGCCAGAGCCGCTCCTTGACGTCGTCCGGCAGCGCGGCGAGCGCCGTCGTCGGCGTGTGCAGCGGCGGGATGCCGGCCTCGTGGAGGATCGCGCTGTGGTGCGCGGGAAAGCCCACGAGGTCCTCGAACCGCTGACGCTCGAGGACGCCCTCGTCGAACATCGCGGTGACGCGCGCGGGGTCGTAGAGGGTGTCGCCGCTGATGGAGAGGCTCCGGTTCCCGTAGAAGGCGTCGAAGCCGACCGTCGGGATCGAGTGGAGCGTGTAGCGGAACCACAGCTCGCCGCCCCGGACGTGCACCGGCGCGCCGATCCGGACCGGGTGGAACGAGAACGTCCGCCGGAGGACGTCCTCCGCGAGGCCCGACAACGACGAGTACTTGCGGAGGAACGACCCGAGGATGTGCGGCGTCGTGTAGAGGCTCACCTGCCCCTCTTCGAGGAGCTTCTGGAAGGTGCCGGCGTCATGGTCCGCGTGGCAATGGGTGAGGATGACGCCGTCGATCGTCTTCGGCGCCACGCCGCGCGCGCGGAGGTACTCGGTGGTGTCCGTCGGGGGATCGACGAGGAGCGCGCGGCCGCCCATCCAGAGGAGGAAGCCCGTCGTCTTGCCCGAGACGTCGAAGCCGTGGCTCGCGCCGAGGACCGTCACGCCGAAGGTCGGCGGGACGAACGACGGGGGCGAGACGTCGTCGAGGGTCGCGTCGCGCGGCGGGAGGTGGACCCGCGCATCGACGGAGGCGACGACCTTCGCGCCGTCGCGGATGACGAGCCGCTCGCCCTCGCGCGCGAGCTCCACGCCGCCGTCGCCCTCGCTCGTCCCGAGCGTGGCGCGGCCGTGCTCGTCGAGGTGGACGAACTCGATGAGGTCGTCGACAGAGAGGCGGCCCTTCCCGGGCAACGTCCGGAAGTACTCGCTCTCGCGCTTGAAGCTCGGCCGCCGGCCCGCGGGGTACCCGCGCTCGAACTCGCTGGGCTCCGGCTCGCCCTCCGGGCCGAAGAGCGTCTCCTGGAACACCGCCCGCACGCGCCGCTCGACGTCCGCGTCGAGCGCGACGAGGCGACAGCGCCGCTTGAGGAGGAAGAAGCTGTAGTACGCAGGAAACTCGAACTCGGCCACCGAGAGGCCGCGACGGCGGTCGAAGAGCTCGAGGGGCAAGACGTACGCGATCGGGACGTCGAGCTTCAGCTCCATGACGTCCTTGATCGTCTCGGGCGGCATTCCGATCTGGATCGCGCCTGCGCGAGTGCGCACGTAGGTTCCGCCGCGCGGGAGCGCGATCGGCGGCGAGGCGAGCGAGGACGAGGCCAGGTCCATCGGGAGGAGAGCGAGGATACCCGAGTCCGTGCGTCACGGGGGCTCCGGCCCCTCCACCTGCCCGGATCCTTCGCGTCGCCCAGGAAGGGATGTTAGATCTTGCCGGGTGAGCGTCGTCGGGATCGATCTCGGCACGACCAACACGGTCGTGTCGTCCGTACGCGCCGGAAAGGTGCACGTCCTCGCCGACGAGCACGGCCAGCGCCTCCTCCCGAGCGTGGTCAGCTTCCACCCGAACGGGGAGGTCCTCGTCGGCGGCGCGGCTCGCGCACGGCGCGTCATCGACCCCCGGAACACCGTCTACAGCCACAAGCGGCTCATCGGGCGGAGCTGGGGCAGCCCCGAGATCGTCCAGGCCAAGCAGCGCTACGCCTTCGAGCTCCGCGAGGGGCCCGGCCAGGGGCCGCTCGTCCATGCCCGTGGCCAGGACTACACGCTCCCCGAGATGAGCGCCTTCGTCCTCAAGCGGGCGAAGCAGATCGCGGAGACGGCCCTCGGCCAGCCGGTCGAGCGCGCCGTCATCACGGTCCCGGCGCACTTCAACGAGCTCCAGCGCGCGAGCACGAAGGTCGCGGGCCGCGTCTCCGGCCTCGAGGTCCTCCGCATCCTGAACGAGCCGACCGCGGCGGCCCTCGCCTACGGCCTCGGCCGATCGGGGAACGAGCGGGTCGCCGTCTACGACTTCGGCGGCGGCACCTTCGACTGCACGCTCCTCGACCTCAGCGGGAACGTCTTCGAGGTCCTCGCGACCGCGGGGGACTCGTTCCTCGGCGGCGACGACGTCGACACTCTCATCGCCGAGCGGATGGCGGAGTCCTTCCTGAAGGCGCACCGCGTCGACCCGCGCACGGACGCGAGCATGCTCGAGCGCCTCCGCACCTCCGCGGAGGAGATCAAGGTGCAGCTCTCGAGCGCCGAGACGCACACCGTCGTGCTCAAGGAGATGGCGCACGGCCTCGGCGGGTCGAGCATCCACTTCACGTTCACGATGTCGCGGCGCGACCTCGAGTCCATGATGACGCCCCTCGTCGACCGGACCTTCAAGGTCACGCAGGACGCGCTCTCGCTGGCGCGCCTCACGCCGACGGGCTTCGACAAGGTGATCCTCGTCGGCGGCTCGACGAGGATGCCGCTCGTCCGGAGGCGGGTGGAGTCCTTCTTCGGCACGGCGCCGATGGACCGCGTGAACCCCGACGAGGTCGTCGCGATCGGCGCGGCGATCCAGGCGGCGGCGCTCACGGAGGGCCAGAAGCGCAAGAGCATCCCGGCCCCACCCCCGGTCCCGGGGCAGCCGCGGACGCTCCCCGGGGCGGCTCTACCTCCGGCCGGCAGCGCCCTCGCCGCGCAGGATGCGCCGACGTCGAAGGTGGCGGCGCCGAAGACCGGGCCTTCGTTCGGGAGCGCGCCGCCGTCGTTCGGCAAGGGCGGCCCTCCCTCGACGAAGGCAGGCCCCCCGCCGAGCGCCGCCGGCCGTGGACCTCTCCCCTCGAGCCCCGGACCTTCTGGGGCGACGCGGAAGGTCACCGCGCCGGGCGTCGCGCCGGCCCCGTCTCGCGCGGGCGGACCTCCGAGCAGCGCGCAGAGCGAGCCGACGCTGCCGGGCCAGTCGGAGAGCGATGATCCGTCCTTCGCGTCGTTCCCCGACCTCGCGGTGCCGACGCCGTTCGAGTGGATCCCGGGGACGCAGACCGAGCGAGGGAAGCCGGCCTCGGATCGGAGCCTCGGCACCATGCCGCGCGCGCCCGCTCCCTCCGAGCCCGAACGGAGCTTCGGGGACTTCGCCGAGCCGGGCTCGCTCGTGTCGACGCCGAGCGCGAGCCTCCCGAGCTTTCCGAGCTTCGCGAGCGGGACGGGCACGCAGCAGGCGCCGGTGATGATGCGCGCGGCAGAGCCGGAGCCCTTCGTCGGCGACTTCGGCGACCTCTCGCTCGACACGGGCGCCACCTCGGCGATGGAGCCGTCGGCGGCGGTGATGAGGCGTCCCCCCACGGCGGAGGAGTTCGGACGCATCAAGGACCTCTCCTTCGTCTCGACCGCGGGCGTGCAGACGCCGCGACGGAGCCCCGCGAGCGACGCCGACTTCGGGCAGATCCGCGATCTGTCGATTGCGTCTTCCTCGTCCGAGACGAAGGACAACGACGCCCTCACCGAGGCGCGACGTCAGGCGCTCGCGGGGCCCTTCGGCTACGACGCCTCGCAGGACGACGACACGGCCGCGATGATGCGAGGAGGACCGGGCGGCACCGTCGATCTCGGCCCCGGCGCGAACCCTGGCGCACGACCGCCCCCGGCCGTCGCCCCCCACGCCGACGAGGCGGCGGATCTGCCTGCGGTGGCGTCGTCGGTCGACCTCCCCTCCATCTCGCGCGGCAGGCCCCTCCCGCCGCACACGACGGGGGGCGTCCCGCCTGCGGCCCGCCCGAGTCAGGTAGGCATGACGGCCGGCGGCGGGTCGGCGATGCTCGGCAAGCCGCCGCCGGTCGTCGCGCCGCAGCCGTTCGGTCCGATGGCGCGCGTCGACGAAGGCGGGCCGCCTTCGCGTGACGCGGCC
>JALHPN010000212.1 GCA_022842465.1 Polyangiaceae bacterium | reverse complement strand
GGCGGGCACGACGACGCTCGCCGCGGGCACGACGACGCTCGCCGCGGGCACGACGACGCTCGCCGCGGCGGTGCTCGCGGGCATCGCCCCGCTGACGTTCTCGCTCCGCGCGACGAGGAAGATGATCGCGCCGACGAGCGCGAGGAGGACGACCAGGATGGCCCCGAGCAGGGCCGGTACCGCCGACGATGACCCGCCCCTCCCCTGTACCGGGTGCACGGGCGCCGCCGACGGCACCGTGTCGTACCCTCGCGGCGCGTGAGGCGTCTGGTAGCCCGCGTAGCCTGCCGGGGTGTGGGGCCCCGTCGTTCCTGCGAGCGGACTGCCAGAGAGGGCCCCCTGGAACGGGACGACGGGCCGGGGGTCGATCGTAGGTGCCGTGATGCGCGGCGCGAGCGGCGACATCATCGCAGCCGTCCCGGTGCTCGCGCCTCGCTTGCTCGCCTGGGTCCAGGGCTCGAGCGCCGCGCGCATCTCGGACGCGTTCGCGAAGCGGCCGGCCGGGTCCCGGTGGAGCGCGCGCTCGACGATCCTCGCGAAGGCCGGATCCACCGACGGCTCGCGCGCGGCGACCGGCACGAGCGGCTGCTCGGTGATCGCGAGGAGCAGCGCGTGCAACGTCGTCGCCTCGAACGGAAGCTTCCCCGTCAAGGCGCGGTACATCGTGGCGCCGACCGCGTAGAGATCGGTGCGCGCATCGGCGAGCCCCCCGCGCGCTTGCTCGGGGGACATGTAGGCGGGAGAGCCCACGACGGCGCCGTTGGCCGTGACCTGCGCGCGGCCGTCCTCCGCGAGCTTCGCGATCCCGAAATCGAGGAGCTTCACGAAGTCGTCGAGCCCGGTCGCCGAGACGAGGAAGACGTTGTCCGGCTTCACGTCGCGATGCACGATCCCCGCCCCGTGCGCCGCCTCGAGCGCGGAGAGGACCTGGTGCGCGATCCACGCCACGCGCCCCACCGGGAGCTTGCCGGCTCGCTCGAGCAGCGCGGCGAGCGTCCCTCCCGAGAGCAGCTCCATCACGAGGAACGGCGGCTCCCCTGGGCGGGAGAGGAAGTCCGTCACCTGCGCGATGTTCGGGTGCCCGAGCGCCGCCGCCGCGCGTGCTTCGCGTTCGAACCGCGTGATGCCGTCCGTCGAGAGCGCCACGTCGGTGTGGAGCACCTTGATGGCGACCGGTCGACCGAGGTCGGTCTGCATCGCGGCGTAGACGGCGCCCCACCCCCCCTCACCGAGTCGCCGGCCGACCATGTAGCGGCCGCCGAGGACTCGACCTTGTTCGAGCGTGCCGCGCATGGTGACCGAGGATACCCGTTCGGCCGGGCGCACGCCTCGGGTACCATCACCGGGTGAGGAGTCGACGCGAGCGAGGCGCGCGGGTCGTGCACGGCCTGGCGATCAGTTGCGTGATCGCCTCGAGCGCATGCACGCTCCTCTTCGGCGACGCTCTCGGCGGCTCCTCCGAGGGCGACGGCGCGACCGGGAGCGACGGTGGCGACGCGGGCGCGGTCGACGGCGGCGCGACCGTCGACGCGAGCGGTGGCGGCCCGGACGGAGGCGCCTCGAAGCGCGGTTGCGACGGGCTCGTCCCCGCGCCGAAGCTCTGCGAGGACTTCGATCGCGGGAGCCTGACGGGTTGGGCCTCGGACCTCCCCGACGGGGGCGTCACGGGGATCGACACGACGCAGTCCTTCTCCGGCCCCGGCTCGCTGCGCGCGAAGATCGTGGACGCGCCCGACTGCACGTACGCGCGCCTCGAGCGGACGATGACTGGAATGGGGACGAAGCGGGTGGAGCTCCGGATGCGCATCCGACCTGCCTCGCCCTTCGTCGGCATGGCCCCGCTGGCGCTGACGCTCGACCCCAACCGGAACGGCTGCACGGTGTTCTTCGCGCTCGAGGGCACCGGCGACAACGCGAAGACCCGCATGGTCGTGCAGCACGACGCGGTGCCGCACGAGGAGCACTCGATCGCGGGCCGGGCGCCCACGGACACGTGGAGCGAGCTCGCCCTCCTCGCGACGCCCGGGACGAACGGCGGCGTGACGCTCGCGGTCTCTCTCGGCGGCGACGACGCCGTGACGGACACGTACACCTTCCCCCAGTGCACGCTCGGCCCCGAGCTCGATCTCTATCCCGGCCTCCACTGCGAGCGCGGGACCAAGGAGGTCTTCCTCGACGATCTCCGCGTCTACACGGAGTGACGAGCGCCGAAGGTCGCCTTCGTCGCCGGGTGACGCGCGACGAGACGGAGCGCCTTCGCGAGGAGCGTCTTGCCGGGCTCGATCCGATGCCAGGGAGAGGCGCCGCTCGGATGCGGGAGCGGGACGACGTCGAGCGCCACCCCGTGCCACGTCGCCGGGAACGAGCGACCGACGAGGGCGTCGAGCTTCTCCTTTTTCCCGAGGACCTGCTCGATCGCGAGCTGCCCCACGGCGAGGACGAGCTCGGGGCGGAGGATCGACGCCTCCTCTGCGAGGAACGTCCGGCACGCCGCGATCTCCGTCGGATCGGGCCGGCGATCGCCTCCCCCGCTCGCCTTGCCAGGGAAGCAGCGCGCGACCGCCGTCATGTACACGTGCCGGCGGACCTCCTCCTCCGTCACGCCGAGCGCGCTCTCGAACCAGCCGAACATCGTCTTGCCGGCCGTCCAGGCGAAAGGCCGACCGAACGAGCCCTCCCGCGGCCCCGGCGCCTGCCCGACGATGACGAGCCGCGACGCGACGGGAGGACCGTGGACGACGGGCCCGATCATCTTGGGGCACGCACGACACCCCTCGAGCTCGCGATGGACGAGCTCGAGCTTGCGGACGACGGAGACCGACGACGGAGGCACGCCGTCAGGACACTAGTCCGGCGACGGGCAGCGCCGCCACCTCGGGCGCGTCGTCGATCCCGGCGACGCGGAACGCGCCCGCCTTCGCGAGCGCGTTCGCGGCGTGCCGCGACGTGGAGAGGACGACGCACTCGAACGGCGCCCGCTCGAGCACCTTCGCCGCCTCCTCGTGGAAGGCGCGGCACACGATGCGCGCCCGCGGGTTGAGGTCACGGATGCGCTCGACACGCACGAGGTTCTTGCCGAGGTCGTCGTCGCACACCACGACGAGGTCCGCCTCGCGCACGCCGAGGGACTCGAGGACCTCGCGCTCTTCGGTCACCTCCGCGAGCACGTGCGGGACGCGCTTCTGCGCGAGCGCCTCGGCGACGCGCAGGCCGACCGAGGTCTTGCCGAGGACGACGACGCGCTTCGAGCGCCACTTGGTCGCGTGGGCGAGGACGAACGCGCCGGCGAGCTTCGACGTCGAGACCGCGCGCGCTCGGTAGGTGCGGGCGAGGACCGCCCCCACGTCGTCGTCCGGACAGCGCACGACGAGCTCGCACTCGGCGTTGAGCTCCCGCACCGCGCGCGCGGCGACGGCCGCCGTCTCCAGGTCGTCGGTCGCGAGCACCACGAGCTTCGCGCGGGCGACCGAGGCCGCGGCGAGCACGTCCGTACGACGCGCGTCGCCGACGACGACCGGCGCCTCGCGCTCGATCACGTCCGCGACGTTCGCGGCGTCCGTGTCGACGACGACCACGGGGCGCCCGGCCGCGATCGCGAGATCGTGAACGCGCCGGCCGAGGTTCGACATGCCGACGACGACGACGTGGTCCTTCGCGCTCGCCGCGAGCGCGCGCGCGGTGCGCTCGGGCCGGTGCCGCTGCGTCACGTTCGTCACGACCACGGCGGCGACGACGCCGAAGACGACCACCTCGGTGAACGACTGGTAGAGACGGAGGACGCCGGTGTCGACCTTGTGGAGACACGTGGCGAGGAGCGCGGCCTCCCCCCACGTTCGCTCTCCGGTACGCCCGAGGACGACGACGCCGGCGGCGAGCCAGGCGACGACGAAGAAGAGCGCCGCGCGGTTCTCCGCGACGGCAAGCTTGATCCGCGTTCCCACGGTGACGATCCTCGGCATCCACGTCGAACCGTGGGCACGTGCCAGCGGTGCGGGAAGGCGCGTGACCGACGGTTCGCACCGAGGTCACCGGCCCGTCACGAAGGGCCTCCGGACGCGCGGAATCTGGTAGGACCGGCGCGATGAGCGCCCACGACTGGCCGGTGCACCCACACCTCCCCATCGAGAAGCTGTCGTCGCGCGTCTGGCGCGTGGAGGGCGCCCTTCCGAGCGGCCCGCTCCGGCGCGTGATGACGGTCGCGAAGCGAGCCGACGGGCAGCTCGTCGTGCACAACGCGATCGCGCTCGAAGAGGACGGGATGAAGGAGATCGAGGCGTTCGGCCCGATCGGGTTCGTCGTCGTCCCCAACGGCTACCACCGGATGGATGCCGACCGCTTCGCACGCCGCTATCCGGACGCGAAGGTGGTGTCTCCGCCCGGAGGGAAGGCCCGCATCGCGGCGGCCGTGCGCCTGGATCTCGACTACCGCACGTTCCCGGCCGACGAGCACGTGTCCTTCGAGGTCCTCGACGGCACGATGGGAGGCGAGGGCGCCATGATCGTGAAGGACGAGAGCGGCACGACGCTCGTCCTGAACGACGCGGTCTTCAACATGCCGCACGCCCCGGGCATCGGGGGCTTCCTCCTGAAGCACGTCACCGGCTCGACGGGCGGGCCGAAGGTGAGCCGCCTCTCGCGCCTCCTCCTCATCAAGGACAAGAAGGCCTTCCGCGCCCACCTCGAGCGGCTCGCGGACCTGCCCGGGCTCGTGCGGATCATCGTCTCGCACCACGAGGCGATCGCGGAGGACGCCCCGCGGATCCTCCGCGAGGTCGCCGCCGCGCTCTGACGACTGCACGGTTCGAGATCACGCCGGGAGAACGAGACGGGCGCGTCCCGCCGCTCCGCGAGGGATTTGCCGCGGCGGCCGCGCAGGCACGGGTGATGCACATCGCCCTCACATGAGCCGCCTGCGCCTCCTTCCGCTTCTCTTCCTTGCTTGCGCCCCACTCGTCGCCCCCGGCTGCGTCGGCAGCGAGGGAGAGGTCGACGACGAGGTCCTGGAGGACGAGTCGGCCATCCGGAGCCTCGCACCGACCGCCGTGCTCGGCGCGATCGCGTACGGGGAGACGAAGAACGGATCGCTCCGGACGAAGGCGTACCGCGCGTACTCCTTCGAGGGGGCGGCGGGAGACGACGTACGCGCGGAGATCGACGCATCGGCGGCGCGGATCGAGTCGATCCGCATCGTCGACGCGAGCTTCCGCGACGTCGCGGTCGTGAGCGGCCCCTCGCAGAAGACGCTTTCGGTCGCGGCGAAGCTCACGAAGGCCGGGAGGCACTACGTCGTCTTCCGCCAGACGACGACCGCCGCCGTCACTCACGCCGTGTCGCTCGCGGGCGGCGCCGCCACGCCTGCTCCCGCAAACCTCCGCTTCGCCGACGACGACCTCTCGGCCGGCAGCGTCTCGGGCACCGTCACCGTGAGCCCGGCGCCTGACGAGACGCAGGTTGCATCCTACAAGCTCTTCTGGGGCTCGAGCGCGACGACCCGCCTCGGCGAGATCGCCTCGCTCGCGAAGGGAGCGCCTCTCCGTCACGCCCTCTCCGGCGGGCAGATCCCGGCGGGCGCCAGCCACCTGCTCGCCGTCGCGGTGTCGGCGAGCGGCGCCGAGTCGCCTCCCGTCGCGACCCCGCTCGTCGACGACGCCGCCTCCGCCGCGACGATCACGGCGCCGGTAGACGGCCTTTTCTCGGTCGGTGATCCGTCGGCGGTCATCGACGCCGCGAGCCAGAAGCTCCTCGTCGCCACATCCCCCGGAGTCTTCCGCTGCGAGCTCGACGGCACGGCGTGCACCTTCACGTCCTTCTCGTCGCCCGTCGGGTACGCGTCGATCACCGTCGAGCCGGTCACCCGTGCGATCTACGTGGGCGCTGCCCCGTGGTCCTTTGGCGCGGCGAGAGGTACGCCAGTCCTCTTCCGGTGCGAGCTCGACATGTCGGGTTGCACCAAGGCGAGGGCCGGCAGCGCGACGGCCGATGTCGAGGGCGCCGCATGGAACGGTCGCGTCGCCATCGACGCATCGGCGAAGAAGGTCGTCTTCGCGGCGCGAGACATGTGGACCCAGGCCTTCCCGCGCGTCTTCCGGTGCGAGCTCGATCTCACCGGTTGCACGACCGAACGCCTCTTCCCGACGGGGAGCGGCGTCACGGCGAACGCGATCTCGCCGGGTGTCTTCGACCCGGCGAGCGGCAAGACGCTCTTCGGGTTCGGCATGGGCAACGACTGGAGCGCCGGCGTCCTCGTCTGCGGCGGCGCCGGCTCGTGCGACTACCGCACCGCCGGGTGGAACGCAGGCAGGCTCCGGAGCTCGGGTCAGCGCGCGACCCTCGCGCTCGACGGCGAGGCGGGCAAGCTCTTCGTGGCATCGCAGGACGGCGCGAACGACCACCGCCTCGGCCTCCTCCGCTGCCGGACCGACGGGACGGGGTGCGTCGCGCTCGAGGGCACTCCCGGTGCGCGCGCCAGGAGCGGCGCTTCACCCTCCGCCGTCGTCGACGCCGCGAACGGGCGTGTCCTCGTGGCCGTGACGAACGACGACGACGGCAGCCGCCTCGGCCTCGTCCGATGCGACGCCGACGGGACCGCCTGCTCGTACCTGGACGCCTCCGCGGGGCTCGCCGCCGGAAGCGGCGTCGCGCCCGTGGCGCTCCTGGATCGCGCGAACGGAAAGCTCCGTGTCGTGGCGCGGAGCGGCGCCGCGACGTTCTCCGTCGTCAGCGTCCCTCTCCGCTGATCGCTCCGGCGCGCAGCGCGGCGTCGAAGAGCTCGATCACCCGCGCGTAGTGACGCTCCGACGCCGCCGCGTCGTAGAGGGCCGCGTCCGGGACCGCGAACCCGTGCTGCGCGTCGTACGCCTCGAGCTCGTAGCGCGTGCCCGCCGCGCGGAGCGCGCCCTCGAGCCGCTCGTTCATCTCCGGCGTGTGGCTCTGGTCCTCCGCCGCGACGGCCGCGTAGAGGCGCGCCTTCACCTTCGGCGCGAGCGCGACGAGGCTCGTGGGCCCGTCCACGCCGATGCGGCCGCCGTGGATCGAGGCGGCCGCGCCGATCCGGTCGGGGAGCGCTCCCGCCGCGGCGAACGCGACGCGCCCGCCGAGGCAATAGCCGACGACGCCGCCCGGGCCATCCTTCACATCGGGTCGCGCGGCTAGCCACGCGAAGCAGGCCTCCACGTCCCGGATCGCCGGCGCCCCGTCGATCGACGCGATGAGCTTCATGACGCGATCGCGCTCGCTCGGGTTCGAGAACGTCGTCAGCGGGTCGAACGGCGCGACGTCCCCTTCACGGTGGAAGAGATCCGGCACGAGGACGACGTAGCCGGCTCTCGCGAAGCGCTCGGCCATCTCGCCGAGCGCGGCGCGGAGCCCGAACGCATCCATCAGGAGGACGACCGGAGGCCACGGTCCGCTGCCCTCCGGGCGCGCGAGCAACGCGGCCATCGGTCCGTCCGGCGTCGGGATCGTCTCGCGCGTCGTGCTCATGGGCGCATCGTAGGCCCTGTGGTAGTCCATCGCGCAGCATGTACTTCCAGGAGCTCATCCTCGCGCTGCAGGATTTCTGGGCGAAGCGCGGCTGCCTCATCATCCAGCCGTACAACTCCGAGGTCGGCGCCGGCACGTACAACCCGGCCACCTTCCTCCGCGCGATCGGTCCCGAGCCGTGGAACGTCGCCTACGTGGAGCCGTCGCGTCGTCCGACCGACGGGCGCTACGGCGACAACCCGAACCGCATGCAGCAGTTCCACCAGTTCCAGGTCATCCTCAAGCCCTCGCCGCTCGACATCCAGGACCAGTACCTGGAGTCCCTCCTCGCGATCGGCACGAAGCCCGAGAAGCACGACGTGCGCTTCGTGGAAGACGACTGGGAGTCGCCGACGCTCGGCGCGTGGGGCCTCGGCTGGCAGGTGTGGCTCGACGGCCTCGAGATCAGCCAGTTCACGTACTTCCAGCAGGTCGGCGGGATCGACTGCCGCCCGGTGTCGGGCGAGCTCACGTACGGCCTCGAGCGCATCGCGACGTACCTCCAGGACGTGGACGCGATCTACGACGTGATGTGGGCGCCCGGCGTGAAGTACGGCGAGATCGCGAAGCGGGCCGAGTGGGAGTGGTCGACGTACAACTTCGAGCAGGCGGACGTGCCCGCTCACTTCGCGGCCTTCGATCACTACGAGAAGGAGGCGAAGCGCCTGCTCGCGCTCTCGGACGATCCGCTGAAGAAGCTCGTCCTCCCCGCCTACGACTTCGTCGCCAAGGCTGCGCACCAGTTCAACGTGCTCGACGCGCGCGGGGCGATCGGCGTGACGGAGCGCGCACGCTTCATCGGGCGAGTGCGCGGCCTCGCGAAAGGGGTGGCAGAGGCCTATTACGCCCAGCGCGAGGCTCTCGGCTTTCCTCTCCTCGCGAGCGCGCCGGCCACCGCCGCAGAGTAGCCGGCCTCTCGCACCATGTAGGCTCGCATGGAGCACGGATCGTCCGGCGCGCGCCGCGGATGCCCCGGCCCCGGTGAGGCGCACGACGTGGGCTCACACGGATCGGGCGATCGTGGTTGCTCGGGAGGACACGTGTTTCCTGGAAGAGACACCGGGCGCCGAGGATCCACGGGGCGCGGCACGTCGGCTGCAGCTTGCCCAGGACGATGGAAGCGCGCCTGTACCAAGTGGGTTTTCTCGCCGTCGTGATGGTGTCGCTCTCGGCGTGCACGCTCGCGAGCCCGACGTACGTGACCACGAACCCCGCAGCGGACGAGGACGACGAGGACGCGGAGTCGAAGACCAAGGCGGGGCCCAACACCGGGACGCCCGCGCCGGGGACCGGAGCGGGCGCGTGCACCGCGCCGCTCGCGAAGATCGACGTCGCCAAGCTCACGGCGTGCCAGAGCGGCAAGGGCCACTGCTACCCGAAGGCGAAGGTACCGGCGCTCGGCGCCATGCTGGTCGCCTGCCCGAACGCCGCCGAGGTGTGCGTGCCGGACGAGGTGCTCACGGCGGGCGGCGACAAGCTGAAGACGTGCAAGTCCGTCCTCGGCGACGGCGCGTGCTTCACGTCCTCGCTCGTGCCGGAGATCGCGGCGAAGGGCGGCAGCGCGCTCACGAAGGACGTGTGCGACGCCGACCAGCAGTGCATGCCGTGCGTCGACCCGACGAACAACAACGCCCCCACGCCGTTCTGTCAGCCGATCGGCGTCTCCGAGCAGGAGTGCGCCGCGGCGGGCGGGACGACGCAGGCGCCGGCCCCGGCGACGCCCGCGCAGACGTGCTGCACGCAGGAAGGCGTGACCAGCGGCGTCTGCATCGCCGAGTCCGCCATCCCCGAGAAGCAGCGCAGCGACACGAAGCAGGACACCTGCCCCGCCGCGAACAAGTGCGTGCCGCGCATGTTCGTGTCGGGCAAGCCCATCAAGTGCAACTCGGGGATCATGGGCGCGGGGGTCTGCCTCGCGAAGTGCTTCAACGACATGATGGGGTTCGCCGGTGACATGGGCCTCATGAGCACCGCCGGCTGCGGGCGCACGGAGGTCTGCGTGCCCTGCATGTTCGGCAAGGACCAGGGCATGCCGGGCTGTGAGTGAGAGGAGCTCGTCGGTGCTCCTTCGTCGCGCCCTCACCCTCGCGTTCGTCACCTTCGCCGTCGCCGCGTGCAGCATCGGCGAGATGACGATGGAGACCGTCACCTACCAGGCGCAGACGAAGTCGTCGGGCCAGAAGAAGTGCGAGCCCCCGTACGCGAAGCCCGAGCTCTCCGAGCTGAAGGAGTGCATGGGCGGCGAAGGGCACTGCGTCGACAAGACGAAGATCCCTTCCGCGGACGACCTCGAGGTCTGCGACGCGGAGACGGTCTGCCTCCCGAACAAGATCATCACCGCCGCGGGCAAGAAGCTGAAGTCCTGCACCTTCCGGATCGGCAAGGAGCAGCCGGGCGTCTGCGTGGGCCTCGCGATCCCGCGCATCGTGCAGTTCAAGGACGTGCTCGTCCCCGACGTCTGCGACCCCGACGAGCGATGCACGCCGTGCGTGAACCCCGAGGACGGGAAGGACAACCCGCTCTGCGACGAGGTCGGCGTCTTCGAGAACGCGTGCACCGGGGGAGGCAAGGGGAAGGGCGGCGCCGAGTCGTGCTGCCACATGGCCGGCGTCTGCATGCTCGAGGACTCACTCCCCGAGGATCAGACCGAGAACCTGAGCGCCGACACGTGCTCCGGCGGCAAGCTCTGCGTTCCACAGTCTCAGGTGAGCGGCACGCCCAAGACGTGCGACGTCCTCGGCGCCGACGGCGTCTGCATCGATCTGTGCTTCGCCTCGATGCTGCGCGGGGTCGGGAGGGTCATGCGCGCCGGCTGCGGACCGACAGAAATCTGCATGCCGTGCCTCATCGGCAAGGGACAGGGGATGCGCGGCTGCGAATGAGGCCGCGGGCCTGATAGCATCCGAGGCGCGTGCCCTCCGGAACCGACCCCCACTCGCAGACGGAGATCGCTCCGCTCGCTCCTGCCGAGAGCTCGAGCGCCGACGGGCTCGCGCGCATCGCCGGCCGCTACGACCTCCTCGGCATGCTCGGCGCGGGCGCGATGGGGACCGTGTATCGCGCGCGCGATACGGAGCTCGACGAGGTCGTCGCGTTGAAGGTCCTGAAGAAGGAGCTCGCCGCTGCGCAGGGGATGCTCGAGCGCTTCAAGCACGAGGTGAAGCTCGCGCGGCGGGTCACCCACCGGAACGTCGCGCGCACCTTCGACATCGGCGAGCACGGCGGGGATCGCTTCCTCACGATGGAGTACGTCGAGGGAGAGATGCTCGGAGCGCGCCTCGCGCGGTTGGGCCGGCTCCCGGCACGCGAGGCGATCCGCTTCGCGGTCGACGTCTGCCGCGGGCTCGAGGCCGCGCACGAGTCGGGCGTCCTCCACCGCGACCTCAAGCCGGAGAACGTCATCGTCGCGAAGAAGGACGAGCGGGCCGTCATCACGGACTTCGGCATCGCCCGCGCGTTCACGGACGGGGAAGCGCGACGCACATCGGGCATGCTCGTCGGGACGCCCGCCTACATGGCTCCCGAGCAGGTGGAGGGGCTCGCCGATCTCGACGCGCGCACGGACCTCTACGCCCTCGGGGTGATGCTCTTCGAGCTCGTCTCGGGCGTGCTCCCGTTCCAGGGTGAGTCCGTCCTCTCGATCGCCGCTGCGCGGCTCATCCGCCCCGCGCCCGACGTCCGGTCGATGGCCCCCGACGTCTCCACGTCGCTGGCCGGCGTCATCGCGAAGCTGCTCACACGCGACCGGACCGGGCGCTATCCCGATGCGCGCGAGGCGGCGGCCGCGCTCGAAGCGATCGCGACCCTCGAGACCGCGCCGCTGGTCGCGCCTGCCCCGGTCCTCGCCGGGATGGCGCGAGGCGCCGCTCTGGCCGATCACGCGCACAAGATCGCCGTCCTCCCGCTCTTGAACCTCGGTCCGGCCGACGATCTCTACCTCGCTCAGGTGCTCACCGAGGACCTCGTCGACCAGCTGAGCATGGTGCCCGAGCTCCGCGTGCGCCCCCGCGGCGAGACCGCGGCGTACCAGGGCGCCGAGCGCGACGTCCGGGAGATCGGACGGGCGCTGGGCGTGGACGTGGTCGTCGACGGCTCCGTCCGGCGCGTCGGCGAAAACGTCCGCGCGTCGGTGCGGCTCGTGACGGTCGCCGACGGCTTCCAGCTCTGGGCGAAGCGGTTCGAGCGCCCCGCGAGCGACGTGCTCGGCGTCGCGGACATCGCGACGGCGGCGATGTCGCGCGCGCTCACGACACGGCAGGTCGACACCATGCGCATCGCCGCCGTCGACGCGCGCGCCCAGGATCTCTACCTCCGCGGGCGCTTCCTCCTCCATCGCGCGTGGCACGTCACGAGTCAGGAGGCGATCGGTCTCCTCCGCGAGGCGCACCAGCGAGCGCCGGACGACGCACGCATCGCCGGCGCCCTCGCGCTGGCGCTCGCGCGTCCCTTCTGGATGGGCGCGTTGTCGCCCGAGCTGGTGCGTGAGGCGCGCGAGACGGCCGATCGCGCGCTGCGCCTCGCGCCCGCGCAAGCCGAGGCGCACGTCGCGCGCGGGTTGATGCACGTGATGCAGGGCGAGATCTCCGCCGCCCTCACCGAGCTAGGCATCGCGCTCTCGCATGCTCCGAACAGCGTGGAGGCGCTCGACGCGCTCGGTCGCATGCTGGTGGAGCTCGGCCGCATCGACGAGGGCATCGCGATGCTCTCGCGCGCGCTCGCGATCGAGCCGGACTTCGCGTCGCTCCGCATCCACCGCGCGCGCGCGCAGGCGCTCCTCGGCCGCTGGGATCTCGCAGAGGCCGACCTCGACGTCGTGCCGGACCACGCCGGAGACATCGCGCCTTGGCTCCTCATCAAGACGCGCGTGATGCTCCTCTGGCGCGGTCGCGCGGATCTCGCCCCGGAGATCGTCGCCGAGGTCGGGCGACGCGACCTCCCCGACTACGTCCGCGGAGCGATCGCCGGCATGGCCGGCGTCGCCGTGCGCCGCGCGATCACGGCGGACGACCGCGTCGTCCTCGAGGCGAACCTGCCCGTCGGGAAGGGCGTCTCGCCGAGGCGTTCGTCCTTCAACGCGCAGACCGCCGCCGAGCTCATGCTCGTGTGCGGAGAGGACGAGGCCGCGATCGAACGGCTCGAGGTCGCCGACGCGAACGGGCTCTTCGACATCGCGTGGCTCGACCGCGTGCCGCTGCTCGATCACCTCCGGGGCAAGCATCCCGGGCTCGCCCGCGTCCGCACGAGCGTCGCGCTCCGCGCCGAGCGCGCGCTCGAGGCGCTCGCCGCCGTCGAGCGATGACCCTTCTGGCTGCGCGTCGGAACGGCGTCCGGGGGCACGATCTCGCAGTCCCGGAAGACGCCCCCTCGCGGCTCTGACCGAGCCCCTCCCCCCGATCCAGATCATCCCCGACGAAGGGAGACGCGAGGCCTACTCCACCGGGCGATCTCGCACACGAAGCGGCGTGCGTTGTTCCGTCCGCAACCTGGTTCGCCCGTTGCACCGAGCCCTGGTCGGGTGGTGCCTCCCATGACCGTTCTCGCGCGTGTCGTCCGTCTCTCGATGATGTGCTCCATGCTCGTCCTCGCCGCGGCGCCTGCGGGCTGCGCGGCGGAGATCGACGAGGAGTCGGAGGACGACGTCCCCGACGACGCAGACGGCGAGCCGGTGGGCACCGGCGCCGACGCCATCTCCCGGAGCGACTTCGAGAAGCCGAACCTGTCGGACGAGCAGCGCGAGACGGTCCTCGCGAAGTACGCCCACGTCGACCCGAAGAAGCTCATCGACCGAACCAAGCGCGAGACGGCCCTCGTCTACTACGACGTCAACAAGAGCAAGCTCCCGAAGGACGACTTCCTCGTCGTCGTCGACTTCGCGAAGCCGTCGCGCGACAAGCGCTTCTTCGTGATCGACGTGCGGTCCGGAGCCGTCCAGGGTCACGTCGTCGCGCACGGCTCGGGCAGCGACCCGAACAACGACGGGATGCTCGACAAGTTCAGCAACGTGAAGAACTCGCACGCGTCGTCCGTAGGCTTCTATCTCACGGCCGAGACCTACAACGGCAAGTACGGACGGTCGCTGCGCATGGATGGTCTGTCGGACACGAACAGCAACGTCCGCATGCGAGACGTCGTCGTCCACGGCGCGAGGTACGTGCGGGAGGGACGCGCGAAGCAGGGGCTCTCCTGGGGCTGCTTCGCGCTGCCGATGAGCACGAAGGACGGCATCATCACGAAGCTCGCCGGCGGCGCCTTGATCTACGCCGCGAAGTGACGACGGCGCGTCACTCGTCGTGCGAGAGGGCGTCGAGGAGCTTCTGGGCTTCGTCGCGGCGGTAGCCGCCGAAGGCGCCGGCGGCGAAGGGGGCGAGCGCGGAGGACGCGTCGGCGTTGCGGCCGAGGCGGACGAGCGTGAGCGCGCGGTTGTAGCGGGCCTCGAGGGCAAAGCGGCCGTCGGGGGCGACGGCGAGGTAGCGATCCCACGCGGCGAGGGCGCGGGTGGGATCGCGCGTGACGAAGTGGAGGGTGTGGGCCTCGGCGAAGAGGGAGGCGTGGGGATCGGTGGGGGTGGGAGTGGGCGGGGGGACGGGGGGCGTGGGGGTGGCCGCGGGAGGGGGCGGGATCGCGGGAGGGATCGCGATGGCGGTCGGGGCTGGGGTTTGGGGTTCCGGGTCGGGGTCGGGGTCGGGGTCGGGTGCGGGTGCGGGTGCGGGTGCGGGGCCGGGGCCGGGGGCAGGCGCGGGCGTGACGACGGGGTCGTCGGGGGTGGAGAGGAGATCGAGGGAGCGGAGGGCGGGGGTGAGGCGGCCGGTGACGCCCGCGAAGGCGGTGCCGACGAGGAGGACGGCGGCAGCGGGGAGGAGGACGAAGCGAACGGCGCTCTGGCGGCGGGTCCTGCGCGTGCGGAGCAGGGCGGCGCGCAGGGTGGCGTCGGGCTCGGGGTGATCGCCGACGTGCTCGTCACGCACGGCGCGGAAGGCGTCGCGGAGGAGGTCGTCGTCCTTCATGACTCGCCTCCGAGCTCTTCGCGGAGCTTGCGCTTCGCGTGGAAGAGGCGCGTACGGACCGTGCCCTCGGGCGCGCCGACGATGGCGGCGATCTCCGTGCTCGTCCGCTCCTCGATCTCGGCGAGGACGACGACGACTCGCTGCTCGAGCGGCAGCGCGTCGAGCGCGAGCATGAGGCGCCGGCCGAGCTGTACGCGGGCGGTGTCGCGCTCGGGATCCGACGACGTCCCCTCCGGCTCGCGGGCGAGGCGCGCCATCGCGGCGCGCCGGCGGGCGGCCGCGCGCACATGGTTTTTCGCCTGATTCACAGCGATGGACACGAGGAACGTGCGGAGCGCCGCATCGCCGCGGAAGCGGGCGATGGCGGTGGGCAACGCGACGAACACATCCTGCACGAGATCCTCGGCGGCTTCGACGTCTCCGACGAGCCGCTGCGCGAACGCGCGGACGGCCGTGTGGTGCTGCTGGTAGACGAGCGTGATCGCCGCGGGATCTCCCCGCTGGAGGCGCACCACGAGGCCGTGCGGCGTCTCGTCGGCCTCGAGACGGCTCACATCACGCAGGTGGTGCGCCATCGGCAGGGCGTCCATGGTGCTCGACCCTCGGTAACCGTGGCCACACAAACCGTTCAATCAGAACTGCACGCCCGCGATCGCGAGGGGGGAGGCCGCGAGGCTGCCGCGGTCGAAGAGGAGGGGGACCCGCACCCCTCCCCCTGCAAATACGCGGAGATGCTCCGCGAAGACGTACCCGGGGAGGATCCGGACCTGGAGGGCGTGGTTCGACCCGTCCGCGCCGTCGTCCCGCTTCACGGCGACGTGGGAGTAGAGCGCGTCGAGATCGACGTCGAACCGCGCGGGGAGCCGGAGGGTGGTCCCGAGGCCGAGGCCGACCTCCGGGCTCCCGTCGCGGAACGCGGTCTCGGGTGTCCCGTAGCCCAGCGCGAGGATCGAGTAGAGGTACTTCGCCGAGAACTTGAGGCCCGCGTTCGCGTAGCTCGAGGTCGAGCCCCACACCTGGGGATGGACGCCGCGGCGGGTGATCGACACGAGGCCAAGAGCGGCCCCGTCCACGTCGTCGGCGATGTTCACGAGCGCGAGCTGGGCACCCTTCACGTTCCGGCCGATGTTGACGAGCGAGATCTGCGCCCCGGTCACGTCGCGCGCCACGTTCACGAGGCCGAGCTGCCCACCCTTCACGTCCCTGGCGACGTTCGCGAGGCCGAGCTGGCCCCCCCTCACGTCGGCGGCGACGTTCGCGCCGCCGACCTGCGCGCCGACGAGGTCCCCCGCGACGTTGGCGCCGACGCCGATCTGCGCGCCTTCGGCGCGGGAACGCACGAGGGAGAGCCCGCTCGTCATCTGGAGGCCCGTGAGGCTCCCCGCGTAGCCGAAGCCGACCGCGACCTGGGCTCCCCTCGCGCGGCCCGTCGTCACCGCGACGCCTCCGGCGATCGACGCGCCGTCGACGTCGCCGAGGGCCACGGTCGCGGTCGCGAGCTGCGCGCCGGTGACGCCGCGCGAGGCGACGACGAGCCCGCTCCCGATCTGGGCCCCGCGCATCGCTCCGACGCGCCCGTAGAGGACGGAGAGATCCGCATGGGACGTCGCCTCGGGACGTCCGTAGTTCGTGGCGAGGGGATAGAGGAAGGCGGCGCTCACGACGACGTCGCCGGGATCCTTCGCCGGCGGAGGAGGCGGAGCGGACGGCGGCGGCGCGACCGGCGGCGGCGCGACGACCGGCGGCGGCGG
>JALHPN010000211.1 GCA_022842465.1 Polyangiaceae bacterium | reverse complement strand
GGGGGGCCGTCGCGCCCCGGCGGCGGGGTGGGCTGGAGCGCCTCCGAGGGAGGCATCGCTTGGCGGGCCTCTTCGCTCACCATGGGGACATCGGACTCGAGGAGATCGTCCTCCATCACGACCGGGACGCTGTCGCTCACCGGCGCCTCGGGCGCGACCGCGATGCGCGGCGCGCTCGTCTCGACGTCGACGTCGGACGGTCGTGGCGCAGGGATCGGCATCTTCCGAGCCCGCGGCGGGAGCGGCGGTGGCTTGCGTGAGACCACCGGCGCGGGGGTCCCCGGCGGAGCAGGGGCGACGTCGACACGCGCGGCGAGCGGCGCCGAGGGAACGGCGGCGATCGCGGACGCGCTCCCAGGCTGCGCGCTCGTCAGCACCTCGTCCGAGTCATCCTCGGTCGAGCCAGAGGCGACCATCGACCCGATCGACGGCGTGCGCCCAGGCGCGGCCGACGGCGCCGCGGAAGCGGCCGGCAGCGAGCCGGACGCAGGCGGGAGGGGCGCCGAAGGCCGACCGGACGTCCGCTCCGCCGTCGACGGCGGAGCGGGTGGGACCGGCAGAGCCTCCGGCTTCGGCTCGGGCGAGAGGACGGAGCCGCGCTCCGACGGGCGTTCGCCCCACGGGTTGAACATCCCCGCGTGCACTTGCTCGCCCGGCGGCACCGACGGGGTCGTCGGCGGAGGCGGCTCGTCGTCGCTCGTCGCGGGCAGAGCCTCGATCATGGGCGCGGCCGGCGCGGCCGCCTCGTCGGTCGGCGGCGGCCGGCGGCTCGGGGGCCGGATGGGCACCGCGATGCGCTCGGTCTGATCGGGCTCCTCGCCGTCGTTCTGCCCGGCGAGCCAGTCGCTCAGCTCGGCGGCGACCCGTCCGAGCTCCACGGCGCGCGAAGGCGCGTCCGCGTCCATCGCGGCCTGGGCCGCGCGCCGAAGCCACACGACGGCGTCGACGTGCTCCCCTCGCTTCCACAGCGTGTCCGCCGTCTGGAGTCCCCAGGCGACGTCTTCGGCGTCGGTGTCGTTCGCGGCAGGGATCGAGGGGGTCACGGGGGGCGCCCGAGGATACCAGCTTCGGAGACCTTCACGGCAAGAGCAGCGTGACGGAGCCGTCTTCGGACGGAACCACGAGCGATCCGTCCTCGAGGAGGGTGAGCGGAGCGTCGACGTCCCCCTTCGTCACGAAGCGGAAGCGCAGCGCTCCGTCCGGACCGATCGCGCGGACCGCGTCGTCCTGAGCGCCGAAGAACAGGGCTCCGGAGGCGTCCTCGAGCGGCGCGCCGTGGATTCCGAACTCCTTCGCCCCCGTTCCCTGCACCGCGAAGGCGCCGACGATCCCACCGTCGGGCGAGAGGCGCACCACGCGCGGGACGGGCCCGTACGTGCCCGCGAGCACGTCGCCGTTGCGCGCGACGGCGAGCGTTCCGCGAACGAAGCCGCCGACGGCCGTGCGCCAGCGGACGTGACCTCCGTGATCGAGCTGCACGACCTCGCCGCGGTCGGTCCCGACGTGAATCGTCCCGTCGTCACCGATCGCCGGACCGCCGTCCACGTCGGCGCCGAGATCGACCTTCCAGGCGATGCCACCGTCCGTTCCGAGCGCGTAGACGTGGTCGTCCTGCGAGCCGAAGACGACCCGTCCCTCGTCGTCGATCGCCGGCGACGTGTAGATCTTGTTCTTCGCGGTGAAGCGCCACGCGACGTCACCGCCGCGGCGGACGGAGACGACCGACTTGCCCGCCGCGACGACCACCGAGCCGTCCTTCGCGAGGACGGGAGACGTGTCCACTTCACCGTCGAGCTCGAGGCGGAAGAGGACGGCTCCCTGCGGCGAGATCGCGACGAGCTTCTTCGCGTCGCTCCCGACGTAGATCGTGCCGTCGTCGTGGACGAGCGGAGCTCCGTACGCGCGCTCGCCGAGGTCGACGTCCCACGTCGTCGTGCCGCCGTCGCGGGCGAGGGCGAGGAGATGGCCAGAGAGCGTCGCGACGTAGAGCGTCTTTTCGTCTGGCGAGGTCGTGACCTGCGCCGCGACCGGCCCCCCCGTCGTGACGCGCCACCCGACGCGCGCCGTCGCCGGCCCTCGAGACCGTGCACGATGCATCCTTCTCGCGTGGCCGTGCAGGGTGCGTGTGCCCCGGGGGACGACCGCGCCCGCAGAGGCGGCCACGGAAGACGATGCGACGAGGGGACGATCCATCGGCGCGCGGGTCGTGGCGCTCGACGCCGTGAGCGCCACGGTGCTCGTCGCGGTGGCCGGGGCCGTCTCCCGCCGATCGACGCGGGCGACCACCGCGATCGCGACGAGCGTCGCCAGCGCCGAGAGCGGAAGCAGGCGCGCCGCGCGGCCCGCCATCACCGCACGCGTCAGCGCGCCTTGCGCTGGGCAGCGCGGATCCGACGCTCGGACTGCCGCGCTTCGGCGACGCCGATCGCGTGCGGCGCCTCGCCGGGCATGCGGCGGGCGAGCCAACCGATCAGCGTGAGGCCCGCGGTGCGGGTCGTCTCCGGCATGTGCGGCTCACGCAGGAGTCGCGTGATGTCGCCGATGAGGCGCGCGCGCTCTCCCTCGTCGGGGAGATCGCCGTCGCGGCACACCGGCTCCACTCCGGTCCGCGATGCGTAGATGGCCTCGATCGTCAGCTCGGAAGCTTTGCGCGAAGAAGGCGGCACGAGTTGCCGAGAGTCTACGCCATTCTGGCGGCTCGTCGAATTTGCCGTCGGCCTCAATGCGCGTCCTCCTCTTCCCTTGCCGTCCATCCGCGTACCGCGTGTGCCTCGCTCGAGACCCGATCCTCGAGAACGCTTCCCCCACCAAGAAGCGTCCACACGATCGCGATTTCCGGACTCAGAGAGACCGGCCCGGAATAGCGCAACGACAGAGGCGCGCAAGGCCGAACGCGCGCGATCCGAGTACGTCGTCCGACACGGAAGCTTCCCGGTTCTCCCGCCTTTTTCGGGCACGCGACGTGCCCTCCCTGGAAACGGCCGCTGCGCGCTCGTGGCGTGCTTCGTGCTGGGTCAGTGTGCGTCCAGGGTCCGGCAGCTACGGCCGACCTCGACCTTCTTCATCCCGCGGGTCACCCGGACCTTCACGAGCGGGTCTCCGTTCGGATCGAGCAACCACACGGTCTGGTTCCCCTCGTCGTCGCGCGGACCTTCGCCGGTCGTGCTCGGCGCGAGCTTCCGTTCGTAGACACCGGGCGCCTTCGGGTCGTCGCCGAAGACGACCGTGGCGACGTCGGTGCACGCGTTGTGGATCTCGAAGGGCTTGCGCGGCCGCTTGGCGGGCGCGCTGTCGACGGGCGCCGCCGCGCTCGCGCTCGCGCCCGGGTCCGGTTCGGCCGGCGGAGGCGCGCTCACGGTCTTCGGTGGCTCGCCGCCACCTCCGCAGCCGAGCATCCCGAGCACCCCGATCGCGATGAGCTTCCTCATGCGCCGATGCTAACGCGGGGATCACTTCGCGACGAAGATCCTCGTCTGCCGGGCCGGGATGCTGACGTTCGGCCCCTGAACCGTCTCGCCGGTGACGAGCTCGGTGAAGGCGCCGGCCGGCAGCTTGGTGACGCTCCGCGCCTGATCGGCGCGGTTCACGACGACGTGGACCGTGTCGCCCGTCGTCGTGCGCGTGTACGCCCAGAGATCGGCCGAGACCTCGAGCGTCGTGCGCGTCCCGCGACGGAGCGACGGGTGCTTGCTCCGGATGTCGAGGAGCTTCTTCACGCGGTCCTTGAGGAACGTCTGCGCCGGTGAATACCCGGTCCACTGCATGAAGCGGCGGTTGTCCGGATCGCCCGCGCCCGGGAGGCCGATCTCGTCGCCGTAGTAGACGAGCGGGGCGCCGCGGTTCGTGAAGATCACCGCGAAGCCGTTCGCGAGGCGCTCGAAGGCCTCCTGCTCCGTCACCGCACCGGGCTGGTTCTGCCATGCGCGCTCCTTGCCGTCCGCGCCCTGGTTGTCGCCCCAGATGCGGCTGTTCGCGGCGAGATGAATCACGCGCGGGAGATCGTGGTTGCCCACGAACGTGCTCATGATGGCGTTGGCGCCGTAGTAGTAGTCGTTGCCGTTCATGAAGCTCGCGAGGTCGCTCATCGACCCGAGCCGCATGATCACGTTCTCGACGAGGACGCGCCGGAGCGGGAAGTCGAACTGCCCGTCGAGCTTCGTCGACGGGTCGACGTAGCTCTTGATGACCTCGCGGTTCCCGAAGTCGTACGTCTCGCCGACCATGTAGAAGCGCTGCTGCGGCGACTGGGCCGCGAGCACGTCCGTCTTCAGCTTGGCGCGGAGAGAGGTCAGCCACGAGACGTCGACGTGCTTGATCGCGTCGGCGCGGAAGCCGTCCACCCCGGTCTGCTTCACCCACTCGACCGCGTTCGCGACCGCGTAGTCGCGCGCCGCCGGGTTCGTGTAGTTCCAGTGCGGCAGGTAGCTCGTGAACCAGCAGCGCTCCCGATCGGGGAGAGCATCCCACGAGCAGCCCTCGCCGCAGACGCAGTTGCCCCCCTTGCCGTTCGAGTTCGGCCAGAACCAGTCCGCTTGCGTCTTGAACAGGTTCGAGTCGCTGTGGACGTGCACCATCGCGTAGTCGATGAGGACCTTGAGGCCCTTCTGGTGCGAGGCGGTGACGAGCGCCTTGAAGTCGGTCTCGGTCCCGAAGCAGCCCTCGTAGGCCAGGCTCGCCGGGTTGCTCGAGTCGAGCTTCGGCCAGTAGCCGTGGTAGCCGGAGAAGAAACGACCGGAGTCGGCGCCGACGCCCTGGCCCGCGACGTTGGGGTTGTCGAACGGGACCGTGACCCAGAGCGTGTTGACGCCGAGGTCGTTGAAATACCCCTCGTTGATCTTCTGCGTGATGCCGGCCCAGTCGCCGCCCTGGTAGTTCGCGATCGGCCCCGTGACCCCGCTGATGTTGCAGTCGTTGCCTGGGTTCCCGTTCTGGAAGCGATCGACGAAGGCGAAGTAGATGACGGCGTCGCGCCAGTCGTAGACGCCGGCGGGGAGCTGCCCCTCCTCCTCGCAGAGCGCCGGCTCGCACGTCTTGCCCGCGAAGACGTTGTTCGTGTTCTGGGTGCCGTCGGTGATCGTCGGCTGCGCCTGGTCGATCGTCCAGGTCGTGCCGTCGACGAAGAACTTGTACTGGACGGGGCCGCCGAACGGGACGTTCACGTCGACGCTCCAGACCGAGCCCTTCTTCGTCATCGGCTTGCCCTGCTGCCAGGTGTCCGGCCCGCCGAAGTCTCCGCGGAGCTCGACCGAGGTCTGCCCCGAGTCCGGATACGTGAAGGTGTGAGCGCAGCGCTTCAGCGCATCGGGACAGACGAAGGGCTGCTCCTGCCCCGGATAGCCGTAGCCGTCGGCGCCCCCGTTGCCGGGGTTGAAGGTCGAGGGGTCCGGCGGCGAGCCGAAGTCGGGGTTCGACACGTCGGAGCTCCCGCAGGCGGGCAGGGTCCCGGCGAGGACGCCTCCGGAGAGGGCGAGGAAGGAGGCGGCGAGGACGCGGCGGTACGGCACGGGGACCCCAGGATGGCGCGCGCAGGCGCGATGTCAACTCAGGGATGAGTGACGGCGCATCGGGACGCCTTCGGGACGTAGACGTGGACCGCAAACGGCTCGTTCGCCACCGCGATCCCGTCCCCGGCGCGCGGGGCCGGGTCTCCCGTCACGACGTCGACGAGGTCCTCCGCCGCAAGTCCGCCGAGCGGCGCGGAGGCCGCGAGGGCCGGGCGACGGGTGAGGACGACGATCGCGAGGTCGTCCGCGACCGTGCGCGCGAGGACCAGGCGCTCCTCGTCCGCGAGGAGCGTCTTCACGTCCCCCCGCCGGAGGGCACGCGAGCACGCGCGCGCCTTGCCGATCGCACGGGCGAGCGCGCGCGTCTCGCGCTGCGCGGGCAGGAGGTCTCTCTCGTGCGGCATGACCCGTCGGCAGTCCGGATCGCTCCGCCCCGCGAGGCCGACCTCGTCGCCGTAGTAGAGGACGGGGGCACCGGGGAGGGTCAGGACGGCGGCGAGCGCGAGCCGCTGCTTCGCGTAGACCGTGGGATCGAGGGGCTGCGGCGGCGCCTCCCACGCGTCACCCGACGCGCTCCCGGCGCTGACGGAGGCGAACCGGGAGACGTCGTGGTTGCCGATCATGAGGCCCATGACGGCGCCGGATCCGGCCCACGCGTCCTCCCCCGCGCGGAAGGAGAGATCGATCTCCTTCATCGGCTTCTTCTCCTCCGCGATCACCTCCCGGAGCGTCCACATGAGGGGGAAGTGGAAGCTCCCGTCGAGGCCGAACGGCCCCAGGTCGTAGCGGAGGTTCTGGTAGCCGCCCGGGCCGGTGAAGTTCTCGCCGAGCACGTAGGGGTGGTGGCCTGGATGCTCGTACCGCGCGCGGATCGCGCTCGTGATCCGCCGCGTCGCCGCGCGCGGGATCATCGGGACGGCGTCGATGCGGAGGCCGTCCGCGTCCCAGCGGTCCATCCACCAGAGGACCTCGTCGGTCGCGGCGCGCGCCACCGCCTGCTTGGACCAGTCGAGGTCGGGCAGGTACGGCGCGAACCAGCACGTCTTGATGTTCGTGCCCCAGTCGCACGACCCCTGCCCGCAGAGGCAGCCGTCCACGAACCAGTCGGGGTGCTCCGCGCGCCAGGCGTGCTCCTGGTGCACGTGATTCGGCACGACGTCGAAGAGCACGCGGAGCCCTCTGCCGTGCGCGAAGGCCATGAAGGACTCGAGCTCGGCTTCGTCCGCGAAGCGCTCGTCGAGGCGACGCGAGGCGATGGGCCAGTAGCCGTGGTAGCTCGAGTACGAGCGGCCGTCGTTGCCGGGGAAGTCCCCCTTCGGGTTCGCGTAGAGCGGCGAGAGCCAGAGCGTGTTGACGCCGAGCGCCTCGATCTGCCCGCTCTCGATCGCGTGGCGCACGCCGGCGAGGTTGCCGCCCGCGCGCGACGCAGGGGTCTCTGGCGGGGCGAGCGCCTCCGCGCCGCGGCCGAAGCGGTCGAGCAGCACCTGGTAGACGATCGCGTCGCGCGGGTCCCACGGCTCGGCGCGCCAGGGCTCGATCCACACCGTCGCGCGCGCGTCCTCCGCCGGAACGCCGTCGCGATCGGACGCGCGCAGCGTGACGACGTGCTTGCCGGGAGGGAGGCTCGTCGTCACGATCTCGATCGCCCCCGAGAGCGCGGAGACGGACGCGACCGGGAGGCTCGTCCCGTCACGGAGGGTGGCGGTGACCGAAGGCGAGGAGACCTCCGCGCCGTTCTTCGCGGCGAGGAACGTCGCCTTCACCGTCGCACGCGACGCCCCCTCCACCTCCACCGCGTCGACCCGGAGGAGCGGCCTCGCGCAGTCGGGCGCCACGCCGAGGGCGACCTCGCGCCCGTCGTGCACGGCGGTCATCGGCACCTGCTTGTCGGTGAGCCAGACGCCGTCCTCGATGATCGCGTACGCGTGCTCGCCGGCCGGCACGTCGAACCCGGCGACGCGCCAACCGTCGGCGCGCGCCTCGGGCGTCACGCCGGGACGCTTCCACCCGTCCCAGGCGCCCACGATCTCGACCGCGGCCGCGCTCGACGAAGGCTTGTGCCAGACCGTGAGGCCGCACGCCCGCGACGGGGGCGTCGGCTCGGGCGAGCTCGCGCACGCGAGGAGCGCGAGCGATCCCGCCGTGGCCGCGCCGAGCACGGTGAGGAGGGTCTGCCGAGAGCTCACCTCCGTGGTGTACTCGGAGGCCGGCAGGCGCGCAAAGCGCGTGAGTGTGGACGTCGTCGGCCCGGACTGCGACTAGACTCGGCGCCTCATGCCGGCTCCTCTCGAGAATCCACTCGTCCGCGATCGCGACGTCGAGCTCCTCCTCCACGAGATGCTCGATGTCTCGGCGCTTTGTCGGCTGCCCGCGTTCGCCGGCCATGACCGGGAGACCTTCGACATGTACGTCGCGAGCGCGCGCCGACTCGCGCGGGAGGTGCTCTTCCCGGCGTTCAAGCCGATGGACGAGGCGCCCGCGCGGCTCGAGGGCGGACGCATCGTCGCGCACGCGCGGATGAAGGAGATCTGGCCGCGGCTCGTCGAGCTCGGCGCCATCTCCGCGACTCGCCCCGCGAGCGTCGGCGGCGCCGCGCTCCCGATCACGGTCGCAGCGATGGCGCACGCGTACCTGATGGCGGCGAACGCGAGCGCCTACGGGTACGCGGGGCTCACCAACGGGGCCGCGCACCTCCTCGAGGCGTTCGCCGACGAGCCCGTGAAGCGCGCCTTCATGGACCGGCTCTACCGCGGCGAGTGGACGGGCACGATGGCGCTCACGGAGCCGCAGGCCGGCTCCTCGCTCGCGGACGTGACGACGAAGGCCGCGCCGCGCGGCGACGGCACGTACGCGATCACCGGCGCGAAGATCTTCATCTCGGGCGCGGATCACGATCTCGCGGCGAACGTCGTCAACATGACGCTGGCGCGGGTCGAAGGCGCGCCTGCCGGCATCAAGGGGATCTCGCTCTTCGCCGTGCCCCGCGAGCGCGAGGAGCACGGCGCGCTCGTGCCGAACGACGTCCACGTCGCCGGCGTGATCCACAAGATCGGCTGGCGGGGACTCCCGAGCCTCGCCCTCTCCTTCGGCGACCAGGGCGACTGCCGCGGGTGGCTCGTCGGCGAGCCACATCGCGGGCTCGCGTACATGTTCCAGATGATGAACGAGGCCCGCATCATGGTCGGCCTCAACGCCGCGTCGACGGCGTCCGTCGCCTACCACGAGGCGCTCGCCTACGCGCGCATGCGGCCGCAGGGCCGTCCTGCCTACGCGAAGGATCCGGCCTCGAAGCAGGTCCCGATCCTCGCGCACGCCGACGTGCGCCGGATGCTCCTCCGCCAGAAGGCGATCGTCGAGGGCTCCTTCGCCCTCCTCGGCTTCGCGTCGCTGCAGGCCGACCTCGCCGAGCACGCCGCCGAGGGCGCCGAGCGGGCTCGCGCGCGCCTCCTCGTCGACGCGCTGACGCCGATCGCCAAGTCGTTCCCGGCGGAGTGGGGCTTCGAGGCCAACGCGCTCGCGGTGCAGATCCACGGCGGCTACGGCTACTCGAGCGAGCAGCTCCCCGAGGCCTGGCTCCGCGAGCAGAAGCTGAACAGCATCCACGAGGGGACGACCGGCATCCACGGGCTCGATCTCCTCGGGCGACGCATCGTCGCGGGCGGCGGCGCGGCCCTCGGCGCGCTCGGCGAGGAGATCGAGACGGCGGCTCGGCGGGCGGAAGCAGCCGGCGTGGAAGGCGCGTGGATCGCGGCCGTCCGCGCTGCTTCCGGCACGCTGGCGAGCGTGACGGCGACGCTCGGGCAGAGGGGGCTCGCGGGCGACGTCGAGGGGATGCTCCTCCACTCGACCGACTTCCTCTCGCTCGCCAGCATCACCGTCGTGGGGTGGTTGTGGCTCTGGCAGGCCTCGATCGCGAAGAGCGCGCTCGCCCGCGGCGCGAGCGGAGACGACATCCCGTTCTACGAGGGGAAGCTCCACGCCGCCCAGTACTGGATCGCGACCGAGCTGCCGAAGACCGAGCTCCTCGCGCGCCTCTGCGTCGAGGCCGAGAGCTCGTACGCGAGCATGCGCGACGCGGCGTTCTAGCGAGCGCGAGAGGCCGGGCACGGGCCACTAGTTCGGTCGGTTCTGGTCGCCGGATGGCTTCGTCTTCGTCCTTCCCAGGAGCGCATCGAGCTCGGCCTGGAGCTCGGGCGGGAGGGACGGCGGCTCGTCGTCGTCCTCGAGGTCCTCGACGACGCGGAGATGGGAGACCTTCTTCGCGGGCCGCCTCCTCGGACGCGGCGCCCCGAGCTTCCGGAGCGGCGCGGTCAGCGTGTCCCGGTAGAGGTAGCCGAGCACGCCGATCTCCGTGACGAGCTCGGGGAGCTCGAGCTCCCAGCCGCGGTAGACGGCGTAGAGGACCGTGAGCGTCACCGTGCCCCAGGCGATCCAGAAGCCGCGAATCGTGAAGACGAACCAGAGGCGGACGAAGCGGTCCGGGAACGTGAGGCCCCAGGCGACGACGAGCGCCCCCGTGAGCGGCACCGTGCCGAGGTAGCGGTGCACGCGTATCGACGGGTCGACGAGCGAGAGGAGGGTCACGAGGACGCCCGAGCCCAACGCCAGCGACGCGACGATCCGGAGAAACCACGCGTCCCCCCAGTCGCGCGCGAGATCGCTCCCGAACCAGTAGACGCAGAGGCCCGCGACGAAGAGGCCGAGCGGGCTCGGGTCCACGAGCACGTGCGTGACGACGCGCCAGACCTGCCCGTGGAGGACCTCCGGGGCGCGGAGCGAGAGGAGCTCGAACAGGGGGCCCGCGTGCCGCGTGCCGAACGCCGCGAGGACTGACGGAACGACCACCATCGTGAGGAGGAGCCCGACGCTCCACGGCATCCGACCGCCGAAGGTGAAGCTCTCTCTCCGCATACCGCGCCGACGCATCATGTCCTTTCGAGCCGGCTCGCCTCGGCCCGTCGCGCCCTTTCTACGCGGTCACGGACTCTTTTCTCTCGCGGCCTCGGCGTCAGTCCTTGTAGCGGCATCCCTTCAGGCTCGTGCCCTCCACGCCCTTGCACTCGGCCTCGCGTGGGCAGTCCTTGTCGTCGCCGCAGGCGAAGATGCAGACGTACACGTTCCGTGCGACCAGCCCGGGGGCACACGTGACGTCTGTGAGAGCGGGACCGTGTGCGGCCGCCCGAACGAGCACGACACGGCTCGTCCCTGGATCGTAGCGAGCGCCGGCGCGGACCCCATGGTCCGTCGAGTGACCTGCGCCGGACCGCGAAAGAGTGCACCTTGCACCCACCGAACGCGCGCGCGCGACCGCGTGACGTTGGCCTCGTACCCGGCCGCGCCACCTATCGTGAGGGGCATGAACCGCACGCGCGCCGCGCTCGCCTGCGCCTTCCTCTGACCCTTCACGTCGCGCGGTCGAGCATCGCGTGGAGGAGGACGTTGCAGCCGGCCTCGAGGTGCTCGGGCTTCGCGTCCTCGATCTCGTTGTGGCTGATGCCGTCCTTGCACGGGACGAACACCATGCCCGCCGGGGCGAGGCGCGCCATGTAGACGGCGTCGTGGCCCGCGCCCGAGACCGCGTTCATGTACGAGTAGCCGAGCGCCTTGGCCGCCCCCTCGACCGCGTCGACGCAGCCCTTCTCGAACGGGCACGGCGCGAAGTACGAGACCTGCTCGATCGAGATCGGAAGGCCGGACTCCGCCGACGTCTTCTCGACGAACGCGCGGATCTCGCGGTCCATGGTGTCGAGACGCTCCTGATCGACGTTGCGGAGGTCGATCGAGAACTTCACCTGACCGGGGATCACGTTGCGACTGTTGGGGAACACCTGCACGAAGCCGACGGTGCCGCGGCCGTAGGGCGGGTAGCGATGCGCGATCGCGACGGTCTCCTGCATGATCCGCGTCGCGACCTGGAGCGCGTCCTTCCGCAGCGCCATCGGGGTCGGGCCGGCGTGGGCCTCCATGCCGGAGACGACGCAGTCGTACCAGCGCAGGCCGAGCACGCCCGTCACGACGCCGATCGTGATCCCCGCGTCCTCGAGCACGGGCCCCTGCTCGATGTGCGCCTCGAAGTAGGCGCCGAGGGGGTGCTTGCCAGGCTCCTCGTCGCCGACGTAGCCGATGCGCTCGAGCTCCTCCCCGACGGTCTTCCCCGCCACGTCCTTCGCCGCGAGCGCGGTCTCGAGGGAGAACGCGCCGGCGAACACGCCCGAGCCCATCATGACCGGCACGAAACGCGAGCCCTCCTCGTTCGTCCAGAACACGACCTCGATGGGCGCCTCGGTCTCGATCTGGTGGTCGTTCAAGGTGCGGACGACCTCGAGCCCGGCGAGCACGCCGTAGTTGCCGTCGAACTTGCCGCCCGTCGGCTGCGTGTCGATGTGGCTGCCACAGGCGATCGGCGGGAGCTTCGGGTTCTTCCCCGCCCGGCGCATGAACACGTTCCCGATCTTGTCGACGGTCACCGTCATCCCGGCCTGCTTCGCCCAGCCGACCACGAGGTCGCGTCCTCGACGGTCGAGGTCGGTGAGCGCCAGACGGCAGACCCCGCCCTTCGGGGTCGCGCCGATGCGCGCGAGCTCCATCAGCGAGGTCCAGAGGCGATCACCGTTGATGCGGAGGCTCGTGTGCGCGGCGGGGCTCATGGCCCCACTCTACCGCGACCGTGCGCGCCGATCAGCCCGAAGGCGCAGCCATCGGCCGGGTCGGATCCGGCGCCGGAACCGGGACGGGATCGGGCTGCGGCGCGTCGTCGGGCGGCGTGTGCGGCGTGGGCGCCGGGTCCGGGCTCGGCGGCGGGAACGGGTTGGGGTTGATCGAGGGGCGCATGCTCCCGGCGACGCACGACGCGTGCCGCGAGGCGAGCGCGAGCGTCAACGGGCCTTGAACCGCATGACGCGGAGCGCGCGCGGGAGGATGCGGTCGTCGCCGAAGCCTCGCTCGTCCGTCGTCCACAGCGTCACGCGCGTCGAGAGGAGACCCGCGCGCACGATCGCACGTCGCTGCGTGACGCTCGCGAGCGTCGTCGTCGTGTCGAGCGGGAGGACCCCTGCCGCCGCGCGCGCGAGCGCGCCTGCGTCGCGCCCGAGGGCGGACCAGTAACTCGGCCTCACGCCGAGCCGATCCATGAAGGCGCGGACGTCGGGGTCGGTCGCCTCCTCGGGTCTCGCCGCGAGGACGGGGACGATGCCGGCGGACGCGCCGAGGACGGCGAGGCCCGGAGGCAGCTCGTTCAGCGGGATGCCGGCTTCGAGCGTGAGGGCGACCGTCGGCTCCTGGCCGGAACGCGCATCCCGGCGCGCCGCAGCCCGGCCGAGATCGCGGAGCACGTCGCGCCCGCACCCCGACGGCCCCGCGACGAGCCAGCCGTCCGCGCCGGACGACAACCAGGCGTCGATCGGAAAGCGCGGCTTGCCCGCCTGCGAGAGCGGGACGTCGCAGCGAACCGGCGGAAGGAGGCGGAGCCCTCCCTTCCCCTCGGCAGCATGGGCGGCCTCCTCCTCCTCCGCCGCGTCCGCGACGAAGGCCGCGTTCTTCACGCCCGCGCGTCCGAGCGCCTCCGCGAGCATGACGAGCTCGCGCTCGGGGCGCTCGCCGAGGACGAAGACGCTCTGGCGTCGGAGGTGCTCGGCCGCAGGCGCGGTGAGGAGGAGCACGGGGACACCGGCCTCCTCGCTCCACGCGGCCGCCCGCCCGGCGCCCGCGTGATCGAAGCCCGCGATGATGATCGACGCACCTTCGCCCGCGAGCTCCTCCATCGCCGTGCGGGTCGTCGCCTTGTCGACGCCGTCCTCGCGCGTGACGAGCCGGAGGCCGTCGTCGCGTGCCGTGCTGCGGGGGAGATCGAGAGCCCACGACAGGCCGCGCACGACGTCCGCGGCCTCGTCGCGGAGGCCGCGGGTGCGCGTGGGGAGGAGGAGGCCGATCGTGCGCCCCGCGACGACGACGATCCCTCGACGGCTCGACGCGAGCTCGCCGAGCTCGAGCCCTGCGTCTCCCCCCGCCTGCGCCGCGGACACCCCGCTCGTCTCGACGAGCCACCGCGCGAGCACTGCGTCGTCGGTCTCGACCGCGATGCGCGCGAGCCGCGCCGAGACGAGTCGCTGCGTGTCCGGGCCATAGCCCGACGCCACGCCGCGCGCTCGCATGGCACGGTACGTCTGCTCGAGGACCTGGCGCGGGAGAGTCTCGAGGATCTGCGCCACCTTCGCGCGGACGCGCTCGCGATCGTCGTCGCCGCTGCCTCGCAGCCAGGCGTCGAGGTAGGCGAGCGCCTCGTAGTCGTCGTGGGCGGCAATCGCCGAGAGCGCGAGCTCCTCGAGGAAGACCTCGCGATCGGAGTCGTCGACCATCTTCCCGACGAGAGGGCGAAGCTGCTCGAGGGCGGACTGCGGCGCGCCGTGGAGACGGAGGCTCCGCGCGCGTGCCACGTGGGCGAGGTCCTTCGTGGTCCCCGGCGCCAGATCGGAGATCGACGCGAGCACACCGTCGGCGGCCGGGAGGGCGCCAGCCTCGAGGTGGACGAACGCGAGGTAGACCTTCACGAGCGGCACGAGGCCGTCGTCGGGGAAGCGGCGGAGGAAGGACTCGAGCTGCTCCTTGTCGAGCCTGCGCCCGTCCCACGCCTCACGGAGCGGCTGGAACGCGCGGGCTGCCTCGGGACGAGAGGCGAGCGTGGCGGCAGGCGGCGCGTTCCTCGCGCTGCGGGAGCACGCGACCGCGCCTGCCAGCGCCGCGGCGAGGACTAGAGCGCTTCCGCGTCGTTTCACACGGGGGATGGTAGCGCGTTCACTCCTTGTCTTCGCACTTCGCCGCGTCGGCGCAGGCGCTGACCGCCTTGCAGGCGTCATCGGCTTCGCAGGCCGTGTCGGCTTCGTCGATGCACGGCTGCTCCTTCGTCTTCAAGCAGTCCTCGCAGGCTTGCGACGCCTGCCCGCTCTCGTCGGTGGAGCAGAGATCCGTCGCGCACTCCGTCTTGCAGGCGCCGCTCGGGCCGCAGAGGCACGCGTTGTATGCGGTCGCACCGGCCTTCACCGCGTCGGGTTTCCCACCCGAGCAGCAGTCCATGCACGCCTCGTAGCTCGTCTTCGCGGCGCACGTCGCGGCGTTCGTCGGCGTCTGCGTCTCCTCTTCGCCGCCGGACGAGGAGGACGACGTCGTGCTCCCCGAGGAGGACGACGACGAGCTCGTCCCGCTCTTCGTGCCGCCGGTCGGGGTCTCCGTCGAGGTCACGGAGCAGGCGATCATCGACGCGGCCGCGATCGCGGTGAGGAAGAGGACGGAGCCCGTGCTGCTGGTCGCCATGGAGGAGAGATCCTTTCGAAGCGGCGGTCGTTCCGCGCGCCGCGACGAGAGGGGTGCACCGCCCAGGCCACGGATGTTTCCCACGTCGGACGCTGTAGGCGCACCCGGCCTCTCCGCCCGAAACCTCGCGTCGCGTCGCACAGGGGGTGCGCTGATCTGGATCACCCCCCGCCTCCCCCCCGGCCGGCGGCGCCCCTGGCGCGGGGAGATCCGGAAGCGGATCAGCCTTTCGATATCGCACCTTGGAGCCATTTTGGTGGCCCTCCCCCGCACGTCCAAAAGTGCCGTTGCTCGCCGAACAACACGGGGGGCCAGCCCCCTGCGGATCACAGGCATCGGGCTTGCGAAGGGTGATCCCGTACAGCATGGCAGCCACGATCACGACCCCGGCGAAGCGCAGCGCGATGACGCGCAGCCATGTTCTCGCGGTTCCGCGCGCGTCGAAGGAGACCCCCAAGGTGGTCGGTCTCGGAGAGCTCGGCCGGAACCCCGGCGCCGAGATGCCGGAGGCGATGAGCACCTCGCGGGGCGGCCGCCGCTACGAGCTCCTCGGGGAGATCGCGACGGGCGGCATGGCCACCGTCCACCTCGCCCGCCTCCGCCGCCCGATGGGCTTCTCGCGCCTCGTCGCGATCAAGGTGATGCACCCGCAGTACGCGAAGGACCCGGACTTCGCGGTCATGTTCGTCGACGAGGCGCGCCTCACCGCGGGCCTCCGTCACCCCAACATCGTCTCCACCGTCGACATCGTCGCGCAGCAGGGCCACCTCCTCCTCGTGATGGAATACGTCGAGGGCGCGTCGCTCTCGTCCCTCGTCAAGCTGCTCTCCGGAGAAGCGGTCAAGAAGATCCCCGTCAGCATCGTCTGCGCGATCATCCACGACGTCCTCCTCGGCCTGCACGCCGCGCACGAAGCGACCGACGACGAGGGCAACCCCCTCGGCATCATCCACCGCGACGTCTCCCCGCAGAACGTCCTCGTCGGCACCGACGGCCTCGCGCGCCTCCTCGACTTCGGCGTCGCCAAGGCGAAGAGCCAGGTGCACCACAGCATCGACGGCGAGATTCGCGGCAAGGTCCCCTACATGGCGCCGGAGCAGCTCTTCGGCGAGACGATCGGCTCGACCGTCGACATCTGGTCCGTCGGCGTCGTCCTCTGGGAGATGCTCACGGGCGCGCGCCTCTTCGACGGCAACGAGCAGGCGCTCGTGCACCGCATCGCGAACGAGCGCCCGGCGCCCCCGAGCGCGCGTGGCGCGGAGACGTCGTCGGCCCTCGACGCCATCGTCCTCAAGGCGCTCGAGCAGGACGCGACGCGGCGCTTCGCCTCGGCCCTCGAGATGGCGGAGGCGCTCTCGAGCGTCGTCCGCCTCGCGACCCGCACCGAGGTGTCGGCGTGGATGAAGCGCCACGTCGCCCCGCGCGAGATTCCGCGCTCGCCGGTGTGCGCGCCGGAGGCGGCCGCGATCGCGGCGATCCTCGACGGCTCGACGACGCGCGTCCCGGACAGCGCGCCCTCGATGCCGACGGGGTCGACGCCGATGGCGGTCGAGACGCCCTCCACGGCGGTCGACGTGGCGCCCGCGCCGCGCCGCCGCTCGGCGCGTCCGGCCTACTTCGCGGTCCC